>JADFGZ010000117.1 GCA_022567475.1 Acidobacteriota bacterium | reverse complement strand
CAACACCAAGATTACCGCTTCTTCCGATACCAGCGTGCTCACGGCCACCGCCGATGCCTCCGCTACGGCTGCTACGCACTCCATCACCGTCAGCGCCCTGGCCACCACGTCTTCTTACTACTCCAGCCAGCTTGCCGACGGCTCCACTACGTTCGCCACCGGCAGCTTTGACTTGCAGATCGGCACGGGGTCGCCCACTACCATTACGGTGGACGCGACCAACGACACCCTGGATGACCTGGCAACCCACATCAACAGCCTGGCCTTGGGCGTAACCGCCAGCGTGATTACCGACGCCGACGGCGCCCGCCTCTCGATACTCAGCGATGCAAGCGGCGTGCCGGGCGACCTGACCATCTCCAACAATACGACGGGGCTTACCTTCACCAAGGCCGCCACCGGCACGAATGCCTCGCTCACAGTCAATAATGTTCCCATCAACAGCACCAGCAACACGGTCAGCGGGGTGATCGCCGGAGTGACGCTCAGCCTGACCGATACCACGGCCTCCGCCGTGACGGTGACCGTGCAGCCGGATACAACCCAGGCGCGCGAGGCCATAGACGATTTTGTGGACAGCTACAACGAAGTGATAACGGCCATCAACGCGCAGTTTGCCTACGACGCCGAGAATGACTCGGCGCCCCCGCTCGCCAGCGACAGCTCCTTGCGCCTGGTGCAGACGCAGATCCTCACGGCCTCGGTCTATTCCATTACTGGGAACAACGGTTTGGTGAATCTGGGATCAATCGGCGTCAGTACGCAGGATGACGGCACGCTCTTGGTGGACGGGAGCAAACTGGACGGCTACTTATCCACGAACTTCACCGATGTCCAGAACCTGTTTCAGTCGCAATCGCCCGCCGGGTTCGCCGAGAATTTCAGCACGGAAATCATTGCCCTGACCGACAGCATCGACGGGCCGCTCCACCTCGCCCTGAAGGGGGTCGCCGACAGCAAAAGCAGCATCACGGACCAGATCGAGGCCTTTGAGGTGCGGCTGGAGTTTCGGCGGCAGTCGCTGATTGATGAATTCAGCCGCGTCGATGTCCTGCTGCGCTCCCTTCCCGTGATCCTGGCGCAGGTACAAAGTCAACTGAGGAGTCTAAGCTAATGAATGCCAACTTTGTCCGTTCCTCCTATCTTCAGATCGCCGGCCGGAGCGCCAGCCCGGTCGGGCTGGTGGTGCTTCTCCACGACACGGTGATCCGCTCGCTGCACCGCGCGCTGCACGCCGTAAAAAGCGACGATATCGAGCAGCGCACCGCCGAGCTGAATCACGTCATTGCCGTGATCGGACAACTGCAAGGAGTGCTGAACTTCGAGCGCGGCGGTGAGGTGTCTCCGCAGTTGGACCGCTTTTATGACATGGCCCGAGGGAAGATCATCGAGGCCAATATTAAAGTCTCCGAGGAGATCATGCAACAGTTAGCGGAACAGTTCCTCTCCTTACGGGAAGCCTGGCAGCAGGTGGAAAGGGAAGTGTCGGGGGCGCCTGCGCCTGCTCGCACGGTTCCCGAGAGCATTGCCGCCCAGCCGGGAGGTGTTCCCGTGGAGGAGCCGGTCGGATCGCATTGGAGTGCATGATGCCTGCAACCATTCTGGAAATCATTCGAAATGCAAACCGCGAGATTCAAGGCTTTCTTGCTCTGGCCTGCACCGATTCAGCCGGACGGCCGCTGGACCCTGCTGAGATTCAGAATCTGATGAACCATCTTCAGCAGATCGGGCAGATACTCGGGGGGGGGCTCCTCCCGAACCGTCACGAGCCGAAGATGAAGGCCGAAATAGAGAAGTACATGGGAAACTTGGAACAGCTTCCGCCGGTTTTGGAAAGGGTGCGTAACGCTTTGTTGCAGCGTCGCGCCCGAATGGAGGCAGAGCAGGCACAGATGAATGCGGCCAGCAAGTGGGCCACTGTCTATAGAGATACGGTTTAGCGAATTGAAATACCCTTGTTCGCGCCGGCACGCTGCTTGGTTTACCTGCCTGATTGTTTGGGCGTCGGGGGAGGGAAGAAGCTTGACAGCCCAAAGCTCCTCGCGTGCCAGTGCAGTCTTTTGCAACGTTTAGCAGGTTGTTGAAAAATACCATTTGTCCGCTCCCTCATGGGGTCCCCAACGCGCCGCTTGCAGCGCGGTGGGGTGTCTCATGGCCTGCCCTGGCCATGTCCCGAGCCATGTCCCGAGCGAAGCCGAGGGAGAAGCCGAGGGATTGCCGAAAGGGTCGCGGCTCGGATCGTTGCCGATGCAAAAGCTCCTGCCTGTTTTTTCTGGAACTCGCCGTTCACTCATCCACTCATCCTTGCTTAATTTCCAGTTTCTTGAGCCTCGATTCATGTTCAAAGGCATTACTGCCGATAACTATTTGTAATAAGTCACTTTTAAGTTAGACGGCTCTAATCATGAGCAGCAAGCACACCAGCAATGTCAGCGTTCTTCGGCCCACTCTGGTGAAGGAGACGCTACGAAAGTTCATCGCCCGCCAACCCATTTTCAGCCGCAAACAAGAAGTTTATGGCTACGAGCTGCTTTTCCGCTCCGGCCTCCATGATTTCTTCGATGGCTCCGACCCGGAGCAGGCAACCTACACCGTGATGGCCGACAGCCTGTTCCTGCATGGCCTCGAGATGCTCACCGAAAACCGGAAAGCGTTCATCAACTGTACCCGCGAAGTGTTGCTCAGCGAGTACACCCTGCTGCTCCCGAAAGAGAATGTGGTGCTGGAAATCGTGGAAGGGGTGGAACCGGACCCGGAGGTGCTGGCGGCTTGCCGCCGCCTCAAAGACCTGGGGTATTGCCTGACGCTCGATGATGTCTGTTCCCTGGAACGCCCCGAGCCTTTCCTGGGCATGGTGGACATGATCAAGGTGGAATTCCCCGGCATGACTCCGGAGCAAAGGGAGGAAATGGTCCGCCGGTTTGGTCCCCAGGGAATCATCATGCTGGCGGAGAAGGTCGAAACCCGGAGTGATTTCGATGAAGCGGCAGCCATGGGCTACCAGTACTTTCAAGGCTACTTCTTCAGCGAACCGCAGTTGATCTCCAGCCGGGACATCCCAGCCTTCAAGCTGAACTACCTGCGGATCCTGCAGGCCGTCCATTGCTTGGAGATTGATCTGAGAGAAATTGAGCGGATTATCAAGACCGAGCCAGCCCTATGTTACAAGCTCTTGCGCTACCTCAACTCCCCTGTTTTCGGCTTCCGCGGCCATATCCGTTCCATCCGGCACGCCGTTTCCATGCTGGGAGAGAACGAAATCAGGTGTTGGGTGTCTCTGTTGGCGCTGGCTTCGATGGGCGAAGACAAGCCGGCGGAACTGGTGGTCACCTCGTTGATTCGGGCTTCTTGGTGTGAATCGCTGGCGGCAAAAATGGGCAGGCGGGACCGCGAGGGAGATTTTTTCCTGCTGGGGCTGTTTAGCATGATTGACGCCATTCTCGACCGGCCCCTGCCGGAGGTCCTGGCGCAACTGCCGGTGCCCGAAGAGGTCCAAGTTGCCTTGTTGCAGCGGAACAACCGTCTCGCGCAGGTGCTCGGCATGGTGGAGGCCTATGAGCGAGGCGAGTGGGACACCTTTACCGATCTGGCGGAGGCCTTGCACATGGACGAAGCCATCATGCCGGAAATGTACCTGAAGGCGGTGGATTGGGCCCACCAGATCTTCCGGCTGTCTTAGTGCGGATTATCGGAGAAAATCAAACAGGTTGAGTTGGGCAATCCTGGCGGTTGTCGCCAGCAAGGCGTTCCGCGCGGTTTCCCTCTGGGCCAAGTTGGTGATCGTAGCAGCCAGATCGGCGCCGACCAAATCGTTCTCCTGCCAGCTGAGTTCGATTCGCTCGCGGTTGAGGAATGACTCGGTGGCTTCCAGGCGGTTCAGCGTCGTGCCGAAAAATGCGCGCTCCGTATTCACATGGTCGAAGGCGCTCTCCACCTGGGAGGTTGCGTTTGCCACATCCGTGCTCGTGCCGGACTCGAGCGCGGTGATCAGATCCTGAATGGCTTGCAAGACGTCCGCCGCCGGGTCGCTGAAGATTTGGCTGCCGGGCAGCTGCACGGACAGGGTCTGGCCTGTGGCGATCTCCACGCTGTTGACCACCGTGTTTCCGTCGTAACGGACGCCCGAGGGCTCGGCGCCATCGAAAACAAAGGGCTGGGTGGTCACGGCCGTACCCGAAAAAATATAGTTTCCCTGAAAAGTGACGTTCGCCAAGCCCACCAGTTGCTGCTGGATGCCCCGGACCTCCTGTGCCACCGCCAGGCGGTTATCCGCAGAGAGGACGCCGTTGGCGCCTTGCACGCCCAAAGTAATGGCGCGCGTCAGAGCCAGGACCACCTCGTTCATGGTGGTGTCGGCCACTTGCAACTGCGCGCGCAGCCCGGACATGTTGCGCAAAAATTGGTCCGTCTCGCCGCTTTCCATCCGGTTTTGGACGCTCAGGGCGGCTGCCGAGGGATCGTCGGACAGAGTGTTGACGCGGCGTCCGGAAGCAATCTCCTGCAGGCCCTTTTCCCGCTGGCTGTTGAGCTGATACAGCGCGGCCAGGAAGTTTCCGGTCGTATCAGGAATGATCCGTATCGCCAATTTAATTTCTCCCGAGGTTGACGACGATCCGCGTGAGTTCGTCGATCACCGTCACCACGCGGGCCGCAGCCTGGAAGGCTTGCTGGAAGCGGATCAGGTTGGCGGCTTCCTCATCCAGGGAAACACCGGAGATGTTGGAGCGCTGGTTCTTCAATTGCCGGAGAATCAGGATTTCCGCTTCGAGCTGGGTGGAGGCAATGGCTACTTTGTTGCCGACGCGCCCTACGAAATTCACGTAGAAATCTCCGGGCGGCTGGCCGCTGACGATGGCTTGGTTGCGCAGGTCCGCCAGTGCTGCCACGTTGCCGTTGCTGCCCACCGTGCCGTCGGCGCTGGCTGCAAACAGGGTGGGGTCGGTGAAGGCCAAGGCAAAGTTGGCGGCGGCCCCCGTGGGCGGCGGCGGAACAAAGAAGTTGCCGCCCGCAGCGCCGGCAAGATCGAAACCGGCGGTATGCACCGCGTTAAAGGCATTGGCCAGATCGGCGGCCAGCGTATCGAGGTCGGCCAGAAACGAGGGGATCTCCTGGTCCCGGGCCTGGAGCAAGCCGCTGAGCCGTCCGGAGGTGATCGTCGCCGTAATATCGCTGCCTTGCGAAAAGATCTGCTGGAATCCCGTGGCTAAATCGGTCTGGGTTTGCAAGGGGATGCTTTTATCGCCCACCACCAGCGCAGTGCCGCTGGAGGTGGTCAGCGTCACGCTCCCGCCGCCGGCGTCAATCACAGCCAAGTCCACCAGGCTCGACAACTCCCGGATCAACAGGGTCCGGCGGTCCCGGAAAGCATTGCTCTCCAGCCCGGCGCTTTCCAGCCCGCTGACCTCGGCGTTCAGCTTGGCGATCTCCGTAGTCAGCGTGTTGATCTCGCTGACGGTTTGGGTGACACCCCGGTCCAGGTTGCTCTGGATAACGAACAGGCTGTTGGCGGTCTGCCGGAAGGAGTTGGTCAGATTTTCCGCCGCGGTGATGACTTCCTGGCGCAGGGGTATGTTGCTCGGATTGGTGGAAAGCTCCAGCAGGCTGTTGAAGAAAGCGGTGATCACGCCTTCCAGGCCGACGCCTACGGCCTCATTGAACAGGCCCTCCACCTGCGTCATCGCGCCCAGGAAAGCGTCGAGCTTGCCCTCCTGCTGTGTCTCCTGATGCAGCCGAATCTCCAGGACCTTATCCCGGATGCTTTCCACTTTTCCCACGCTGGCCCCGGTTCCGAACAGAAGCGTGCCCAGGATGACGGGCGTGTCTTCCTGGAGGACAGCGCGCTGGCGGGCGTAGCCGGGCGTGTTCACGTTCGCAATGTTGTTGCTGGTGGTTTGGATGGCAGCCTGCTGCGTCATCAGCGCCTTCACGGCGATGGATAGGGTGCCAAGGAGACTGGACATGGTCGGTGCTCTGCCTGCGGCCGGTTAAACGAACGTCTGGCCGGATTGTGGCGGCGGATAGGTTGCCGCGAAGTTAACCATCGAATTCAACAGCACGTTGACGGAATGGCGCGAACGTTCGAGCAAAACAGTTTGCACCCGGTTGCGTTGAACCACCTGCCGCTCGGCGGCCGAAATCTCGGCCGTGAGCATCCGCAAGCGTTCCGCCTCAATCGGTCCCTGCGATTCGAGCCGTGTCTGGATGTTCGGGCTGGTCTGGTTGGGTCCGGGGCTTTTCAGCAGCTTGCGCTCCGCAGCTCGCAAGGTGTGGTTTACAGTGCGAAGGCGGGTGCAAAACTTTTCCTGGCGGGAGGTGTGCTGGAGGATTCCGTCGAGGTCCATTTCCGCAAAAGCGCTATGGCTTTCCTGCAGGTCCTGGGCCAGCGACTGGAGAGCAGAAAGACGGCTCTCGACCAACTCGAAATAGCGGGCAACCTCTGGTTCCATTTGTTTACGCCAATGTGTCGAACTGATGCTTTTCTTGCTCGCTCAGTTCCTCCCCGGAATCATTCAAAGGGTCCGCCGCATGATCCTCAGCCTGTTTCTGCTGAGGCTTCGGCTTGAGCTTCCGGTTCGGCTTCGGTTGGTCCCGCTGAGGATCCGCCGGGTTAGACAACGGTTGTATCCGGGCAGGATTGATGTCTCCCATAGCCCATACCTCCTATGTAACCGCTGGCAGAAGAGTCTCTACTCTAAAAGCTCAGAAAGCAACGCTCCTGCAATTTGTTCGCTGCTTACATTAAAGCGGCCTTCTGAGATGACCCGCTGCAAGGCCTCTACCCGTTCCTGCCGGACATCCGGAAGGTGAGATAGCTTGGATTCGAGCAGTTGGACCGTATCGCGATCCACCGATAGAGTTGCCTCGTCTTGTTTTAGCCCGGACTTTCCGGTCCGGCTGTTTGCGGAGGAAGCATTTGTGGCTCCCCCCAGGGCGGGTTTATGACTTTCCGGCAACGGCAAAAAACTTTCAATTTTCATGGGTGCTTTTCTTACCTCCGAACCATTTAATCGGCAATGGTTAGGAAAACTTTAGAATTACCCAATCCACCGCCATGCCGCTCCAGATTAGAGAGCAATTAAGTTGCCATCACCCTGCCCAGTAGGGCTTTTCGCCCTTGCGGGTCTCCTGCGGGAATGATTTTCGTTTACACCTCCATCATGCAGATAAAAAAGTCTTTAGCCGATGTTCGGGGTATTGCTCCCCCCGCCATCGCCTCCGGCTCCTGACTGTGTAGTGTCCATTGCTGGCTCCATCGCATGGATCAGCATGCGGGCAATTCCCAAGCCTCCGGAAGCCGCCAGGGCAGTGGACATTGCTTGCATGCTCAGGTCCTCAAGCGTTCTGTGGGCCGGGTCCTGTTCCGATGAACTGGCGAAACTTTCCTTCATCGAGCGCCACAAGGTTTGAATGAGAATCGCTTCAAAGTCTTGCGCCGCCTTACGCAGCTTTGCGTCGCCCGGGTTTTCTGTAGTTTTCTCGAGCAGTTTTTCCGCCGCAGAGGTCCTCCCGGCGGACAGCCCCGGCTGCCCTGCGTGAAAGCCAACCAAAGGAAAAGACAAAGCGCTCATTAGATGACCACCAACTGAGCCTGCAAAGCTCCGGCAGCTTTAATCGCCTGCAGGATGGCCACAATGTCCCGGGCTGTAGCTCCGATCGCTTGCAGGCCGCGTACCAAGTCTTCGACCGTGGCGCCTTGTTGCAGTTCAATTCGCTGCGCGGGGGTCTCCTGCGCCAGAATCTCGGTCTGCGGCACCACGGTGGTGTCTCCTCTGCCGAACGGGCTGGGCTGGGAGACCTGGAACTCGGTGGCGATTTCAATCACCAGGCTGCCGTGGAGGATGGAAACGGCGCCCAGCTTGACCTGGGCGCCCATCACCACGGTCCCGGTGCGTTCATTCACGACGACCTTCGCCGGAGGATAGACGGTGACGAAAAGGCTCTCAATCCGCGCCAGCAGTTTGGGCACGCTTCCCTCGCCGGATTCCTCGACACTGATCTCCACTTGGCGGCTGTCCACCGCCCAGGCCAATTCTTTGCCGAACTCGTCATTAATCGTCTCGGCGAGGTCCCGAGCCGTGGAAAAATCAGCATCGCGCAGCAGGATGGAGAGCGTGGTGAGGTTGCTTAAATCAATCGATGTGTTGCGTTCGACGATTGCTCCTCCCGGGATGCGCCCCACGGTGGGATGATTGACCTGCCGCCGGTTTCCTCCCCCTTGAGCCGTGTAGCCACCCAGCGTAACGGGTCCCTGCGCGGAGGCATAAGCCTGCCCGTCGGCTCCGTAGAGAGGCGACATCAACAGCAGACCCCCCTCCAGGCTTTTGGCATCTCCGATGGAAGAGACCGTAACGTCGATGCGCATTCCAGGATGCGCAAACGGCGGCAGTGTGGCGGTAACGAAGACGGAGGCGATGTTGTTGACGCGCACCGACTCGGCTGGAATTTGGATTCCCATCCGCTGCAAGATATTGGAAAGCGTCTGCGTCGAGAAAATGGTCTGGCGGCGGTCGCCGGTGCCCATCAGGCCCACCACCATCCCGTAGCCGACCAGTTGGTTGTCGCGAATACCTGCCACGGTGGAAATATCTTTGATGCGAACGGTTCTGGTCCCGACGTCATTGGACATTGCCGGAAGCGCCGGCAGAAGCGCCAGCAGGGCGAGCGTCATAGCAATCCTTTTTCCGTGCGGCTTTTTTTCGAGCCTCTTTTTTCCGCGCATCTTCATTCCTTGCATCTTCCGTTTCTCCTTCTATCGTTTCTCCTCTTCCGTCTCTCTTCTTCCATCTCTCGTCTTTCGTTTCTCTTCCGGCGTCTCTTCGCTAGAATCCCAGCACACGCAGCAAGCCGCGCAAAATGACGTTGGGACGGCGCACGCTGTCGCTGACCACTCCCTCGCCTTTCAGCTCCACTTCCAGATGGCTGATGGCCGTGGACAACACGGAGTTGTCCGGGGCCACGTCACCGGGCCGGATGATTCCGCGTACCAGGAGAATCTGGCGTTCGCCGTTCATCTCCACTTCCCGAGCCGCTTCCACCACCATGTTTCCGTTCGGCAAAACTTCCACTACGTGGCCCGCCAGGGTGGTGGTCAGCCGCGTGTCGGAGGCCGTCTGCGCCCGGCCGCTCAAGCCACGGTCCGAAGCAGGAGAAAATAAGGTCCGCAGGCCGCTGCGCTCGCCCACGATGCCGAGTAGTCCGCTGATTCCGGAGTTGGCTTCAAAGTCCCGCTGCGATTGCACGCTGCCTGCCGCCTCGGCGGTGGTCTGCTCGATAATATGGATCACGATGAGGTCGTTTACCTTCCGGGCTTTGTAGTCGAGCACCAGGTCGGAGAACAGGCCTTGCGAACTCCACAGGCTCCCGACGGATGGAGTGGAGGCCGCGCTCCAGGCGCGCGCCCGCCCGACATAATTGCTCAGCCGCTGTTCCGCCGGCGGCTCTTTCCCGCCGGCCTGGGAGGGCGCGGGCGACAGCAACCCGACTGCCAGGAAAAGGGCAGCCAGGCTCCGGATCGGGAAATAGTTTCTGTGACCGTTCCTCATGAGGTGTGCTCCTGTTAGTAAACCTTCTGCAGCAGGCCGGGCGCGACTACTTCTGCTTCGAAGATGCGCCTCGTGGCTACACTGCGCACGCGTATGATTTGTCCCCGCACGCCGCGCTGCAAGGGGATCACCGGCATGGTGATGCGAAACCGCTTTCCTTCGACCAGCATCGTGGCGGGCTTTCCCCTCTCCGCCAGTATCTGGGGACGAAACATACTCGGATTCACCGCCTGTCCGGCCGGTATCGAACGCCTCGCGAGTTTCCCTGCCAATTGTTCCGGGCTGACTTGCGGCCGGCTCAAATCCTGCGCTCTCACGCGATCCTCCACGCGGAAATCACTTTCGCTGGAGAGTTCGCCGGAGCTCAGGTCCCGCTGGGCGACCAGCGTCGGGAAGGAGATCCGCAGAGGAGCCATCACGGTAAACGGCCGCACTCGCGGTTCGTTCAAAAGCTCGAATCGAAACTGGGTTTGCTTCCGCACCGGGTCGAACTCGATCCGGGTCACCTGGAGGCCCGGGTCCTGTTCGGTGACCAGGACCGGTGCTTTGAGTTCCAGATCGTTGTGGAGGAGTGCAAGACTGTCCGACAACCCATTCCGTTCGAGGGCTTGCCGGATGGCTCGGAGAATTTCTTCGCGGGAGAGCCGGCGATATGCCCGGACAATCGAGATTCTCTCCGGGATTCTCAGCGCCTCCTCGAGTTCCGGGACCGCGTGAAGACTGTGCTTGATGAAGCCGTCCCGCAGAATCCGCCGGCTGCCGGGCAGGGGAGCGGGGCCCAAAACAATCTGTGCAGCCAGATCCCGCATCCGGGCAGGCGCCGTGCTCGGCAACAGGTCGGATAGACGGATGGTTTCCGTGCGGACCTGAACCTCCCGGCGCAGGCCGACCCTCTCGGCTGCATGCGCGCGCGCCGGCAACAGGGCCTGCCCGGCCAGCAGGACGGGCAGTAGAAGAATTTTGGCGGCCTGATGGTGACTCACGTTAGAACCTCGGCTATCTGCTCATGTTGTTGGTTTGCTGGAACATTTCGTCGGCGGCCCGCACCACCCTCGAATTTGCCTCATAGGCACGCTGGGTCAGGATCATCTGAATGAATTCCTCAACCACATTTACGTTGGACCCCTCGATCATTCCCTGCAGGATCGTGCCGAGCCCCTCCGAACCTCCCGCAGTGCCGACGATGGGATCTCCGGATGCCTCGGTGGGAAGGAACATATTCCTTCCGATACTGTTCAGCCCGCCCGGATTGGGGAACAGGGCCAGCTCGATGATCCCCACCTGCTGGGCGGCCTGCTGGCCGGGTTGTGTCACGCTGACCGTGCCGTCGGTTCCAATGCTGATGGTCAGGGCGTCGGGCGGAATGGCGATGGATGGCTCGATCGGATCGCCGTTCAAGGTCACCAGGTTTCCTTGCCCGTCCAGGTGAAAAGTGCCGCCTCGCGTGTAGGCCGTCTCGCCGCTCGGAAGGGTCACCTGGAAGAATCCGCGTCCCTGGATGGCGATGTCCAGGGGGTTGCCGGTCTTGGTGAAATCGCCTTGCGTGTGGATCATTTCCGAGGCCACCGGCCGCGTGCCGAGTCCGATCTGCAGCCCGGTGGGGACCGTCGTTTGCTGGGTCGCCGCCGAGCCGGGCACGATCAGGTTCTGATAGATCAAGTCCTCGAATTGCAATCGGCGGCGGCGGAAACCCGCCGTGCTGGCGTTCGCCAGGTTGTTGGCGATATTGTCGAGGCTCAATTGCTGGGCCATCATTCCGCTCGCGGCGGTAAAAAGGGCACGAAACATAAAACGATTCCTATTCTCCGTCTCAGACGCGCGGCAAATCTACCGCGGCGGTCCGGTTGAATTCGGTGTGGAATATGGAAAGGGCGCGCTGCAACATCTCGGTATGCCGCTGGAGCGCCATCATGCTGACGGTTCCCAACACCGGATTGATGTTGGAGGCTTCGAGCACCCCCTGGCGCACACTGGAGTCCACCGCTTGTTGTGCTGCGCCGGCCGGGGCCACATAAGTGGAGTTTCCTTCCGG
>JADFGZ010000116.1 GCA_022567475.1 Acidobacteriota bacterium | reverse complement strand
GTAACCAGTGTACTCTGCATAGGGCCCTTCGTGCGCGATCTGGTCGGGAAGAATTACTCCTTCCAGGACGACCTCGGCGCACGCCGGGAAGGTCAGATCGCTGTCGAGGCAGCGGGCGATTTCAATCGGCCGGCCAGCCAGCCCACCGGCGAGCGAGGCTTCATCGCGGCCGATGCGGGTGGTTGAGGTCGCCGCCAAGTGGCTGGACTGGTCCGCCCCCATGATGATGGCAACCGGCATCGGCTTGTTCTGTGGAAGAAATTTCTGTTGCAGAATCGTTCCGCAATGGCTCGGCGGGAAGGGCCAGCCGGACAGGTACTGGGTATTGTGGATCATGAACCGGTAGGTGCCCCAGTTCATCCAGCCGGTGTCCGGGTCTTTGCTGACCACGATGCAGCAGGTGCCGAGATAGCGGCCGCCGTCCCCAGCGTGGATCATGGGAGAGGCGAGGTTGGTTACGTCAACGTCCTTGCCGCGAACGATTACGTCCCGGCAAACGGCGTCTTTCACCTCAACGGGCGGGATAGCGCTGGTATCCTTGCGGATGTATTCCGCATAGATCTCGGAAATTTTCGCGTGCGCCGGCAAACCGAGTGTGACGGCCGCCCGGCGCCAGGTCGAAATGGGATTCACGAAGATGCTTTGTCCTGGATAGTCCGTGATGTTTTTAAACAATACCGCCGGTCCGTCCATCTCGGTCGCGCGCCGGCTGATGGCCCCCAGCTCCAAATCCCAGTGAACCTCGCGGTCCACGGCCACCAAATCCCCGGTGCGCTGTAGCGTCTCGATGAAGCTCCGCTGGTCCTTGGCAACTTCCCCGTGCTGTTTTTCAACGGGAACCTTTTCTTCCACCGCGGTACGATTCATTAATTTATCCCCCCGTATTATTTCTGCAAAACATTTAATTGAACTCTATAACATAAGGTGTGTCAAGCGCCGCCCGGCCCCGGTTGCCAGAGCCGTGAGAGCGCCCTATACTCAGGGGAACGATTTCGGGCAGACAGGATTCCGTGGCACCCACTATTCCCATCTTCATTTCCGCCGGGGAAGCTTCCGGAGACATGTATGGAGCGCTCTTGATCCAGGCCCTGCGCGAACGGCTGGGCGCGGTGCATTTTTTTGGCTGCGGCGGCGCCAAAATGAAGGCCGCCGGATGCGAAACTCTGGTGGAGGCTCACCAGATCACGATGGTCGGGCTGGCCGAGGTGCTCCCTGGTCTGCCGCGCGTTTGGAAGGCCTTCCGTCTCCTCCGCAGGACCCTGCGAAAACGGCGTCCGGCGCTGGCGGTGTTAATAGATTTCCCCGACTTTAACCTCCGCCTGGCGAAACAATTAAAGCGGGCGGGCGTTCCAGTCCTCTACTTCGTCGCTCCGCAGGTTTGGGCATGGCGGCGAGGCCGTCTGGCCCTGCTGCGCGAATTTGTAGACCGCCTGCTCTGCATCTTTCCCTTCGAAGAGAAGTTTTTTCAAAAGGCCGGCGTCGCGGCGGAGTTTGTCGGGCACCCGCTGGCAGGCCGTGTGGCTCCCGCCATGACTGCCTCGGAATTTAGAAACCGCTGGGGCATTCCCGAAAAGCCGCCCCTGATTGCGCTTTTGCCGGGCAGCCGCCGGAAGGAAATCTCGCTGAATCTCCCGCCTTTGCTGGAGATGGTTCGCAGCATGTCGCAGCAAGGGGAGCACTGCTTCGTCCTCCCGGCAGCCGCTACGGTGGCGGGCGATTTGCTTCGGGCCCGCGTGGAAAATTCCGGGTTGCCCATTGTTGTCGTGGAAGATTGCACCTACGATGCCGTGGCCCACGCCTCGGTGGCGGTGGTCGCCAGCGGCACAGCCACCATAGAAACCGCGCTGCTGGGAACGCCCATGGTGGTTGTCTACAGGGTCACTCCGGCTACATGGTGGCTGGGGCGAAAACTGGTTCAAACTCCTTTCTATAGCATGGTCAACCTGGTGGCGGACGAGCCAATCGTTCCGGAGTTGATTCAAGACCGCTTCCAGCCGGAACTGGTGGCGTCGCACGTTCGGCGGTTGCTGGAAGACCCCGCAGCGCGGGACCGAATGCGGCTGGCGTTCCGTCAAGTGGCCGAGCGGCTCAACCCGCCGAATCGTGCCGGTGTTGCTCCTTTGCCTCCTATTCCTGCATCTAAACCTTTGACAGTCGCTGGCGTGGCAGTTCCTAGCGTGCCAGTCCCCGGCGTGGCAGTCCCTGGGGACTTCCCGGACCGTGTCGTGAGAAAAGAAAGTGCAGACGCTATACAACGGTTTGTGGCGGTTACGGAATCTATGTTGCAAGGGAGGGGGCTGCAAGAGACGAGGATGCAAGGGACGGATGCCCCGGGAGCGTCTCCCGAAGCCGGTGGAAGTGTTTGAACCGGCGCGGGGCGGGAACGGATGAAAAATGCGGCGAATGACTTTCGCGCCGAATTTCATTTTGAGATAATATCTTGAGAAGAGCATTTTTTCAGACTGGGTTGTTGTTATGAAACAGAGCGCGTTCTGGCCGCCGCCGGGGAAAGCAATACTGGAAATGCTGGCGCTTGCTTTGCTGGTCTCCTTGTTTCCAACCGGCGTCCCGGCGCAGTACAGCGAACAGGAAGACGCCCGGCCTCAGTTGGTGGCGGATGATTATCTTCCCGATTACGAGGAATTCCAGGAGCCCGTCACCGTCCAGCATTATGTGATCGAAGCCGAGTTGTTTCCCGAAACACATCAAATCCATGCCAAGGCCCAAATTCGCTTGCAGGCCATGGAGGACGTGTACTCGCTGAGTTTTGAACTCAACAACAACCTTTTCCCGACCAACATCGAGAATGAACAAGGGGATGTCCTCTCGGCCCAGCGCAGCTCCGACAACCTGACCCTCGTGGTGAGCCTGGGGCAGCCGCTTTCCAAGGACCAGACCGCTACGATCACCTTTGAGTACGAAGGGGTGTTCGAGAATTCCGATTACAGTCCTGTGGAGGGAGTCCGGCTGGCCTACGTCGGGGAAGAAGGATCGTATCTGCTCTATCCGGCCCGATGGTTTCCGGTGATCGGCTACTCCACCAACCGCTACACGGCCGAGCTGCATGTCACGGTTCCCGCCGGTTTCAACGTAGTTGCCGGCGGCAGGTCCCAGCCTCCGACCTGGAACGAGGACAAAGTGCTGTTCTCCTTTTCCTACGAGCAACCGCAACTGGCCGGAAGCCTCGCCGTGGTTCCCGTGCAACCGGAAGTGGTGAGGGAAGGAGGCCTCACCATGCAAGTCTATTTTTCCGGGGAGAACTACGGAATGGCCCGGACGTATGGCGAAGAGGCGGCCCGGATGATGAGTTTCTTCAGCAGCCGCTTTGGGCTGCCTCCGCAAGCAGACCTTGCGATTGTGGAGATCGATGACCGCTCCCTGGGAGGGTTCTCGGCGCCCGGAGTGGTTTTTCTGGCGTCGCGCGCAATCGGCTCCGAAGTGAACTACCGGTTGCTGGCGCATGAGATTTCCCAGCAGTGGTGGCGCGCGCTGGTGAGTCCTGCCACGCTGGCTGACCTGTGGCTGGACCACGGTTTGGCCACCTACTCCGAGGCTTTGTACTTGGAGCACCTGGGAGGGGAAGCGGCGCTGGAGGAGCGCATGCGCGAAATGTCGATTGAGGCCCTGACGCACGACACGGTTCCCATCCGCGCAGCCGGACGCCTGACCGATTTCACTGCGCAGTTCAAATCCATCGTCCATGACAAAGGCGGCGCCGTGCTCCACATGCTTCGCTGGGTGATCGGCGACGATGCCTTCTTCCAGACCCTCCGGCAGTATGCCGACCGGTTTGCCTTCCGTCCGGCGAGCACGGAAGACTTTCGTCGGGAGGCGGAGCAGGCCAGCTCCCAGGATCTGCGGGGGTTTTTCATTCAGTGGATCGAGTCCACGGGAGCTTCCGATTTCGAGGCCGAATACGTGGTCTACCGGGTGCCGGACGGCTTTAAGGTGGTGGGAAAAATCGAGCAGGATATGGACACCTTCAGCATGCCCGTGGAACTCGAAGTGGAAACCGACGGGGATCCGGTGATCGAGCGGGTCCAGGTGACGGGCCGCGCTTCGGAATTTTCCATCGCAACATTCGGGAAACCGCGCAGGGTCATCGTGGACCCGAATAACCGGGTGCTGAAGTACAACGACTCGGTCCGCCTGCGGGTTGCCATCGCCCGGGGCGAGCTGGCCGTCGAGCAGCGGGATTATTCCGGCGCTCTGGAGGAATACCAGCAAGCCCTGGACATCAGCCGCATCAGCTCGCTCGCCCACTACCGCGTGGGGGAGGTGTTTTACCTGCTCCGGAATTACCAGTCTGCCGCCAATGCCTTTCGCGAGGCGCTCAACGGGGACCTGGAGCCGCTGTGGACGGAGGTTTGGAGCCACATTTATCTCGGGCAGATCTTCGATGTGACGGGCCAGCGGGACCGCGCCGTCAACGAATACCAGCAGGCCGTGCGGACCAAGGACGACACGCAAGGGGCGCAGGCGGCGGCCAATGAATATCTCCAGCAGCCTTACGAGCGGGGCGGCCGCGAAGCCGACGACTACTAGGGCTGGAAAGGGGCGGTCCTGTTGCAAACCGGTCGTTCGATCGGTCTGGCGGCCTCTGGGGTCGCCGGCAGCCTTTGGCTCGTGTTCTTGTTTTTCAATCCCTATGGAAATCGCGGGATCACTGCGGGCAGCTATGCCATCGCTGGCCTGATGCTTGGGCTGGCTCTGGTGGGGGCGGTGGCGGCCTGGAAGGGAAAACCCTGCTGGATGTTTGCCGTCTTTGCGCTTTCCTTCGTTCCGGCAGGCCTCTACATGCTGGGCGCTCCCGGACCCTTCCAGTGGATTGGGAGATCGAATGCGCTGTTCCTGATCTCAGGTCTCCTGATGCTGGTGAAGCGGAAGCCGGTCGCCGCTTGATCACTTCAGGGTTCCCCGCGTCTCAAATTCCCAAGGTTTCAAGATTCAAATATGCTTTGGATATCTTGGGCAGCGTGAATCACTCGAACCACATCAATTCCGTCCGGGAGTGGCCGGTAGAAAATTAAGTAGTTCTCAAAATTGCGTATGCGCCACCTGCGAATCCCAGCAAGCTTCGGGTTGGCAAATTTCTGGGGACTACCCATCTCCGGCATGGTTGCCAGCTCATCAAAAGTGGCTCGCGCCGCCTCCAGAAAGAGGAATGCAGCCCGTTGACTGCCCTCGCCTATAAAAACGAAATGTTCGATGAGGTCGCGTTTTGCGGCAGGTCGTTTGAGGATTCGTCGAGGCATAGCAGGGTTAGGGGCGGATGAAAGGCGAAGTCAGACGGCGGAATCAGGCCGATTTGCGGGCTTTCAAACGGGCAAGACTTTCCCTGCGGATTTCATTCCACTCCTCATCCGTCATCTCGGTGGGTTTCCCGCTTTCCAGACCTTCCACCAGGAGTGCTTCGAGTTGTTCTTGAGCTTTTCGCTTCTGCTCCTCCCGCACGAGCGCCCGAATGTACTCGCTGACGCTGCTATACCCGCCAGCGGATACCTGCTCCTCAATAAACTGCTTCATGGTTTCCGGTAGGGAGATATTCATGGTCTCCATAATGCTATCTCCTTTCTATTCAATATTAGCGTTCCTGGCAAATATTGTCAATAATTGCCATAAAGATATCTTTCAGACCTATCACAACTCCTTCTCCATCCGCAGCACCCGGAACGCTTCCCCCATCCCTTGGGGAAGAATCAGCGTCTTCAGCAGTTGGGAGCGGCGGAGGCGCTCCGCCTCCGAATCGCAGTCGGCGAACACCTCTCCGAACTCATCCTCCTGGCCGAGTTCCATCAGAAAACTAGCCTGTGATTGCAGGCCGTGCACCCGCAGGCCGCACCGCTCTGCCGCCGCCGTCAATTGCGAAAAGTTCACGTGCGCCGTGAGGTCCTGTTCGCCGGGAGACGAGAGCAGATCGTAAACCGCTTGATGCTTGCGATAGCCCAGGGCGCTTCCCTGGGGAAAACGGCCCCGTTGCCACTCCTCCAGGGTGTATCCGTAGTCGATCAGCAGAATTTCGCCCCTGCGCAGGCGCCCGCTGATTCTTTCGATCCACGTTCCAGCCTGGGGAGAGATTTCGGCTGCCCACCCTTCTTTGCTTCCTCCATCTGGGCTTTCCCCTTCCGGCAGCTCCAGGCCGGGAGCGAAGCGCAGGTCGGCTTCCTGCGCCAAATCCGGCGTGCTCGGCTCGCCCTCGCTCCACTGCAACTGGTCGCCGAGGAGCGACACATAGCGTTCCCTCCAGCGGCCATCCCTCCAGACCAACAGGTGAACGGGAAGGGCGTCGAAGAATTCGTTGGCGAAGACGCACCCCTGGAATTCTCCTTCGGTCCCCGCCGTCAGGTCCTCGGCGATTCTGGTTCGGTCGCCGTAACAGCTGAGGCTTTCCCCTAAACGTTTTCGGAGGTGCGCGCTCTGCTCCACCGCGGTATAGCGCAAGCAGGCAGCGAGTTCCGGGAAGCGCTGGCCGATCCGGGATAACAGCTCGCTTGCCAGCAGTCCGTCGCCGGGCCCCATCTCGACAAGGTCAAAGGTGGACGGTCTGCCGAGCGAAACCCAGGTCCGCTGGAAGTGCCGCGCCAGAATGCGCGCGAACACCGGCGTGACATGCGCGCTGGTGTAGAAATCTCCGGCGGCTCCCAGCCGGACCCTGCCGGAGTTGTAGTATCCGTGTTGCGGATGATAGAGGCATAGCTCCATGAAGCGATGAAACGTGATGGGGCCGGAGGCGCGGATCAGGTCTCGAATGACCGGCAGGAGAGGCGGTTGGGAGGGCATCGCTCACTTCATTTATTTCTACGGTGTATTTCTACGGCTTATTTCTACGGCTACTTCATTTGGGGTGTGAGGGTGAACATCTCCACGATGTAATCGTGCAGGCAATCGTAGATCTGCCGCTGGAACGTCCAGGGAAACTGCGGATGCGCCAGGTCGCGGGGGTGGACTTCGTAATAGTAGGTATGAACCCCCAGGTCCTGATTCCGAAAATCGATCACCACCTCCACCGCTTCGCCCTTCTCCCTGGCGGAAAACTCAAACAGCGGATGCTCGTACCGTGCCAGTTCCCGGCGCACCTTTTCGATGCCGGATTTTTCGTCCATCTTTCCCGTACCCTTTCGAGGTTTCCTCAGCGGTTACTTCTTCGCGAGCGTCTTCCAGGTCTCCTCAAAAATTTCCCGGCTCTGGCCGTCGAACAGGACAAAGACCACCCGTTCGAGCGAGGTTTTCTTCTTGAGGTGTTCGGCTACGGTGCGCAGCATGATCCCGGCGCAGCGCCGGGTGTCAAAGCCCGCAATCCCGGTTCCGATGGCAGGAAAGGCGATGCTGCGGATTTTTTTCTCCTCGGCCCGCAGCAGGCTGTTGCGGGTGGAGGCTTCCAGGTTTTCCGCCGTCGTCTGCCCGCCGAGCTGCATGCTGGCGGCGTGGATCACGTAGGCGGCTTTTAGCTGTCCCCCGCCGGTGATGGCCGCCTCGCCCAGCGGCACGCGGCCGATGCGGTCGCACTCCTCCTGTATGGACGGGCCGCCTTTGCGCCGGATGGCCCCGGCGACGCCGCCGCCCAGTTCGAGGTCATTGTTGGCGGCGTTCACCACGGCTTCGACGTCAGCCTCGGTAATGTCTCCCTGAAGGATGATGATCTCGACCTGCGGCATCGTTCCTTCTTACCACTACTCGCCGGTGAAATGGGCTTTGCGCTTTTCGAGATATGCGGTCATCCCCTCGTACTTGTCCTTGGACTCAAACAGGATGCTCTGGGCCAGCATCTCAATCGTCAGCCCGCTTTCGAGCGGTGTGCGAGAGGAGGCGTTGAGTGCGAGTTTGGCCAGCCGCACGGCCAGAGGTGCGCGGCTCAGGATTTTGCGCGCCAGCTCCTTGGCCGTCTCCATCAGTTTTTCCTGCGGCACCACCCGGCTGATCAATCCCAGGCGCTCGGCCTCCTTGGCGTCATAGATATCGCCGGTCAGAATCCATTCTTTGGCGCGGGCCAGGCCCATCAGCCGGGGCAGGCGCTGGGTGCCTCCGGCGCCGGGGATGATCCCCAGGCTGGTCTCGGGAAAGCCGAAGCGGGCGTTCTCGCTGGCGATCCGGATGTCGCAGGCCAGCGTCAGCTCGCAGCCTCCCCCCAGCGCATATCCGTTGATGGCGCCGATCACGGGCCATGCAAAATTCTCCACCTCCGCAAACAGGCCGGTGTTGATGGCCTCGAGCGCCTGCTTTTTGGTCCGGCTGCGCAGGTCGCCGATGTCCGCGCCGGAAACAAATGCCTTGTTGCCCGACCCGGTCAGGATCAAGACCCCGGCTTTTCCCGTGTCCAAACTGCCGAGCGCTTCCCGAAACTCCTTTACCGTGGGCGCGTCGAGCGCGTTGCGCATCTCGGGGCGGTTGATCGTCAGGGTCCAAATTCCATTGTCCTCTTCGAGCTTAATGTTTTTCCACTCCACGGAGAGCCTCCTCGTCACATTCCCTAGAAGCTATTGCAAAACCTGATTCATATATCGTCAGGGCATGGCTTTAGCCATGCCGCAAGGGACGCAGAATCCACTACTTCCTTGCGGCTTTAGCCGCTGAGGGTTAAGCCAAAAGGCTTGCGAATCCGAGCGATGCAAGACTTACCTCAGGCGCTGAAGCGCCTATTGTCATCACCAGTGATGGCACGGCTGAAGCCGTGCCCTGACAACACCTTAAAAGAGGTTTTGCAATAGCTTCTAGTTACATTTCCTAATCATATTTCTTAATCATTGCGGTCCTAAATCATTGCGGTTTTGTTAATTGGTTTTGCCGAACAGAGTCCTGAGAAAACAAATCAGGATTTTTTCTGGGTGTAATCGTGAACTCCCCGGCCGGTTTTGCGGCCCAGCCGCCCGGCCTTCACGTACTGCACCAGCAGCGGGGAGGGGCGGAACTTCTCTCCCAGCGTTTTGTGGAGATACTCGAGCACGTGCAGGCGCGTATCCAGGCCCACCAAGTCCGCCATCTCAAAAGGCCCCATGGGATGGTTCAGCCCGAGCTTGCAGGCCTTGTCGATGTCCTCAGCGGTGGCGACGCCTTCCTGCAGCATATAAAACGCCTCGTTGCCGATCATGGCGTTGATGCGGCTGGTGATGAACCCCGGCGCTTCACTCACCACGACGGTCTCCTTGCCCATCTGTTTTCCCACCTGCTCGGCGATCTGGATGGTTTCCTTTGTGGTCTCGAGACCCGACACAATTTCGAGCAGCTTCATCTTGTGGACGGGATTGAAAAAGTGCATCCCCAGGAAACGCGGGGCGCGGCCAGTCACCGCAGCCATCTCCGTGACGCTCATCGAGGAGGTGTTCGAGGCCAGGATCGTATGGGCGGGCGCGGCCTTGTCCAGGCGCGTGAAGGTGTCGGTCTTGATCTTCATATCTTCCGGTACGGCTTCGATGATCAGGTCGGCGTCTTGGGCGGCCTTTTCCGGGCTGGTTTCAAGCGTCAGTTGCGCCAGCGCCTTGTCTTTGGCCTCCGCAGACAGCTTGCCGCGCGCAACCCCTTTTTCCATCTCGCTCTGGATGTTGGCGAGCGCGGCTTGCAGGATTTCGTCGGTGACGTCCACCATCGTGGTCCGGTAGCCGCCGAGCGCCGCCACGTGCGCGATGCCGCGGCCCATCAGGCCGGCTCCGATTACGGTTACGTTATGAATAGCCATGGGTCCTCCAAGCGTGTCGTTGATTTAATGATCGTTCATCGATGATTGCTTCCCAGCCGGTCTGGTTGCGGCGTCAGCTTCTGCGGACTGCTCCGGACAGCAATGTCAAAACCAAAAGGCGGCCAGATGGCAGAGAGAAATTAAAACATATTTTGTGCTCCGGTTGCACGGACCAAAGTTGGAACCTCTTGCGCTTGGCGGGCACTGCGGGCGGCGTGTTAGTTTCCGAAGCCGCTGCTGTATAATGCCCCCATGATTACCAGCGTGTCGCTGAAAAACTTTAAGCTCCACGCCGAGACAGAGATTAAGGCCGCGCCGATTACTGTCTTTATCGGCCCCAACAACAGCGGCAAGTCGAGCATCTTCCAGGCGTTGCTGAGCTTGCGGCAGGCGGCAGAAGCTTATACGGATAGGGATCGGGAGAACTTATTTCAACCAATTCACCGGCCAATTCACCCGCAACAGATCGCCGCAATAGCGCCGTATCTGTTCCCACCCAATGCGCTTATTGACATTGGGGAATTCAGGGACGTTGTGCGACATGGAGAAGCCGAGATGCAAATTGGTGTGAATGGCACGATTCTTTCACAGAAACCGTTGTATGGGAGGATCTACGGAAGAGAAGTGAGGGTGGGGTTCGATATTCACGCTCGCAATAACCGCCTGGTCTACCATGAGGGGGGCATCCGGTTTTTTGCTCCTGTCAGCGACGGGTCGTTTCATCCCGGTCCTGGATTTAATTGGAAATGGGCGGAAACCTCGTCTCATGCATCTTACTCACTAAACCTGGAGAAATTTACTCTTAACTTCAAGACTACCGCAGACTTTAATCTCATTCAATGTTCTGGGATCGCAAAATCCGAAGGGTTCCCAGAGGAGGAGTCCGGCCGCGTTGCGGAATTCCACCGGTCTTTGGGAAATTCTCCTGCTCTGTTAGTAAAATCACTCCACCCGATCTTCCCCTTGCGTGGTTTTGAAGAATGGGGTTATCCCTTACCACCCGCAGCGCCAGACAATCTTGACTGGCTTACGCTTGTGGACAGAGGAACTGCAGTTGCGGCGAAGCTCAAATACGACCGAGATATAGAAGAACAACTCTCCAGGTGGCTTACTGAGCTACTCGGAATTGGAATTCGAGCAGAACTACTTTCTGGCCCGCGTGTGGTACTCCGCGCTCGGCAACCGAAGGAGAGCGTATCGGACAGCCTATTTCTAAACGAGGGAACCGGGGCAAGTCAACTGCCATTCATTCTGGTGCCGATTGGGCTTACTCCACCAAACGAGACCATTTTACTCTCCGAACCGGAAGCGCATCTTCACCCCCAAGCCCAATCAGAACTAATGCGATTGCTCTTGAAGGCAAGGAAGGACCGGAATCTGCAATACTTTATTGAGACCCACAGCGAGCACATCTTGCACTCGCTCCTGCACGCAGTTGCTAAGGGTGATCTCGAAAAGAGCCAGCTTGCTATCTACTATTTCGAGAATGACAAAGGCACAGCTAAAGTAAGGCCGCTTAAGATCGACGAAAGAGGAGGCGTGGAAGGCGGCCTGCCAGGGTTTTTTGAGCACAGTTTGACCGAACTCTCCGAATATCTCGATGTGCTCAAAAAGACTTAATGCGTGAAGCACAAATTCCTGCTCGACGAGAATGTCCTCTACCATTACGTCAAGGGTGTTGATGCGCATGACAACCCCGATTCGACGGCCACCGAACTAATTCTGCTGATTGGTAAGAACTGCCACAGCATCACAATAGACTCAAAACTTTGGCAGAAGTATTGGACACACCTTAAACTCCTGCAACGCGAGCGGCCAAAAGCGCTGGAACCGCTATTCTTTATTACTCAACTAATGAAAAACTCAGCAAAAGCTCTCCGGGAAACCTCTGACGCTCCAGAACTACCGGCTGACGTAGTGA
>JADFGZ010000115.1 GCA_022567475.1 Acidobacteriota bacterium | reverse complement strand
ACGATTGATAAGGACCCGGACCGCTACGTGGAGACCTATTTCAGCCGTTACGGCCCAAAAATTTACTTTACCGGCGACGGGGCCAAGCGGGACAAGGACGGATACTTCTGGCTGATGGGCCGCGTGGACGACGTGATGAACATCTCCGGCCATCGCATCAGCACCACGGAGGTCGAAAGCGCTTTGGTGAGTAATCCTTCGGTGGCCGAGGCGGCGGTGATCGGGAAAGCGCATGCGATCAAGGGACAGGCTGTGTCCGCCTTTGTGACGCTGAAGGCGGGCATCGACGGCACGCAAGAAAGGGTTGACGAGCTCAAACGCCACGTCCAGAAGAAGATTGGAGCGCTGGCGCGTCCGGATGATATCTTCTTCACGGCGGAGCTGCCCAAAACCCGCAGCGGTAAAATTATGCGCCGCTTGTTGCGCGATATAGCCGAAGGCCGCACGCTGGGAGACACCTCGACGCTGGCCGATCCGGCCGTGATCGCCAGACTGCGCGAGCAGAGCGAGGAAACTTAGGCTGAGCAACCTGATGGAAGACTGTTCTCAACGAGTCCAAGGATCCGGCCGGACGTCCAGGTTGTTTCGCCGACTAAAAAGGGGCTGGCTTGCTTGACACAAAGAAACTTTTCTAACTACAATCGGCGGTTAGCTTGAAAGCTCTAGTGCGGCAAATTTCTATTGGTACTCCGGGGCGGGTTGGCATGGATAAGAAGCGGATGGAACTTTATAAAAAGAGGCTGCTCGAAAGAAAACAGCAATTGCAAGAAACTGTTTCAAAGACCGAACAGGACGGACGCGAAGCCGACGAAGAGGTCGCCCCGGACATCTCAGATAAAGCGACCAACTCCTATACAAAAGAATTTCTCTTTAAGCAAAGCAACGACGACCATTTCATTTTGCAATTGATCGATGAGGCCCTGGAGCGGCTCGGCAACAAGGAATTTGGCGCCTGCGTGGCCTGCGGCGGGGATATGCAAGTGAAGCGACTGGAGGCGGTGCCCTGGGCGCGGCACTGCATCGAGTGCCAGAAGAAGCAGGAACAGGGCTTGCTCGAAGCCTAGGTGCTCAGAACATAGTCGCTCAGAACATGGCTGCTCAGAACATGGGCGCTCCAACATTGGCTCTCAATCTATTGGGCGGAGAAGCTGCTGAAAGAACGCACCGGTTCCGCCCGGCAGTTTTTTTGCTCTGCGGAGGCCGGTCTTCAAATCAACCCCAGTTCCCTCCAAACCTGGCCGGTTAATGGCGCGAATTCAGGCTTCGCGGGTAGTTTGGGATTCCCTGTTCACACTCGTATTTCCCGCTTCCTGCCGAGTTTGCCAGTCTGCTATCGAGGGTTTCACGCCGGTTCCGGTCTGCCCAGCTTGTCTGCGGGCGGCTCGTCCCTATGCGGGATTGGAGTGCGCGGGGTGCGGGCTGTTCCTGCGCGGGAACGCGGCCCTGCAGGAAACACTTTATTGCGGGCTTTGCCTGCAAGGGGCGTTCGTCTTTGAACAGGCCCGCAGCTTCGGCCGGTATGAAGGCGTCCTGCGAAGCCTGATTCACCATCTCAAGTACGACGGTTTCCGGCCTCTGGCCAGACCTCTCGGAAAGCTTTTAGCCCATACCGTCCAGCGGCTCGACGCACCGGTTTTTGATCTGGTGTTGCCGGTTCCTCTTCACTCCAAGCGTCAGCGCCGCCGGGGCTTCAATCAAGCGGCGCTTCTGGCTGCTGCGCTGTCCGCTGAGCTATCCGCCGAAACATCCCCGGTCAGCGGCATTCGTGTGCGCACGGAAGATTGTGTTCGCGTGCGGGACACCCGGCCCCAGACGGGCCTGCGGGCGGCGGAGCGGCGGAAAAACGTCGACGGAGCTTTTGAAGTCCCCCGGCCCGAGCGGGTGCAGTCGCGCCGTCTGCTGCTGGTTGACGACGTAATCACCACAGGAGCGACTGTGAATGCCTGCGCTCAGGCCTTGCTCGACGCCGGGGCCGGAAGAGTTTCGGTGGTCACGCTGGCGCGAGCACATCCAGAAGACGCGGATGTATTATAATTTACAGGAGTGGATGCGCCCTCTCCGATGTCCGTTGGAGCCGGCGACACCTGACCGAGTTTGCTGGAAAATGTGAACCATGTTGCACTCTCCCGTGCTGGTTTTGAACGCCACCTATGAGCCGGTGAATGTCTGCGCGGCCCGCCGCGCCATCATTCTGATTCTCAAAGGGGCGGCTTCCGCTGAGGAAGAATTGAACGGGACCGTTCATGCTGCCAGCATCGCCTTGCGGATTCCTTCCGTGATTCGGCTGCTGGAATACCGGCGGATTCCCTACGAGGCGCGCGCCCTTTCCCGCAAAAACATCCTCATCCGCGACCGGCATACCTGCCAGTTTTGCGACAGGGTGCTGCCTGCTTCCGAGCTGACGCTCGATCATGTGCTTCCCAGATCGCAAGGCGGAAAATCCACATGGGAGAACCTCGTGGCTTGTTGCCACGCCTGCAACAACCAGAAAGGCGACCGCACCCCGGCGGCTGCCGGAATGAAGCTGTTGCGCCAGCCGCGCCCCTTCAACCTGCATACCAACCGCCACCTGATCCGCCTCATCGGCAATGGGGACCAGCAGTGGCGGAAATACCTTTTCTTTTAACCAGCAACCCTCCGGCTTCGTTTGCTCAACGCGCCGTTAGGGCGTCAATATCACGGGGTCAGATTGTGTATTACCGTGCTGCCGGGAAACTGAACGGAGCGCAGCACGAAGCTGCCATCGTGCCGCTGGGTTGTGCTTAGGATCAACCCGTCCGCAGCCTTCCCCTCTGAGGGCCGGCAGCGGAACTTTGCAGCCTCGTTTTTCTCCGAGAGACGAGCTTTGCCAACCAACCTCCTGGAAACCTTGTAAAAGAAGGTGCGCGGCTCCGAGCCCTCATTGTCTCCTTGATGCCTGGGCAATTTCTTGTCCAAACATTCGGCTGATGAATTCCTATATCGAGAACATTCAATCCGTTGGATATTCGCAAGTTGCCCGGTTGGACTCCATTGCCATGCGCTGTTTGGCTCAGACTAGGCGCAAATTTCCCCAGCGGTCCGTGGAAATTCGCAGGAGCCTTCGCGAGGCAAGCTTCCAGGCAGATCATGAACGGGGGTGGTAAGATGATTTCCGCCATGTTCCGCGAAATTGCGTTTGACAGAATGAAGGGATAGCTTTTTCCGTGCCCGTCGAAGAATCCACGCCTGCGAAACTGCGCGATGAAGAGATTCGCGGCATCTATACACGCCTGCTGCCCCTGTACGGCATTTGGGAGCGGCTGGTGGAGACGCGGGCAAGGGAGTCGGCGCTGGAGTTGGCGGCAGTCCGGGATAACGAAAAAGTCCTGGAGGTTGGCGTGGGTCCGGGAACTGCGCTGGAGCGGCTGGCCGGCAGCAATCCCGGCGGAACGACGATTGGAGTAGATATCTGCTTCGACATGTTGCAGCGAGCAAACCAGAGGGTTTCCTCAGCCTTGCAAGCGCCGCCACCCTTGTGCCAGTGTGACACCCGCTCTCTGCCCTTTGCCGATCACAGCTTCGATCTAGTCTTTTCCAGCTACATGCTGGATCTGCTCTCCGCCTCCGACATTGCAACTGCAATCCAGCAGATGCGGCGCGTCCTGAAACCTTCCGGGCGACTGCTGCTGCTGCACCTGAGCCTCGGCAATCGGTGGTTTGACCGGTTCTGGGGATTGTTTTACTGGCTGGTTCCCACCTTGCTGGGCGGCTGTCGGCCCATTCGGCTGGCGGCATACCTTCCCGAGGCTGGGTTTGCCGTTCGCGAGGTCCGCCGGATTACCCAACGGGGAGTGCCGACCGAAGTAATCCTCGCAAGTAATCCTGGCCTGCCTCAAGGTTGACCGATGATTGTGGGCAGGGGAAAGGATCGGCAGCCACGGCGAGATACACCCTTCGCCAGCCTGCGGCCCAGAGCGTCCTACGGCCTCAGGTCCTACGAGCGGCGGGCCGTGAGGGAGTGCTCAACACAGCTTTGGATGCCCACTTACCGTTTATCGTTCGGGGGGGACGGCCCGCTGATCCCCCGGCTTTTCCCTCGGCTTTTCCCTCGGCTTCGCTCGGGACATGGCTCGGGACAAGGCACGGGGCAGGCGTGCGCGGCCCTGACTATGCAAGAACTGTGAAAAGGCTATGATGGGTGACCGCAATTCGCCAAGTGGACCGGCGTTATTGCTTCCTTGCCGGAGCAACCTCTTGCTAGGTCTTACGGTAGGCAATGGTTCCGGGAAAGTGGATCAGCCGGAAATCGTCGTGGATGCCGAATAAAGATTCTTCTTTGCCCAGGAACAAGAAGCCGTGCGGGACCAGATTGTGGTAGAAGTGCTGGACCAGTCGCCGTTTGGATGTGCCGTCGAAGTAAATCAGCACGTTGCGGCAGAAGATCGCGTGCATTTCCTTCATAAAAACCATCTTGCTCTCGTCGAGCAGGTTCAAGCGGTAAAAAGATACGCAGGACTTGATTTCGTCGCACACCTGAAAGCGGCCATCCTGGGGGATAAAATATTTCTCTTTGTATTCGGGAGGGACGGTGCTGAGGGATTCAGCGCCGTAAACGCCCTCTCCGGCTTTCGCCAAGCGGCGGTCGTTCCAATCTGTAGCCACCACTTCAATGGTCCGGCCCTGGAGCGCCCCTTCCAGCTCCTCCATCAGAACCATGGCCAGGGTGTAGGGCTCTTCGCCTGTCGCGCAACCTGCGCTCCAGACCCGGAAATGCTTGGCGGGGAGTTTAGCCTCCGCCTCGAGGAGGGCGGGAATCACCACCTTGCGGAACGCCTTCAGTTGAGACGGGTTGCGGAAGAAGCGAGTCTCTCCCGCGGTGATTTCCTGCAATAAGGAGTGCAGCTCCCTTTCGCGGTCAGCCCCCAGCGTGAGTTGCCCAAAGTATTCGCGTACCGAGTGTGCGCCCACTACCTGCATGCGCCGCTGGCAGCAGCTCTCCAAAAGGTGGAGTTCGTTGTCCGGGCGGAAGACTCCTGCCACCTGATAGACCAGATCGCGAACGCGAAAAAGGTATTGCTTGGTTAGATTCCCCGCCCCTTGCCAGGTCACGTGCGAGGCAGCTTCCGTATTCGGCATGGACAATCTGCTCCTGAACGCTAGCTATTTTTCCTGCAACGCTTACTATCCTCTTTCTCCGGGCGCGCCCCTCGAATGCCAGCGGGTCCTTCCCGTTTGAACACATTTCCCCTGGACGGGTTCTCGACGGCTCCGGGCAGGCGCTGACCCGGTCTCTAGCGGCTTTTGATTCCGAGGTGGCCCTTAATTTCCTGTTCTGCCCGGTTAGGATCGTCCGCGTTGTGGAGCACAAGGTTGCGCAGGTGGTGATAGCCATCCATGCCAATTTCACTGAACTCGACGGCAATGCCGGAATCGGTGGACCGCACCACTGTGCCGCTGGTCTCGATGCGCACCGGGTCCTCCGGTCCGCCCAGCAACAGGGTCACCTGGCACCGAGTGCCCTCCGGAAAAGGGTCGCTACAAACGCAAAATAGGCCACTCATGCTCACATCCTGGGTCTGGCCGGAACGGATGGTTCTCTCCTCGGTCGTGAGCACAACGTCCAATCTGGGGGAAACCCGGGAAAATTCGCGCCTGTTATCGTTATCGCTCATACTGCTCCTCTTTCCCTCTCCTGTCCCGTCAGCCACCCAGCGTATTGAGCACGCAACCGACGGATCCGCGCATCCTGGGACGGCACGTGTGCAGCCCTCATTTCTCTTGCCCGGCCTCCGAATTCCCCGCTGGGTCCTTGCTGGATTCCAACAACGTAACCGAAAAGGGCTGGCCCTGGCATTGGAAGAAAATGTGGCTCCGGAGTTGGCCGTCGGGACCCGGTGAGTTCCCGTTGTTCTCCTCCGTCACCGTCGGAAGCGAAAGTTGGCAGGGCGGAGGGAGCAAAGCCTTGAGATTTCCGCCGGTCATGTTGGTCAACTCCCCTACCGCGTCCCGGACTTGATCGGGAGTCACTTTTTCCAGCTCCACGCGGAACATGACAACGGCCGCGCGACGCGCCAACTCGGCGGAACATTGGAGGCGCACCTCGCCCTGCCAGCCGCCCTTGATGCGGACCGAGCCGGTCAGAGTTTTGCCTCCGCCGTTTTGCGCCTCTGCTTCAGCAATGGGGCTCACGCCCAGCCCCAGCAAATCATTCCAGACGCCTTCGGTGATCTGGCAAATTTCTTTTTCCAGAAACTGCATATACCCTCCTTCTAACTCTTGCGCAAGCGACAACAGGGAGCCTTTCCGTAATAGAGCTGTTCAAATCTGTTGTCGAGGTACAGTGTGGTTTCAGCTCCGCCCAGGAAAAGGTAGCTGTCGGAACTCATGAGCCCCCGCGCCTTAGCCAGGATGGACTTCTTCATTTCCACATCGAAATAGATCAGCACGTTGCGCAGGAAGATGATGTCTATCGTCGGCATAGCCGGCCACGGCGCGGTCAAATTCATCTCGCGGAATTCAACCATATTGCGGATTTCCTGGTTGAGCTGCCATTCCATGCCTTCTTTCTTGAAATACTTCACCATATACGTCGCGGGCAGCCCGCGGTTGACTTCGAGCTGGCTGTAGCGGGCCTGCTTGGCCCGGGCGAGTATATCCCTGGAAAGATCAGTGGCAATGATCCGCGTGGACCAGCCGGGGTGTAGACCGAAAAATTCCTTCGCCAGCATGGCGATGCTGTAAGGCTCCTGGCCGCTGGAACAGGCCGCACACCAAATGTTTATCTGCTTTTTGGTTTCCCGGGCCACCAGGAGATCGGGGAACACCTTGCTCTTGAGCGCCTCAAAGGGGTGGGCGTCTCGAAAGAACAAAGTTTCATTGGTCGTCATGGCCTCGACCACGCTCTGGTGAAGGCCGTTGAATGGCTTGGCGCGAAGCTGTACCACCAAGTCCTGAATAGAAGATAGTTTTTCCTGCCGGAGCACCGGTGTCAGGCGGGCATCCACCAGATACTGCTTATCCTCATCCAAAACAATGCCCGAGCGTTCCCGGATAAGATGCTGGATATACTCGTAATCGACTGTTGCGATGGTTGCGGTTGGCAAATTATCCTTCCCCTCTTGCTTCGAGAACACCTACCCGCGCCAACCGCCCCTGCATCACTCGGCGAGTGATCTCTACTCCGATATGGTCTTGCGGGATCACCTTGTCCGCAAGGCCTGAATTAGCCACGAATCCGGGCATCCCCCAGACCACCGAACTCTCTTCGTCCTGCGCCAGAATCTGTCCTCCAGCCTCGTGGATGGGTTCGCACCCTCGCAAGCCGTCCTGTCCCATGCCCGTTAGAACGACGGCGAGAGTCTCTCTCCCATAAACATCTGCCACGGAGCGGAACAGAACATCCACGGCCGGCCGGCAGGAATTTTCCGGAGGTCCCTGGTGAGTCTGCAACTGAACGGAAGTGCCGTGCCGTTCCACAATCATGTGGTATCCCCCCGGCGCAAGCCATGCGCAGCCGGGTTGGAGCGTATCGCCGGGCTGGGCCTCCCGCACGCGAAGGCTGGAACATTGCTCCAGGCGCTCGGCCAGGATTTTCGTGAAGACCGGCGGCATGTGCTGGACTATCACGATGGGAACGGGAAGATCGGCTGGAAACGTGGGAAAGATGGCCGCCAGCGCATTGGGCCCGCCGGTGGAAACGCCAATGGCGACGACCTCCACCTGCGACGGAGGCTTCACCCTGGCCCGCGGTTGCGGAAGAGGAATTGCCGCCGATGGTTTGGGAGCGGCCAGCGACAGATTGATGCCAGCCGCTTTGCCGCAAAAGGCCTTGATCTTCGGAACCAACTCCTGGTGGATGTGCTTCATCGCCAGGGTCACGCTGCCCACGTTGGCCGGCTTGGTGACGTAGTCACTGGCGCCCAGAGAAAGGGCTTCCAGCGTCTCGGATGCGCCGCGCTCGGTGAGCGTGCTGAACATGATCACCGGCAAAAAGGGATATTGCTTCCGGATGACAGCCAGAGCCTCCAGCCCGTTCATTTCGGGCATTTCGATGTCGAGTGTCACCAGATCGGGGTTGAGCTGGGGAATTTTGGCCAGCGCAATACGGCCGTTGGCAGCAGCGCCCACCACTTCTAAATGCGCGTCTTTTGACAACTCATCGGTCAGCAGACGACGGATTACGACTGCATCATCGACGATCAGGATACGAATCTTACGCATAGCACTCTTTTATTGCGGAACTATCCCCAGGAGTGCCAGTTTTTCCAGCAGCGTCTCTTTCGTGAACGGTTTCATGATGTATTCGTTGGCGCCCGCTTCCAGCGCACGGGATACCTGCTCCATTTCCGTTTCGGTCGTCACCATCACGAGGCGGGTATCGTCATAGGTATGGTCGGCTCGAACTGCTTTGATGAATTCAAAGCCATCGAGCGGGGGCATGTTCCAATCCACCAGTATCAGCGGCACTTTTCCATTCTCCTGGAGGCTTTTTAGTGCCTCAGTTCCGTCGCCGGCTTCGGAAACTTCAAAGCCGGCATCCCGCAGGATACTGCCAAGGATCGACCGCATCGCTCTCGAGTCATCCACTACTAAGACATGCATAGCTTCTTTCTCCACTCCCGTGTCACGTTGACCGCACTACGGAGACTTTCGTTCTGCGTGGTTCCGTCGCCGGAACCGTTCTGGCATACCTCCCAGCAAAGCTGAAAGATTGAGCGCGGGCGCGGGGGGGCGCTCAAGAAAAATGGTTGCCAGGCTAGCTCACGCAAGCCTGAGGACTGCTTACATTCGCGTGAGAACATCCGCCGGAGATCGCGGCGGCTTCCTCTCCATACACAGAGTGTTTCGGCCGGGCGGTCAGAATATTGGCCTCGCCCCATGCGGTGACAGAGCGGAATTCGGCTGAGGCGATGAAGGCGTCAAAGGACCCGCGGCTTTTCCACTCCGAAATAACCAGGTAGGAAGACCCCTGGTATGCGTTGCGGTACAAAAACGTGCGGACGTGTCCCGGAATGTCCTTCATGACATCCTGCACCAGCGCAAATTTCTTTTCAAAGGCCTGTTCCTTCCCTTCCCGGACTTCGTAGTTCATGCCTACTGTTGTCATTATTTTCTCCTTGTTCCAGGGTAGCCTGTCGGCTGTTGGGTTTCGCTTTACCGGAGTGAGCCGCCTTTCCAAGCAACGGCGAAAAGGTTTCTACTCCAGCCAAACACGGACGCTCTTGGACCCTTCCTCCAGTTGAAACAGTTCCATCGGTTCAAAATCGCTGGCCACGACCTTGCGGACGGTCTCATCGACATCAATGGAACGCTGTCGCAATTTCTCTAGCAATTCAGGAGGGATCAGGTCGGAAAGATTCTCGGCGCACCGGGCGCCGAAGGTCAGATCCACTTTCATTCGCTTGTTTTCCGAAACTCGAATACGCAGTGATTTCGATTTCATGGCGCCTCTGCTTTCCTGCCTCGCCGGCCGCGCTGGTTCCAGACTCGGCGTGCAATCTTGCCGCGTCTCCTCCCAGGCCTCTCGCCAGTCGATGGGCGTATCCAGAGCCTGCAAATACTGGATCAGACCCTGGTAGGCTCTGACCAAGAAGATCAGATGGGCCGGTCCGGCGAACCGGAAGTTCCAGCGGAAATTCCCCAGAATTTGCTCCACACCTTTCCCCAGACTCCAGGAAGCGAGGGAAAAGGGTTGCGGCGCATGAAACGGCTCAAACAACACCCGGCTGAGGGGAGCCAGCAGATGAGCGATCGGCTCCAGCATATCCTGCCGGAATCCCATCCCGGCATAGCGCGCCAGCGCCCGGTCGGCGCTCTGTTCTATCCTGCCCTCGATGACATCTTCCAGCAGGCCGGCCAGCTCGTTCCGGAGATCCTCGTCTATTCTTTTCACGCATCCGAAATCCAGCAGCCCAACCGTCGCCCTTCCGTTCTGCTGCCGGAAACGATAGTTGCCCGGATGCGGGTCGGCGTGGAGAGTGCCCCAGCGGAAACAACCAGCCAGGAAGAGCCGCAACAAAGTGCGCGACAGTTGTCTTCGCGTCTCGACGGGCCAGCGGCGAACCGCAGAAAAGGGCTCGCCCTCCACCCAGGTCATCGTCAGAATGCGGTCTCCGCTCAGCTCTTCGATCACGGCGGGAACCTCCACATCGTCCCATTCCGCCGTGGACGCGGCAAATTGTTTAATCATCAGCGCTTCGTGCCGGTAGTCGAGCTCTTCTTCGAGCATGCTGCCGACTTCCCGCTGATAAGATTTCAAATCGAACCCGCGCTTCAACCCGCCCATCGGCGCCGTCAGCCATCCCAGCGCGCGGAGATCGAGCCGGACGCTTTCCGCGATGTCCGGGTACTGGACCTTGACGGCGACTTTGCGCCCGTCGTGCAGAACAGCCCGGTGGACCTGTCCGATCGAGGCGGAAATACCTGTATCGTCCATCTGCCGGAAATAGGCATCCAGCGGGCGACCGAGTTGTTTTTCCATTTCCGCAAAAGCCGCCGGCGCCGGCAGGGTTGCGCGGTATTCGGTCAGCGGCGTGTAGGTCTGATCTTCCCGGGAAAGCTCGGACAGGGAAAGAATCTGGCCGATTTTTTGAGGCAAGCCATGCAGCGCGCCCATTCGCTCGACCAGCGGCAGGCGGTCTTGGTCCCCCGCACGCTTGCGCCGCAAGCGCCCGCGCGCCATATCTTTGGCCAGCATTCCCAGCTGCCACGATCTGTCTACTTGTGCGTACATGGCAAAACCTGACTGCCCGAAGGCGTTACACTCCGCCTGCGCACATCAATTCCTGCTCCAACGGCAAACTGCGCAAGCGGTGCACATGGCTGTGCAGCACTCTCTTCATAGATCGAAGGAAAACCTGTTCGGCTTGAGAAGCGGTCAGCGTTTCAAAACAATCCAGATCCCGGCTTACTTCGCGGCTCTGAATGGCCGCCTCTTGGTAAAGCAGCTTGATTAAGTCCTCCACGGGCCGCCGTGCCTGCCACTGTTCCCAGGCGTGGACTTCTTCTTCGACGATCCGTTCCACCACAGGAACCGCAGCCTGCCGCTGTGACAGCGCCGCTTCCTGTCCCTCCTGGATGGAGTCAATGTCCATCACTTCGATGGAGGAGCCGGGTTCGACATTCCGCGGCACTCCGGCATCCACCACCAGCAGAGGCCGGCTCCCTCGCCGGGCTGCCACCTGGTCCAATTCCGCACGGTTCAAAACAGGACGGGACGCTCCCGTAGCAAAAACAGCGACGTCGGCCTCTAGCAACGCCGCCGAAAGGCCGGACCAAGGAAGAAAACTCGCGCTGCACAAGCGTGCCAACTCTGCCGCCTTTTCCTCCGTCCGGTTCAAAAAGGTAATTTTGGGCCCCCAGCGCTTGGCTGCGTGCCGGCCGATGTCCCGGGCGATTTTACCCGCTCCCACGATGAGAAGATGAGGAGCGTTTTCTCCCGGACCCGCCGGGAAGCGTGCGGAAAGCATTCCCACCAGCGCAGACCCGGTGCTGGCGGCGCCCTGGCTGATCGCTGTTTCCGTGCGGGCCCGTTTGCCGGCATGAATCGCCTGCAAAACCACCCGGTTCAAATATCCTCCCAGCGCACCGCTCTCGGCGGCCATGGCGTGGGCCTCCTTCCCCTGCCCCAAAATTTGGAAAT
>JADFGZ010000114.1 GCA_022567475.1 Acidobacteriota bacterium | reverse complement strand
TATCACCTCTGGCGACATTACACTGATGGCCGCGCTGCGGCATCCGCAAGGCGAGGCCCGCACGTCGGCTGACCCCGGTGCCACCATCGATGCGGACCGCGCTCCGGCGCGAATTATTCGGGACACTTATCCCACCTACGCCGCTATCGCCGTCGATACCAATACCGACGAAGTTTATTTGCAAGATGAGAACCTGTTCGGCTTCAAGGTATTCAACCGCCTGGACAACACTCCGCCCAACGCCGCCATGACCGAGCCGAAGCGCATAGTCGGAGGATTCAACACCAAGATGGAGTTCAATTGCAGCCTCTATGTGGACCCGAAAAGCGGCGACGTTTACTCGGTCAGCAACGACACGGTGGACACATTGGTGATTTTCGGACGCGAGGCCAGCGGGAACGTGCCTCCCAAGCGCGAGTTGCGAACTCCGCACCGGACCTGGGGCATCGCCGTGGATGAGGGTGCCGAGGAGATGTACATCACCGTGCAGCACCCGCCCAAGGTGGTGGTGTACCGCAAGATGGCCGAGGGCAGGGAAGAGCCGGTTCGGACGCTGGAAGGGAAGAGCACACAGCTCGAAGACGCCCACGGCATTGCCATCGACACCAAGAATAACTGGATGTTTGTGGCCAACCACGGCAGCGTCAGCTACAGCCCCGGTTTTGACAACTCCACCGGGTTTTGGGACGCCAGCAGGATTTCCGGCTCCGGCGAGTTTCAGCCGCCCTCGATCACGGTTCATCTGCTGCAGGCGGAAGGCGACACGGCTCCTATTCGGATTATTGAAGGTCCCAAAACGCAGTTGAACTGGCCGGCGGCGATGTACCTGGACGAGGAGAACGGCGAGCTGTACGTCGCCAACGACGCCGATCATTCAATCCTGGTCTTCCGCACCACCGACAACGGCAACGTAGCGCCCACGCGGATTGTCAAGGGACCGAAGACTGGAATCAAGAACCCCACGGGGATATTTGTCGATTTCAAGAACAATGAGTTGTGGGTCTCCAACATGGGCAACCACTCCGCCACGGTTTACCCCCGCACGGTGAACGGTGACGTAGCGCCGCTGCGCACCATCCGCAGCGCCCCGCTGGGGAAGGTGGCGCTGGCCATCGGGAATCCGGGCGCGGTGGGCTATGATACCAAGCGGGAAGAAGTGCTGGTGCCCAACTGAGTGGCGCACCCGCAGATTGCGAGCTTTCCCAGGCTGGGGAAGGAGAATACGCAGCCTACAAGATTGCTGGCCGGACAAAAGACGCTGCTGGCCCGCACCATGCACGACATCGCCTATGACGCCATCCATGATGAGTTCGTCGTCACCAATCCCTTTGCGCAAGCCGTGCTGACCTTCCGGGGAGGAGCCGACGGCGAGGAGCCTCCGCTGCGCGTGATCCAGGGCCCCAGTACCATGATGGATGGGCCGGACCGCCTGGGGATTGATCCGGTGAACAACGAAATCTACATTCCCGAAAACGACCGGGTGATGGTCTATCCCCGGGAAGCGAACGGCGACACGGCTCCCATCCGGGTGCTTCGCGGCCCCGACACGATGCTGCGGAATACCGGTGGAGTGACCATCGATCCGGTTCACGATTTGCTGATTGTAGGAATCCAGCACCGGGGCGGGACCAGCCCGCCGGGGGCGCTGCTGATTTTCGACCGCACCGCCAATGGCAACGTCAAGCCGAAAGCCGTCATTTCGGGCCCAAAGACCCGCATCATTCGTATCAACCAGCTTCGGGTCTATCCGCCGAAAGGGTGGATCATTGCGGCCCAGCCCGGCCTCAGCGCGGAGCAGGAGCCGGAAGACGTTTTTATCGGCGTTTGGAGCATCAATGACAGCGGAGACGTGCCGCCCCGCTGGACGATCGGCGGGCCGAACAGCACGCTGAAGAAGCCGCGCGGGATTGCGCTGAACCCCAAAAACAAAGAAATCATTGTGGCCGACATGCGGTTGAACAGCGTATTAACGTATTACTTTCCGGAAATTTTTTAGTTTGATTGTCCTTGGACTGTTCTGGCAAGCAGTCCGGCGGGAGGCCTGTCACAAGGTTTCCACGAGCCCGGCTGTTTGCCTTTCTTTTAGGTCCATCGAAGCATCCGAACTGTTTCCGTTTCGGGGCAGATTTGGAAGGAAGCGAAATCCGTATGGCTCGAGCATCGCGCTTGGTACAAAAAATCAGTGTGACTGCGTTGATCGCTGTGGTGATTGCTGTTGCCGCCTGGGTGCTGTTTGCCGGGGAGGCAAAACAGCGGGAGTGGAGCGCGGCATCCGAAGCCGCCTTGCGCAGACCCACCGGGTATCCCCAACTGGTTTCCTCCAACCCCATGACGGCCCCCATGGCGGGCATGAACGGGGAGATGTGCCAGTGGCTGCCGGCCAGCACCAACACGACGCTGGTGGCTGCGTTGCAGCAGGAACAAATGGCGGCGAGCATGAGCGCGTCGGCGCTCGATGAGGACAGGCCGGCCGTCGATGCCGACCGGGAACCGATACGGATGATCCGGGACACCTATCCCACCTACAGCGCCGTGGCAGTGGACGTCAATGCGAATGAGGTTTATCTGCAGGATGAAAACCTGTTCGGCTTCAAGGTGTTCAACCGGCTGGACAATACCCCTCCCAACGCCACCATGACCGAGCCGAAGCGCACGGTCGGCGGGCTGCGGACCAAGCTGGAGTTCAACTGCGGAATGTATTTGGACCAGAATACGGGAGATCTTTATTCGATCAACAACGACACGGTCAACACGATGGTCATCTTCGGGCGTGAAGCCCGGGGGAACGTGTCGCCCAAAAGAGAGTTGGCCACGCCGCATGGGACCTTCGGGATCGCTGTCGATGAGCAGAATCAGGAACTATTCCTCACCATCCAGCACGACAACGCAGTCGTGGTGTACAACAAGATGGCCGCGGACGACGAAGCTCCCCTGCGTCTGCTGCAGGGCGACCGGACGGAACTGGAAGACCCGCACGGCATTGCGGTAGACCCGACGAACAACTGGATGTTTATCAGCAATCATGGTTCAGTCCATCAGGTTCGTCCCGATGTGGGTCCTGATGCAGGAGGGATAGACGTTACGGGGCTTCGCACCGAAGGGAGGCGGCGCAAAGAGAACTGGCCGCTCGACCGGAATCGGGCGTTGCGCGGTTCCGGCCAGTCTAATCCTCCTTCCATCTCCATCTATTCGATCAAAGCGGAGGGAGATACGCCGCCGCTGCGGGTGATTGAAGGTCCCCAAACCCAGCTGAACTGGCCGGCGGCGATGTTTGTGGATTCCGAGCGCGGGGAACTCTACGTCGCCAACGACGCCGAGGACTCGGTCCTGGTTTTTCGCGTGACCGACAGCGGTGACGTGGCGCCCACCCGGGTCATCAAAGGGCCCAAGACCGGCATCAAGAATCCCACCGGCATTTTTGTGGACTTGAAGAACGATGAGATATGGGTGTCCAACATGGGGAACCATTCGGCCACCGTCTTTCCGCGCACAGCGAATGGCGATGTCACGCCGCTGCGGACCATCCGCAGCGCCCCGCTCGGCAAACAGGCGCTGGCTATCGGAAACCCGGGAGCCGTGGGCTACGACACCATGCGGGAGGAAGTCCTGGTGCCCAACTGAGTGGCCCACCCGCAGATTGCGGCCTTCGCCAGGATGGCGGAGGAGAATGCGGTGCCCACCAGACTGATTGCCGGACAAAAGACCCTTTTGAGCCGCACCATGCACGACATTCGCTATGACGCGGTTCATGATGAATTCATCGTAACCAACCCCTTTGCCCAGGCGATCCTGGTTTTCCGTGGAGGGGCCGATGGCGAGGAGGCTCCGATCCGGGTCATCCAAGGCCCCAATACACAGTTGAAACGGCCGGACCGGGTAGATGTCGATCCGGTGCACAATGAAATCTTCGTGCCCTCGGTGGACCGGATTCTGGTTTTTCCCCGGGAAGGCAATGGCGATGTGGCTCCGATCCGTGTGATCCGGGGGCCGGATACCCGCTTGCGGACTTCCACGCTGGCTGTTGATCCGGTCCATAATGTGATTGTCACCAGCGTAGGCCGGGCTTTGTTTACGTTTAACCGCACCGATGAAGGGAATGTGAAGCCGCGTACGGTGATCGATGGTCCCAAGACCGCCATTACCCGCATCAACCAGCTTCAAATATATTCTCCGAAAGGCTGGATTGTCGCGGCTCAGCCCGGCGGCAGCGGGATGGAGCCGGAGGAGGAAGTTTTCGTTGGCGTTTGGAGTATCAACGACAACGGCGACGTGCCGCCCCGCTGGAAGATCGGGGGACCGAAAAGCCTGCTGAAGAAGCCGCGCGGAGTGGCCTTGAATCCCAAGAACAAGGAACTCATCGTGTCCGATATGCGGCTGAATACCGTATTGACTTATTATTTCCCGGAGATCTTTTAGGACGGTTTCAACTGAGGAATCTGTTTTTCCTTTTCAGAACTTGTAGCTGAAAAACAGATTCCCCGCGGCATTCAAACGCCGACCGAGCGGATTTCGAGGTTGCGCTTGCCGAGGCGGCGGGCGCCTGTGGCCGTGACCACGATGGCATCGCCGATCTGTGCGGTGGGCGCCTCGACACCTTTGATCGGGATGCGCGGCTTGATGGTGAAGACCATGCCTTCCTGGAGAACGGCGTCGGCGGCCTCGGGCCGTCCCGGTCCCCATCGGGGACCATCGTTGCCGCCTCCGGAGTGAAAGAGAACGCCCCAGTAGCCCGATCCCCGTTTTTCCACTTCCTGCTGATAGAAGTCCATTGCTTCGCTGATGGGCCGTCCCGGTCGTATCCAGTCCACCAGATTATGGAACAGGTCGATGCAATATTGCGCAGCGGACTCCCAGTCGGCTGGCGCGGGCCCGCCAACGCAGACAGAGTGATTCACTTGAGAGCCGTAGCCGAGCACTTTGGCGGAGATTTCCTGGTTGAGAATCTGTCCGGCTTGCATCGCCTCCTCTAGCGGGCGGGAACCGGTATTCCCTTCCTGGCCGGACCGCAGGGACAGGCGCGTGGGGAACTCGCCGGAGGCCGAGACCAGGGTGTTGTAGACGCGGAGCCATACGTCACGATGGATGGCTCCGGGACGCGCCACTTCCATCATCGCTTGCAGCCCTGCTTCGCTCACCTCGGTTGCCTTTTCGAGCACGGCGATTTCCTCCGCGCTGCGCGGAAGCTTCACCCTCAGCAGCAGATCGGCGGCGGAGTCGAACCGGGCGCGCGGGTTGCCCTTGCGGACACGGTCCAGCGTGGTGTAATTGAAACCGCCTTCCGGGAGGCGGACGATGTCCTGCAGGTAGCCGACGCCGATGCGGCCCCGCGTCAGGCCGAGTTCGCTGATCGCGGCATTGATTCCCGCCGACCAGATGTCGTCGCTGACCTCGCGAGTCTCCACGCCGTCATGGAGATTTCCGCCGCCGCCCTCTGTGATGGCGAGCGCCTTGCCGTCCATGGCAAAGACGGCATAAGGAGCGTTGGTTTCGGTGAGGTATTTCACGTCGGCGTTGCCGTCGGTGCGATCGGTAACGAGCAAGCCGTCGAACCCCTGCTCCCGCATCGCTGCGCGGACGGCGCTCCAGCGGCGATTCATCTCTTCTTGCGAAAAACGTTGAGGCATAGAGGCGGGCGTGAGCGCGCCTGCAGGGCTGGCGGGACGGTCCGGCGCGGGGTTGCAGGCGGTGAGCAGCGCTCCGGCCGTCGTCACCGCGATCCCAGCCGAGACGCCCTGAATCAGTTCCCGGCGCGATAGATGACCTGGATGACCTAGATGAACTGAATGATTCATATTGCAATTTCCTTTTTGGTTTTCCAGCGGCTCAGAGCATACACTCGTTTGCCTCCTTGCTGCTGCAAGGACGGCTGCGGCAAGGACAGCGGACCGGATTACTGGTAGAGACTGTCGATGTACCCGCTCTCGTCCAGTTCTCGGATGAAGCTATCGTCATAGAAGTCTTCGGGCTTATATTTCCGCATTTGATTGGAGTCGTACATCTCCATTGTTTTTTTGATTCCTTCAATGGGCGGATACGGTTTGCGGGGCATTTCCACTGCGCCCGCATAGATCATCCCTTGCACCTCGCGGTCCGCAATTCCGTACCACTTCTCCATGCCGCGGAAGGCGGCTTCCCTGTCTTGCTTCAACACCGCAATGGCTTCCACCAGGGATTTGATGAAGCGGCGCACAGTTTCCCGGTTCTCCCGCACCCAGGACTCGTTAGTGCGGACCCCCGATCCGGCGATCGGCACGTTCCATGTGCGCATGTCTGCCAGCGCCTGGAAGCCGGACTTCCTGGCCATGGCATAGGCAATTTCATCCGCGACGAAGGCTTCTACGGAACGGTTCTGTAACGTGTCGACTCCCAGCGCTTGGGACATGAACGAGATATCGTGGACCGGGTCCCATCCCATCCTTTTCGCAAATACCAAGGCGGAAAAGTGAGTCATGGCGCCGACGCCGGAAAATCCGATTCGCTTGCCTTTGAGTTGCTCCAAGGAGGTGATCTCCGGCTGGGCTACGATATGCCAGCGCGCAATGTGGTCCGTGGTCGCAAGAATGATCCGATCCTGCTGCCGGGCGTTTGTGACACGGCTGACGATACCAGGAGTTCCTCCCCCAATCTCGATGGGGGCCTGGTCGTCCAGTTCCCGGACATACTGGCGGGGCACGTTCACACCGCTGCGCCGCACGACTTCAGCGGCTCGGGCCGAGATGAATTGGTCTACATCCAGGCCATTCTTCTCGTAAATACCCTCCTCAAATGCGATGACAAAGATCAGCTTGTTGATGGAAACATCCCCCAGCCGCACGCGCAAAGGAATCATCTTCTGGGCGCTGGCGGGTATGGCGGTTCCTGCCGCGGCCAAAATGAGAACGAGGACTAAAACAAATGAGCGAACGCGCATAAAAAGCTTCCCCTTCCCGAAAGGATTACGCAATCATCGAGCAAACGGTAAGCAGTCCGGCTTCCCAGTTCCGTAAGATTAGGGAAGTCTGTGGTTTTTTTAGAAGAATATCCAGCAGGCGCTTTGCCGGCAAAGCAAGCGACTCCGATCAATGAACGCTGAACGATGGTCCTGAAACAGCCTGGAGACCGGGCCAGCCGGGCCTCTTCTGCCGTTTCTTTCTCCGCAGGCTTTCCTTGCGTGCCCGCCCCGGGTGCGGTCGCCGTTAATGGGTAAAGAAGAAGCAGGTCGCTTCGGGCAGCACATCGGCAAGCTCCACGACCACTAATCCGGGCGTGGCTGCAATTTGAGTCACCTCTTGGGGCGGAGATTGGAGGTCTTCAGCCAAGATGACACTGGTGTTCAAGCGAATTGCAAAAGGCTTCGCTTTCGGATTGATGCGAAACAGGAGGAAAGCCAGCAACCCGGATGGAATCCCTTCTTGCGGGTTCTGTTCCGCCAAGGAAGTGGCAATCTGCAGCTTGGAACGCGTGAGCCCGTTTTCATCCGGGGTTCCCTCGATCAAGGTCGCAGTCACATCGGCGCCTACCTTTTCGGTCACTACGCCACGGGACGCTTTGTTGAATTCCAAATTATTGCTGACGTAGTCGATTTCGATGGTGAGAGAGCGCAAGGGGACGTTGGGGTCCGCTGTGTAATAAAGCGGCAACATCAAACTGGCGCCCGGTGTTCCGGTAATTTCCCCTACGGAAACGCGCGGCACAGTTTCTGCGGAATCTTGGGTTTCCTCTGCCGAGCTTTGCAGCGCGCTTTTGGCGTTTGCCTCCGGCAGCAGTCCGGAAAGCAGAAGAGCGGTTGCCGTCAGGACGGCAGCTAAAAGACAGAGCATTCCCAGGCTCCCGGCAAATAAGGTTCGTGGATTGTTCAGACTCCCAGACGGATCAATTCTCATCGTGTGGCGCGCCTCCCAGCCGTTTTCTGCGTTTGAGCCTGACAAAGTTTCAGGGCTACAGTTTGCCAACACCCTTTGTTCATCCCGCAAGCCGCGATGAACGCCATGCCAGTCAGGATACCATGCTATTTTCTTCTTGCGGAAAAATCAACTCTATACGTTCCGGTCCCGGTGCTCGGCCAGCGAGTATTTGGGATACCAGGAAACCTCGGCGCCGGTGCCGGTCCTCAGAATATGAACATCCAGCAAATAGGGCCGTCCGTCGCGGAGCGCGCGGAGGGCTTTCTGGATGGCCGGGCGCAACTGATCGGTGTTTTGCACGACTTCGCCGCCGATGTTGTATGCCGCCGCCAGCTTCGTGAAATCGATATCCGGATTTCCCAGGTAGCCGATATAGTCGCGTCCGGCTTTCCCTGCTCGTCGCTGCGGGTTCATCATGTTCCAGCGCGGCTCCTCGTAGCCCTGGTTGTTTGTGATGATGGTCAGCACCGGAATGTCGTAGCGGGACATGGTCCACAGGGAATCGGTCTGGCCGAACAGGAAACCGCCGTCGCCCTGCAAGGAGATGACCTGGCGATTGGGAAGGCCGAGCTTGACCCCGGCCGAAGCTCCCACGCCCCAGCCGAGAGCCCGTCCCTCGGTGCGGCCGATCTTTAACTTGGCGTCATCGGCAAACGAGAAGAAGTTCAGGACTTTGCCCTCCGTTCCCAACTCCTCGACGATGACGGCGTTGGAGTCGAGTTGGTCGTTCAGCTCGACCATGAGGCGCTGCCAGGGCACCGGGTCGCCGCTGGCCCGGCGGGCCAGGATGTCGCGCGACTCCCGCATGCGCTTCGTGTAGGAGGCGCACTCCGCCCGGCGCGCAGCCGTGCGTTCCTTCAGTTTTTGCGGCGACACCATGCTCTTGATCGCCTCAACGAGGTCGCGCGCCACGAGGTCGAGATGGCCCACCAGCGCCACATCCACCGGGGTGTTGCGGCCAAGCGCCTCCGGCTCCACGCTGGCGTGGATGATGGACACCCCGGCAGGCATTCTGCGCCGGCCCCCGAAGCGGGCTCCGAAATTGACGAAGCAATCCACATTTTTGGGATACCGCATCGTGCGTCCATATTCCCCGACCTGGAGCGGATGGAAGTTCGGAAAATCCGCGTAAAAGCTCCTCGCTTGCGTCGCCGGGATGGCCAGCAACTCAGCCAACTCCACCAGCGACGCGCGAGCGTTGGTCTGGCTCACCTCCGGCCCGAGATAGAGGAGCGGGGAAGAGGCTTCCAGAAGCAGCTTCGCGGCGCGCTCCACCTGTTTCTTGTCCGGCCGCAGCTCCATCGGGATATGAAAAGCTTCGCTCGCAAAGATCGATGCCGTTACGTTTGGTTTATACAGCAGGTTACGCGGAATGCGAATATAGGTGGGGCCTCCGGGCAGGACCGTGGACACCTTGCAGCCCTTGCGTATCCATTCCGGTATCCGGCTTGCCTCGTGTGCCACCCAGCGCCATTTCGTGTATTGCTTCACCGGCTCCAGGAAGTCGTATAGATCCTCGTGGCTGTCGGTCCCTTCGCTGGTCGTATCGGCGTGATCGCTGAGCAGCACCAGCGGGGTGCGGTCCTTCATCGCGTTGTACATGTTGGAGGAGGAGTTGGGCAGCCCGACGCGGCTGTACATGCCAAAGCCGATCTTTCCGGTGGCTTTGGCGTAACCGTCGGCCATCGAGACCGCTTGTCCTTCCTGCAAGGTCTGGATCAGTTGAATCTGAGGGCGTGTGACCAGGGCGTCGCACAGCGGGCCGAGGCCGGAACCGTTGGTGACGAACATGTAGCGGGCGCCCGCCTCGATGATCTGCTCGGCCATCAGATCGCCTCCCGTGCCGGTCACCGAGCGGGTCAGGGACTCAGCCGCCTCGGCTCCGGGAACAAACGGCGAGACCGATTGCAGGGCCGATTGGGCGGCGGAAAGGGTGTAACCAGCCGCAACCATGCTGGCGAGGAAGCCGCGCCGGGAAAGCTTGGAATTCACAAGGTCCTTGACGAGTTTTCTCATAAATATTCTCCTTGCCGCATTGGGTGAACCTGCTGACAACGCGCCCGAACAGGTTCCATTCAATTTGTTCCGGTCATACCTTCTGTTCCCGGGTTTCCGCCAGCGAGAAGTCTGGATACCAGGAAAGCTCGGCGCCGATTCCTATGGTCTGAACACGCACGTCCAGCAAGTAGGGGCGGCCGTCGCGGAGTGTCTTGATGCCCCGCTGGATGGCCGGGCGCAACTGGTCGGTGTTGTGCACGATCTCGCCGCCGATTTTGTAGGCTGCCGCCAGCTCGGTGAAGTCGACTTCCGGGTCGCCCAGGTAGGAGATGTAGTCGCGCAGGGCCTTGCCCGCAGCCCCTCTGCGGCCCATGATCCGATGGCGCGTAGCCTCGTAGCATTGGTTGTTTACGATGACCGTCAGCACCGGCACGTCGTAGCGGGACATCGTCCACAAGGAATCGGTTTGCCCGAACAGGAACCCGCCATCTCCCTGGATGGCGACGACCTGGCGGTTGGGAAGCGCGAGCTTGACGCCCACCGAGGCTCCCATGCCCCATCCGAGCGCCATTCCCTCGGTGCGGCCGACCTTTAATTTCGCATCGTCTGCGAAGGTGAAAAAATTGAGGAACTTTTCGTCGGAGCCGATTTCGGGAACAATCACGGCGTCGGGGTCGAGCAAATCGTTCAGTTCGACCATGAGACGCTGCCAGGGGATCTGCTTGCCCGTGCTGCGGCGCGCCATGGAAATGCGCGCCTCCCGCAGGCGGGTTGTGTAGGAAACGATTTCCGCCCGGCGCTCGGCGGTCTGGGCCTTCAGTTTCTGCGGCGTCGCCATGCTTTTTATGGCGTCAATCAGGTCGCGCACCACCAAGTCGATATTGCCGACCAACCCCGCCTGCAACGGGGTGTTGCGGCCCAGCATCTCCGGCTCCACGGTCGCGTGGATCACAGACGGAATCCGATTGAGGAATCTTCTTTCCCTCGGGAGGAAACGGGCGCCGAAATTGACGAGGCAATCGATCTGCTTGGGGACCCGCGTCGTGCGCAGTGCGCCGACGTGGAGCGGGTGGAAGTTCGGGAAATCCGCGCAGTAACTTCTGCCTTGGACCACAGGGATGGCCAGCATCTCGGCCAGCTCCACCAGCGATGCGCGGGCATTGGTCTGTGTCACCTCCCGCCCGACATAGAAAAGCGGGGAAGAGGCTTCCAGAAGCATCCGCGCGGCGCGTTCCACCTGCTTCTTGTCCGGCCGAATATTCATGGGGATGTGGAAAGCTTCGCCCGCAAAGATCGGCGCCGTTACGTTTTCCCGGTACAGCAGGTTGCGCGGAAAACGAATATAGGTGGGGCCTCCGGGCAGGACCGTGGACACCTTGCAAGCCTTGCGCACCCACTCCGGTATCCGCCTCGGCTCGTGTGTCACCCACCGCCACTTGGTGAATTGTTTCACCGGTTCTGTATAGTCATCGAGGTCCTCGTGGCTGTCGGTCCCTTCACTGGTGGAATTGGCGTGGTCGCTGAGCAGCACCAGCGGGGTGCGGTCCTTCATCGCGTTGTACATGTTGGAGGAGGAGTTGGGCAGCCCGACGCGGCTGTACATGGCAAAGCCGATCTTGCCGGAGGCTTTGGCATAGCCGTCGGCCATCGCCACGGCCTGTCCTTCGTGGACGGCTTGGATGAGCTGAATCTGAGGCCGTGTGACCAGGGCGTCGCACAGCGGGCCGAGGCCGGAGCCGTTGGTGACGAACATGTAGCGGCCGCCCGCCTCGATGATCTTCCCGGC
>JADFGZ010000113.1 GCA_022567475.1 Acidobacteriota bacterium | reverse complement strand
CGCTCATGACAAACTCCCGCCAATGGTTGGGCCACTCCCTAGGTTCGAAGCTGTTGCATAACTTTATTGAACCGGAATCTTTCTTCACCATGCTGTCTGGACCATGCTGTCTGGGGAGCTGGAAGCCAAGCTCCCCATCGATGCGAAACTATTATGGGGTATTTCCCGGCGCGGTATTCCACACGAGCTGCGAGCCCACGGGACTCCTGCCCAGTTCATTCGCAAATTCCTCCCGCAGCGTCCGGACCTTCCCGCCCACCACCGTCATCAGCGGGTAGACATCATAAAGAGCCTCCGGCGGGCCTGCAAAGTAGTCATTGCTGAGCACCAGGAAGTCGGCCCACTTGCCCGGCTCCAGCGACCCCAGCACATCTTCCTTCATGACGAAGAGGGCAGCCCAGTTCGTCATCATCTTCAGCAACGTGTTCCGGTCAATGGCCTCCCCAGGAGCTACCACCGCGCCCCGCGCATTCGTCCGGGTCAGGAACGGGACAGCATGGCCGAAGTAACTGGTGGGGTTCACGCCCTCGGTTCGCGCACCTACTACACCCACTTCGGTTTCAAGGGTCACCATGACCCCGCCCTCGATGGCGCTCCGGATGGGAGCGATTTGATTTACGTATTTGGGGGCATACTTTCCCGGCCCAATCCAGGGATTGCTCCGATCCAACACATTGGCGCCGCAACTGATAATTATCCCCAGCTTTTTCAGCCGCGGAAGCTGCTCTTTGCGGGGAAAGAAGCCGCAATGATCCGCGCTGAGCCGCCGGGAGCGAATGTATTCCAGTGTGATGGCAGGGTTCTCCTGCATCGCCGCCTCCACGGCATCCATGAAATAATCAACCCCCTTGTCGGCAAAGGCATGTCCGACCTGCACCCGCTGATAGTTCATGATCGCCGTCTTGGTGGTGGCATACTCCCGGGTTCCCGGGCCATTCTGGCACCACTCCAGTTCCTTTTGCGCTCGCGGAGCTTCCATCGTCGAGCAGAACCGCGGCGGACCAGAATCAATGGCTCCCAGACCGACGCCGTTATTCCAAAAGTAATCGGTTCCCATGCCATCCATGTCGCCGACCCTCCGGTAGAATATCTCTGAATCGGCGTAACCAAAGGCAAATCCAAACCAGTGATTGTAACCAAACCGGATGGGCATCCGATCCTGCCGCACCAGCAGATTGAAGGCATCCAGGAAACGCTGCCCCATGATGTGCGACACATAGGTAGTGATCCCGGCAGCAGCGTTCTTGAGCAATCCGTCTTCCGTGATGTCGGCCAGCAACGGCACCCGCGAATTGAAGTACAAATCGACGAGGATACCCCGGCCATACTGGGTGGCCGTCGAGCGCACCCTGCCGGTTTCATCAATGCCCGCAGCCTCCAGAGACATCGTCCCATTCCCAAAAAGCTTCCCGACCATGTCAATGCCCGCCTGATTGATCACGTAGGAGGGATGGGAGCTCAGCATGATGGGGTGCTGCGGCGACAGGGGGTCCAGCATCTGCTTGGTGAACTTCTGTTGCGCCAGGAACAACATCCCGCTCACTTGGGGAGCGCCTTGGCCGCCACCGCGGCTGCCCACGCTAATGAAGCCCCACTTCCCGGGCGGGTTGCTGCGCACGTGCTCCTGAACCGCCGCCGTCAGTGCCTCGACCAGCTCATCCTCCGTCCTGGCCGAAACCCTGTAGGAATGAGAGGTTGCCTCGACCGCCTCCGGATTCTTGCTGAGCCAGGAGCTGAGCGCGTGGTTGTGAATGTGCGTGTGCGTGTCAACGATCCCGGGCATCACCATCCGTCCCTTCACGTCAATCCTCTCGGTCTGGGGGCCGGCCAGCCTCTGAATCTGCGCATTGGTTCCAATGGCCATGATCTTTCCGCCACGCACGGCCATAGCTTGCGCAATGGTGCCCACCGGCGTGTTCAAACCAAAACTGTGGTCGTCCATCGTAACAACCTTGCCGTTGTATACGATCATCTCCGGGTAGACGGCCACTTCAACAGGAACGCTGACCATTTCCTGCCCGTTTGCCCTCCCACACAACAAAAACAAGGTTATCAGTCCATACAGTCGCATTGCTTTCAGGAATTTCATTCAGGTTCTCCTTTTTCATGGAAGGTGACTGTCAACATCCCAGAGCCGCACAAATGTACTGTGTCCAACGCGAGCATTTCTACTGGAATTGCCGATATTGAGCTTCCGCCTTGGCTAAAAGGATACGCTCGACCCCCTGTTTTTCAAAGGCAAAATATCGCGGCCCTGACCAGACCGCTTTTTTGTACCAAGTGGAAAGAGAGAATCCACTTTGAGGGGCCCCTCGGTAATGTAAACTCTCTCACTGGGGCTGGCACAAAAATTGGCCCGGTCAATCCACCCTCTTGGGGGAGTGCAGGAACGCCTAAATAATTCCAAGCGGAATAAGGAGGAAAGTATGAAAACCTCACGCAGACAGTTTTTGATGGCAGCGGGGATGGTGGGCGCTGCCGCTAAGATGTGGCGACAGGAGGCCAGAGGCGCTCAGGCGCCTCAACAGCGAGGCGACTACCATTGGGGAGACCCGTACGAGTACCTCCCTCAGGCCAGGGCAGCGGACCACAGAGAGCTCCTTCCTCCAGAGGCCATCCGTGGGCCTTGGAGGAACCTGAGAGCTGTCCAGCAGGGGAAAGTCATCGACATTGGCTCGCACAGCTCGGAGACTCGGACGCAGTCCGCCACACTCGCAGGCGTTAGCTCGGTCCGCGGGCAGGAGGAAGTCGTGGATTTTACTGAATCACTGATCGAGTCAATGGATCGGCATGGAATCGCTAAGGCTTGTTTAACCCCTGTGTCAATTAATGGAAGAACGCAGTTTCCAGAAATTGTGAGAAGTCAGGAAAGGTATCCGGGAAGGTTTGAAGTGTGGGGGGGATTGCGAAACCTGCGGCCACGGCCCGTTGGAGTGGAGGCGGCCAGGATACTAAGAGAACAACTCACCATGCACGGGGCGAAGGGTGTTGGCGAAGGCGCCTTTCCCCGCTCGGACAACCCTGAGGACCTAAGACCGTTCATGGAAGTGGTCATGGAATTTGATGTGCCCGTTCTGAGTGATGCAGGAGGATGGAGCCAAGCGGGCGCCTCAGGTTCTTACAGTGCCGGATGGCGGGGGTTCGAACGCTTCGGAAATCTCGTGGCGCAGTGGCCCGGCGTAACATGGGTCATGTGCGACAGCGGGGGTCCTTTCGATTATCTCGATGGTTTTGAGGCTCTGCGAGTGGCGTATAGCTTTGAAAATGTTTACATGGAGCTTTCCAAGAGCACGGCTCCAAAGATCACGGAGGCGGTCAAGGGCATTGGCGCCGAGCGAGTGATTTACGGGTCCGATTGGAATCGTCCGGAGATGAAAGCATACGGACCCTTCCACACTCGTGCCTGTTTCCAGCACTGGTGGGTCCTGAACGAGATCGCGATGGCCGATATCACGGAGGAACAGAGAGATATGATCCTCTACAAAAATGCGCTGCGCTTGCTAAAACAGAGCAATTGATTTCTGCCAGCTAGACAAAGAGCTTTTTGGCCCGGAAAGGCATAGGGGATACTGCGGATCGGGCAGGCATAGTGTTAAGGTTGAGGCCAGAGGAGTATGGTGGTGTGCGCTCGTCGTCGGACGCTGTGCCTCGCGGCTGCCGTCCGGCGCTTCGTCGACGGCCTGGGCTTCGCATTGTTTTTGCCAGCGGCGAATCTGGCGTCGAATCTTCGCTCGCTCGGCCCGTAAGGTAGCCCCTGCTCCCCCGTACAAGGCCAGATGCACACAGAGGAAACATTCAGAGTTCGCTAGCCACTTTTAGATCAGGAATTACATTCCGGGAACATCAGGCAGATCTCCTTGGCTGCTGAAATCGATCTGCGGCCCGGCTGGGTTCCGGCCCAGTTCTCTCGCGAACTCCTCTTGCAGCACAAGAATCTTCCCGCCGACCACCGTCATCAGCGGGTAAATCTTCGCGATCGCCTCCGGTGGGCCCGCAAAATAGTCCCCGTTGAGCACCAGGAAGTCGGCAAACTTTCCCGGCTCCAGCGACCCCAGCACATCCTCCTTCAACACGAAGCGGGCCGGCCAACTCGTCATCATCTTCAGCAGCGTGTTCCGGTCGACCGCTTCTTCCGGGGATACGGGCACCCCATCTCGAGTCTTCCGAGTCAGGAACCCCAGACTCCCGGCAAACCCGTTGCTCTCGGAAGTCACCATGACCCCGGCCTCGATAGCAGATCGGACGGGAGCAATTTGCTTGACGTAGATCGGCGGATACTTCCCCGGGCCAATCCACTGCATGCTGTCCCGGAAGCCGGCCCCACAGCTGATGATCATTCCCAGCTTCCCCATTCGGGGAAGCGCGCTAATCCGGGGATAGAAGGTGCAGTGGTCGGAGGTGAGCCGCCGGGAGCGGATGTACTCCAGCGTGATGGCAGGGTTTTCTTGCATCGCCTCTTCCACGGCATCCATGAAGTAGTCGATCCCCTTGTCACCCGCCGCATGGCCCACATTCACGCGCTGGTAGTAGGCGATGGCCGTCTTGGTGCTCTCGTACTGCCGGGTCCCCGGGCCATTCTGGCAAAACTCCAGAGCTTTTTGCTCCCGCGGCGCCTCCATCGTCGAGCACATCCGGGGGAGTCCGGAATCAATACTTCCCAGGCCAACCCCGATGTTCCAAAAGTAATCGCTCCCCATGCCCGACAGGTCGCCCATCCTGCGGTAGAAGTTGGCCGAGTCGGCATAACCGGTGGCGAAACCAGCCCAGTGCGTCCAGGCAAACCGGATCGGCATCCGCTTTTCCCGCACCAGAACGTTAAAAGCATCGATAAACCGCTCTCCCATCATGTGCGAAACATACGTCGTGATCCCCCTGGCAGCGTAGTCTAACAGCCCTTCTGCGACGATATCAGCCAGGAGCGGCACTCGTGTGCGGAAATACATGTCCGAAGGCAAATTCCGCCGGTATTGCGCGGCCGTCTCGCGCACCCTGCCAATTTCGTCCATTCCCAGAGCCTCCGTTGAGACCGGCCCGTAAATCCTTTCCAGTGCCGCGACAAACTCTGTGTTAGCGACATAGGAAGGGTGGGCACGGAGCAGGATCGGATGATCGGGTGACAGAGGGTCTAACATTTGCTTGGTGAACTTCCCCTGCGATAAGAACACCGCATGCGCGCGGACCCTGCCCCCCGGCGGAGTGGGCAAATTCGAGCCATCCGGCCCACGGTTAAACTCAATGATCGCAATTCGCCCCGGCGGCTGATCCTCCACATGATACTGAACAGTTGCCTTGATCGCGCTGGTGAACTCTTCATCGGTCTGGCCTACAATCTGATAAATGGACACACCCTCGGCTTCGGCTTCCGGATGAGCCTGTTGCCATTTGGCCAATATGGCGTTGTGAGCGTGATTATGGGTATTGATGAAGCTCGGCATCACCATCCGCCCCTTCGCATCGATTTGGTCCGTCCGGGGTCCGGCCAGCCGCTGAATCTGCACGTTGGTTCCGATGGCCATGACCTTCCCATCCCGCACGGCCATGGCCTCGGCAATCGTGCCCACCGGTGTGTTCAAACCAAAACTGTGGTCGTCCATTGTAACGAGCTTGGCGTGGTGGACGATCATGTCCGGGAAGGCGACCACCTCAGCAGGAACCGTGAGCATTTCCTGGCCGGTGGCTAGCCCACAAAACAAGACGAGGTTCGCAATCCCATACATCCCCAGTGTTCTCAGGAATCTCATGTGGCTCTCCCTATCGAGCAGTTTCATACTGAGCGCAGCGAAGAACCTGCTTGTCCAACAGAGGACTACAGGATTCATGAAACTGCTCTTGTGAATGGTGAATTGTTATTGGTTCTTTGTCCCCCTCCGGGAGGCAGGGGGTAAAAGAGTTCCCCTTGGAAGGAGCACGCCCTGACTGAGCTTTCTGCCCCGCGCCAGCAGGCGTCTCAAACCAACGCAGAGTAATAAACTCTTCATTACTCCAAGCCTGGAGATGGCTTTGAACTCGCTTCCCGCAGACACTGGAAAAACCGGTCAAATACCTCTTCGGCGCACCCCCACACTAAGGTAGGAGTGTGGGTGATGCGCTGAGGTCCTTAAGCGGACGGGAAAGTAAAAGATATGATTTTCTTCCGGCAACCCATGCTGCCGGCCATTAGGTTTTTAACGCCGATTATCCAGCCCGCGGTTTACAATAGGTACGCCGCCTTCTCCCCAAGTGGCGTTGGGATCTTCCTCCGGCGATTGCCACGGGTGATCGTTGATCCCCAGAAGGCCGCCGAAGCCGAAGCCAACCTTCCTCACGTAAAATTGATCGCAGATTACATTTTCTTGAAACGTCATGTTCGGCGACAACTTGAGTGTTGCGTTTGTCTTATAGGGCTTGGCCAGCGAAATCGGGTCGCTAAGCGTCCGCTCGATCTCCAAGGTCTCCGCGTCAACACGCCGGATGCGCTCCACAACGTGTAACTTCCTGTGCTCATTACCCTGGTTATTGAGCAAGGTTTCGTTGCGTATGTTGGTTGTGTCCACGACGAACGTGTCTCCGTCCCAAGTGCCAGTCGAGTGTCCATTCCACCACATGGTGAAGGGGTCATCCTCGAAGGCCTCGGGATGATCTCGCCCATCGGTGAAGATTTGGCGCACCTCGTGATTAAACTGGTAGATCATCCACACCTTGCGAGGGGCGTAACGGATCTCGATCGCGTCGTAATCTTCTACGCTTTTGCCGGGGGGGAGAACGCTCTCGTCTTCAAACCGGACCCGAATGCTGGTGCTGGGGACCTGGAGAGGAGGACCGATTCGAGCCAGACCGGGCCGATAACAGTGATTGATGGGATCTAATTCGGGACGTATGCCATCCCCCTTTGGCAGCTTGTTGTAATTGAGTCTGGCTGTTCCCCAATCCGTCAACTGCATCGGCTCCACATTGGAACTAACCGTCTTCCATATTCCAGACAGGTCCGGTTTTCCATCAGATGTCCGTGGTATAGCCTGAGCCCCTGCGGTTTGAGCGAGCACAACGGCCGAGCAAGCAAGCACGACGACCCAAGAGATCGATCCCATTAGGCGTTTCTTCATTTCGAAATTCTCCCTTATTTCGATACCAAGTGATCCGGTTGATTAGTGATGCAAAGGAAGCCGTTCCGCCAGCAGCGAAGCAGATGTGCTCCGCATCCCGAGACCGGGAAGACGCAACTTTATAAGGTCGGTTCTACACCCCGCCAGCAAGACTTAGGCCATAAGAGGAGCCCGCTCTATCATCAACCGCCGAATCACGGCACTCCTCACAGCTTTACCCGGGTGCCTACACCGACACCCCCGCCGCCACGCTTACACGGGCTTCGCCTCAGCGACTCCTCCGGCTCTCTAGCGCGATCTTTACCGCTGCCGCGTCTCCGGGTCGCCTATCCAAAGTATGGACTTTTTCAGCGAATCGTAGTCCTCTTGCGCAAGCTGATTTTTGCCGTACGTTCCCAGGAAACGGGACAACTTGTCGTTTTTAGCTCCTGCTATGGGGAGCATAGTTCCGTCGTCCTTCATCATCCGCATCCAGGTCATGTTCGGCCTGCCGTCTCTGTATTGAAAACCCCAAACATCCACTGCGTCCCCTGGCTTCAGTGAGTCTCGGGACCAGCCCGCAGCGCGACTCCTGCTCACAGCAGCGCCGATGAGCGTCCATTTAGTGACTCTGCCATCGTCGTCCCGCACCTTCATGCCAATTACTTGATGAGGGTTGACGAACATGTGCTTCGTTATGGTTCCCTTGATGTTTACTAAGCGAGTCTGGTCGTACACCGCGTCCGAGTGGTGCGCCCACAGCGAACCTGTGACCATCACAAGACCAACAGCGACGGAAAATACGGCTCCCAGTTTATTCTTCATTTGGTATCCTCCTGATGTGATACGCGCAGATTGATTTCAGCTTCACGGCTCCCTAGCATGCAATTCCGCAGCGGCAAACAGGCAGGAAGCCCGGAGCCCACCCCGGCAACAACCGCGCCCATTTCATCGGCCTCCTGAAGCGCAAATTCTTATTTTTCTCGCCTTTCGCCGTTGCACGCGCACCTTTCGGCGCGTGCCTGAAATACCAATTATACCCTTTTCAAAGACTAGTCAAGGATTTTTTGCGGGAATGTCGTGCATGAAATCCGTGCCGCCAAATGTCGATGCAAAGTAGTCCCCCACGCCTTTTCGGGCACAACGTAAGGATGAAAATTACCTTGCTGGCAGCAGTGTTCGTTCTGTTAATCCAATGGAACGTGCGCAAGCGGGATCAGGCGTCCGTCATACCACCCCTGGTCAAAGCGTTGGCCATCATGAGCGTGTCGCTGGACCGGAAAGAAAGCGGCCTGGGTTGGTTTCCGCCGCTTAAACCGCTTTCTTCTTGTTCTTTTTCTGTAGTAGAATAGGGCAGTTAATTTTCCCGGTGGGAGACTAAAAGGAGAAAATCAATGCAACATCGCAGGAGAACTGTGAAGTATTTGTCCGTGCTGCTGATTGGCGGAGCCATGCTGCTGGGTGGAGCGCTGTTCACTCAGACATCTCTTGCTCAATACGGCGAGGCGGGAAGCGACGTTCAGACACTGGAGGGCGTCATCAGCGACAGCATGTGCGGCGCAAGCCACAGCGGGAAAGATCCCGTTAAGTGCACAATGGGCTGCTTGAAAAACGGTTCCAGTTATGTCCTGGTTGTCGGCGACAAGGTCTACAAGCTGGACGGCAACCTGGGCAGCGGGATGAACAACGTTGCCGGCAAAAGTGCAAGGGTCACCGGCAAAGTTGATGGCGACACGATTATGGTAACTCGCGGTGGGATAGAAGCCGTGAGCTGATTGGGGCGCGATCTGGACAACGGGGCCGGAACGGACGCGACGTCAATTCCCGGCCTGGAAGTGGCGCGGCGGATCGGACTGGTTCTGTGTGTCGCCAATATCACCTGCATCGCAAATTCGAGCAGAATTGGCACAAGAGAATGGCTTTCGAATCGATTGACAGACGGGAAATTCAGCCGGGGAAGCAGAAGGTTCACCAACGTTTCAGGATTCCGACGTGAAGGTGCGCACACTTCCTTCCGCGCCAATTTTCTGAAAAGGAGATAGGGGTGCTCAGAATGCCGGCGTTTTTCAAGCCGCCAGATTCCATTTGTATCGATGATGAAGGCCGCCGAGACGGGGCAGTGAAAGCAATGTCGCTTTCTGGTTTATTCTCTGCTCGATCGGACGGCGGTTCGGCGTATCTTTACTTAATCCGTCATGGGTCCGGTCTTCATGGTAATAACGAATGTAATCACGGACCAATCTTCGCAGGTGAGCTTCGTTGAATACGATCACGTGATCCAGCAGATCTCGGCGACAGCTGCCCACCCAGCGTTCGGCAACCCCGTTCTGCCAAGGGCTGCGAAAAGCCGTTCGTTTGATGCGAATCTCCATGGACTTTAGCATCTCGGTCACGTCGTTACCAAACTTCTTATCCCAGTCCAGGATCAAATATTTCGGGGCGGAATCCTCCGGAAAAGCTTCTCGCAGTTGCTGCACGACCCAGGGACTGGTCGGATGTTCTGTCGCGTTGAAGTGGACGATTCTCCTGCGGTCGTGGCTGATGACGAAGAAGCAGTAGAGGAGACGGAAAGTCGCAGTGGGCACGGTGAAGAAATCCATGGCTGCAATCGCTTCACGATGGTTCTTCAGAAATGTCAGCCAGAGTTTAGACGGATCTCCCCTCCGGCCTAGTCGAGCCAAATAGCGCGAGACCGTACGTTCGCCAACCGCGAATCCCAATTTCAAGAGTTCCCCATGAATCCTCGGAGCACCCCAAGTGGGATTCTCGACTGCCATCTGCCGGATCAGTGCACGAAGCTCGACAGTGAGTTTCGGTTTGCTGGGACGGTGGCGACAGAGCATGCGCCAATAGAATCGAAAACCGGCACGATGCCAGCGGACTACCGTGTCGGGTTTCACGATCAGCAGTACGTCAGTCCACCGAGACCAGACTCGCCGTAATACGAGCCAGAACAAACGATCGAAGCGGTCTAATCTTGGTCGGGGATGCTTGCGTTTCAGCACGCCCAGTTGTTGACGGAGGGCGGCCAGTTCCAGGGCGAGGTCATGCCGCGAGCGAAGAAATGCACTGAACCAGAAGAGTACGCCAAAAAGGAGCTGAAACATTCGATCATTTTACAGGAGCAGAAGGCACTGATCGACGAAACGGGATAGAAGCTATCTCTCTGATTTCACAGTCCAAGTTGGTTTTGGCGACGCACAGCTCAGTTGGAGGCAAGCGGGTGTATACTCGCAACCGCTGGAGGGTCAAAAAACTAATTCCGGCTTATTGGTTTTCCAATTTCATACCATTCTTCTCCTTCAGGCAACGGTGTCCGAGAGTTTCTTGAACAGGACAGACAAGCCCCTCTCCGAGCCATTGCACATTTAGCTCCAAAAACTCTCCGAGCTTCGGTCACGAAGTTGAAGAAGGGCCTAGAAGTTATCTCATAAATAGGTGTAAGACCTTGTGGACAATGGGAGTAGCCGCGTTAGCCTGCGAAAAGGCCATAAATTTATTGGGTTGCATGCAGGGCTCATCCATCGGCATTTTAGCTGGTGTGTCATTTTACTCATTTTGAGATAACTTCTAGTGTAGGTTATGTTGCACCGACAGGCTCTCACTGTGACCTTTTGTTTATCTCCGACAAGGTCAGGTGCTGTCTAGGAAATACCATTTGCCAGCTTCATCGCGCTTTCTATCTCTAAAAGTGAGCTTCGGCTATCACTTTTTGCTTACACACTAGAGGTCCTTTTACGCTGTTTCGCTCGGAGGAAAGAGGACAGCCCTTTCTTTTTCTTTGCGAAACGCAGTAGCGCCAGAATCTGTGGGCCAGTATGAACGTACCGGATTTTACTTTTGGAATGGGACGTGCTGCAGAAGGGCCGTCGGGAGGTCGAAATGCGTCTAGAGATTTGGGGAGCCAGGGGATCGATTCCTGGTGCTACTCAGGTTTGACGCCGGATCGAGCATACGTATACTCAGACGAAAGCTGTTGGAAACACCGTGTGCAGAGCCTGCGACGGCAGTCGAGAGAACGAAGCTTGACCTTCCCGAAAAACGATCCTCTGAGCTACCGCATCGGTTCACCATGTGGGCAGTTCGGGACTGTCCCAGCATTTGCAGTCCGCTTGTGCGGGTCAGTGTTCGTCAGGTTCGGGAGGCCTGGGAATCGGCCACGCTTTGAAGGGAAAGCCATTTCAGGGCAATTCGACTTTGGATTGGCAGGGCTCAGCAACCGTGCAGAGAGTGACGCCTCAGTTTCTTCTCCGACGCGAACCGCGCTACCGATGCTGGCGCGAGGAGATTTCCATCCTTGCACGGCGTGGAGGCTTGGGCGTTCCCGTTGGTCTAATCAGGTTACGAGCCCCATTTATCCAGCGGCAGACCAGCAGATTCAGCGGGGCATTATTCTCATCGGCCTTGCTTCATTTTGCGGTGGTCTTCTTTTTCCTTCGCTCGCCGCTGTTCTTGTTCTATGCAGTTCCGGAGCGCAGCGAGCACAATCGCAAAATCGTCTATGACATCCAGAAGATAGACCTTTCCGTATATCTTCCCAACTTGCGCCAGCCGGGGCCGGGAGGCCGTCCGGGGCAAGGAACTCAACCCGATCAACAACCTGCACGCGGCAGCACAGCTTTCAATTCCCGAAAAACTTTGG
>JADFGZ010000112.1 GCA_022567475.1 Acidobacteriota bacterium | reverse complement strand
TAAGCTTTGCGCCATCCCGCCGGCTTGGTGCTCCACAAGAGACAGTTGCAGTCAGCTAGTACAACGCTAGAAGATAAACTTCAAACCAAATTGAATCTGCCGGGAAGGAGTCACGGTCCTGTTAATTACACCGGCCGAGGCATTGATCCCGCCGCCTCTCCTCAGGGGCAGGCCGCCGGGCAAACCAAAGTTGGCCCGGTTGAAAATGTTGAAGGCCTCCGCGCGGAACTGCAGGTTGGTGTTCTCCGAAACGGCCGTGTTTTTCACCACGGAGAAGTCCACGTTCACGAGTCCGGGGGAGACCAGCGAGTTACGGGCAAGGTTGCCAAAGTAGTACGCTTCATCATTACTTCCCGCGATGGGAACTTTTATGGGTGCCAGCGTGAATTGGGAAGGATCGTAGTAAGCATCCGGGTCTCTGGAATCAAGGACCGGATTGTTGTTCCCGCCGGGAATCAGATCGGGCCGCTCGCCTCTGCCTCCCCCGCGGACCCTTTCATAGTTGTTATCGAAATTCAGGATCAGGTTCTGCGGCAAGCCGTCTTGAATACTCAGAATGCTGCGGACGGACCATCCGGAGAGGATCGTATGAGCCACCCCCGTGCTCGACTGGCCGAAGGGAAGTTCGTAGGTAAAGTTGGCGGTAAAGGAATTGCGCATGTCGAACAGCGCCCCGCCCTTGTCCGATGTTAGATCGAAGGGGATCTGCGAGGAGACCAGCCGGGAGGCTGAGTCCAAATCTCTGCCTAGCGCCCCGTCGGAAGTCGAAATGTTATGGGACCAAGTGTAGGAGAGTTGAGCTTGTAATCCCTGTGACAGGCGGCGCCGTAGGCCCACCGAAAGCCCGTGATAAGAAGAAACCGCGTCGTTGGCGATGAAGATGCTGAGCTGGCCCAGGTTGGGGTTCACGCGAGCGGAGTTGCCTCTCGGCCGGTTTCCGTCCACCCAGCGGATGAAGCTTCGCCCGTTTCCATCAATCTCGACGGGAGCCGAGTTGCCGTTAAAGCGCCCGTTCAGGTGAGAGGACTGCGATCCCGAATAGGTGGCGGTGAGGACCGTGTCACGGGCGACCTCCTGTTGCAGCGTGAAGGTCCAATTGACCTTGGTGGGATCTTTCAGCACCGGCGGGATCGAATAGTTGGTCAGCGAGAAAGGATTAGGGTCTGAGACCAGGCTCGGGTTGACTCTCGGAAACGTCAAGTCTTCATTGAGAGTTGCGCTCGCATGGAACGGATAGACCCGGGCTGTGGCGCGGTTGTAGGGTGAGCCGGAGACGTGGTCGAAAAACACGCCAAAGCCGGCGCGGATGGAGGTCCTGCCGTTCCCGTTGGGGTCCCAGGCGAAGCCGATTCGCGGTCCGAAGTCCTTGTTCCCGCCCTCAAACCAGGGGTCCCCGATGTGCGGAGCGTCGGCGAAATCGGTCAGCCGGTTCGAGTAATTTGCAATTCTTCCATGCTGCTCCGTGGGTACGGTAGCCATCTCCCAGCGCAGGCCCCAATTGATCGTCAGGTTCGGGCGAACTTGGAAATCATCCTGAAAATAAAACCCGAGGATACTTTGCCTCAATCCGCGATGCGGATCGTTGATGGACGGCGGGAACCCGATCTCATTGGGCTCATTGGCCAGGAAGGATGCCACATTCTGAAACTCCCACGCTCCGCCAAACTGCCGGTGCTTGGTTGTGTTTTCCTGGATCCGATCGAACATGAAGCCCGCCTTGAAGGAATGGCTTCCGTTGACGAAGCTCACATCGTCGGAGAACTGCCAAACGGTTCGGGCCCAAAGCTGAGGCTGGGCGATGTTGTTGCCGAAATCCGCCACACCACCATCGTTGAAGGCGATTTGGCCGAATTGCTGGCCGGCGACGAAGAGCATCGAATCGGGGATATCAACGAACAGAGTGTTGATGGAGTTAGAGAAACTGCGGGCCACGCTGGCGCGGACGACGTTGACTACCGTCGGCGAAAGAGCCGAGGTCTCCTCCAGGGTTACATACTGATTCCGCGCCACCCGTTCGAGCGTATGGATGTGGTTTTGGCTCGGATCGGCAGTGTCACTGTCGCTGATGGTGTAGCGCCCGAACATCGAACTGGAATCATTGAACCGGTGATCGATTTTGGCGACGAAGAAGTCTTCGTTCACGGGTTTTGAGGGATTGGAGGTATGCCGGGCGACGTTCGAAGTCGACGACAGGGGAGCGCCGTTGGGAATCGGAAACAGGTTCAAAAACGGCTGGACGAGGGGGTCGACCGGAGTGGCTACCAGGTCTCCATTGGAATCCCGCAGGAATCCAGTTCTCGCTTCCGCGATCGGCACGCGGCCCGTGGCGACCTTAGCGTTGCGTTCCCGAAGCCCCTCATAGCCGAAGAAGAAGTGCGTTCGGTCTTGGATGAGGGGTCCTCCGACGGTGCCTCCCCACTGGTTGCGCTTGAATTCGGGGTTCGGTTTGTTAGCGGAGTTGTTGAAGAAGTTGTTGGCGTCTAAATTGTCGTTTCTGTGGAAATAGAACACGTTCCCATGAACGGAATTGGTCCCGGATTTGGTGACGGCATTGATCACGCCGCCCATATGACGTCCATGTTCGGCGCTGTAGGTGCCGGTCAACACTGCAAATTCTCGCAGGGTATCCACACCGAGCATCACGTTGGCCGCGCTGCCGGGCGAGAAGTTCTGGGCATCGTTGATGATGGTCCCATCGAGCAGGAAGCTGTTGGTGTTCGGCCGGCTGCCGCTGACGGAAAACTTCAGACCAGCGCCGTTCTCTGTGCTTTGGGTGCCCCGGCGGAATGCAGTCACGCCGTTTTGCAAAATGGCCAAGTTTTCAAAGCTGCGGCCATTGAGGGGGAGGTCGCGAATCTGCTGGTTGTCCACCAATCCCGAGACGGTAGAACTAGTGGTTTCCACCATGGGGGCCTCTGCGGTGACCTCGACCCGTTCGGTAACGGCGCCGACGCTGAGCGTCAGGTTCACCACGGCCGCTGCGCCCACGGTCAATGTGATTCCGCTGCGTACGGACGTCCGGAAGCCAGGCAGCTCCGCCGTCACCTCGTAGCTCCCAAGGGTCATGGCCGTCGCCCGGTAGCGTCCCTCTGCGTCGGTCTCCATGGACCGAGTGCTGCCCGTGTCCACGTTAAATACCGTAATTGTCGCTCCAGGGACTCTGCCCCCGGTTTCATCGACAACGGTCCCCAGGATCGTGCCGGATGTCATTTGGCCGTGGCCCTGTGTCACCAGCAGGGCTGCCAGAATTACAAAACTAAAAAACTTCCACACTAGTCTTGACACAAACATTTCGCCCCCTTGATTGAATAATTGATGGTGTTTGTAGACGACGCGTTTTGGGATGTGTTGGGGAAACGCGGTTGGGTGAAAAACTCCCATAAAGGCTTACGGTGGTTGCAAAACAGCCGTGCATATGCCCGCTATTTGTTCTCGCTTGATTTATCCTTAGATACCACACATGCCGACATCAACAGCTCCTACGGAAAACCCACCGAACTCCGCAAGATGTTGATGGCTACATAACAAATCTCGTCCTTAGTAACACGCAGCTAATCCCAATGTCAAGAATAATTTGCGGCTGCGGCTCAGCTTCAGGCTGAACCTGCATTGGGGACAAAGCGCTGAGGGAACGAGACCGCTACAGAACGAAACCGCTGATGATACGCATCCGATCCAATCAAACGCGCCTCGGTCCGTCAGCGCCCCTTCCAAACCGGAGCTTGTTCCGCTTATCGAAACTTCACATAGAACTCCTTGGAGTTGGTCTTTCCCCACGCGGGAGCGCGATGGACTACGCGAACCAGGGTGGTTCCAACCGATCTCACCAGATTGGCGGGCACGGTGGCGCGCAGCTCGGTGGAACTCACCATCTCGGTCCGCAACCGGGTGTCCTCGAATAGGATGATGGAGCTGGAGACGAACTCCTTGCCCCTGACGGTCAGCGTGAAATCATCGCTGCCCTCGGTGACGACCTGAGGCGAGATCGAGGTGATATGGGTCGGCAACTCGCTGATCACCCAATCTCCGAAAGTGAGCGCGTATTCCCATCGCGTGGGAATCGGGTTGGTAAAGTCGTAATGGTAGCCGGTCTGCATTTCCTTGCCGTCTTTCATCACCGTCCCGATATTTTTGAAGGCGGTAATGTCCTGCAAGGGATCTCGATCGAGGATCAGAAGGTCGGCCAGCTTGCCTGCCTCGAGCGTTCCCAAGTCCTCGTCTTGCTGGAGAAGCTCAGCCGCCCATAGGGTGGCTGCCTGGATGGCCTGCATATTCGTCAGCCCGGCATCCACCAGGATTTGCATCTCCCGCCGGACGCCCAAGCCGGGGAACATGGTGGCATGATAGGGCGAGGTCGTGTCCATCCCGGTGGAAATCTTGCCGCCGGCATCGACGAACGTCTTGGTAAACCACAGGTAGTTTTCGTAGCCCTGTTTCATCAACGCCAACTCGTCGGGCGTGAACTGGTCCATGATCGTGTAATCCAGGATGTTCATGCGGAAACGCTCGGGGATGTAGTGCAGGTTCGGATCGTTGAACAGCTTCAGGTCCTCCGCCCGCCATTCCTCCATGTGGTCGTTGACCTGCCGGAACATGTATCCAATGCAGGATTCAATGAAAACCTCTTCCCGAACCAAAATGTCGATCAGGTTGCGGGTCAGGTCCCGGTCCATCAACCCGAACGACATAATCCGGCGCGGGTCCTCGATGGCGAGAGGATATTCGTTGAAATCGGGATTGGGGCCCCATAGCTCTGTCTTGCTGTTCCAGGGGCGTCCGCTTTCCGGAAAAGCGACCCGCAACCTGCCGGTATCAAAGATTCGCATGTCGGGTATTTTTGCCAGGTCTTCGGGCTTGAGCATGTCCGGGACAGGCAACCCGGTGGCATGAGCCAGATTGTCGATGCCTGCCAAGGCTGCTTCCTTGGCGCCCATTCCGATGTGCCCGGAAACGAACAATCCCCGCTGGTGGGCCCGGCGAGTGATGGCTGCCAGAACCTGCGGGGTGACGCTTGTATATACCTTGATGATCTTGGAGCCCCTGTCTGCCAGCGCATCCACCTGCCTCATGGCTTCTTCCGGGTCGTGGACCATATTGATATTGCCCATATAAATGCCGCCGATGGTTCCTTGGCTGAGGAAAAACCGCGGGCCATAGATCTTGCCGTTGTTGATGCCCTCCATCTGCGCGTTCAGCCAGGGGCCGCCTCCGTAGCCCAGCACCGAGGTGACGCCGTTGGTGATGAGCAATTCCGGAAACCAGTTGCGGTAATGCGTGTGGGTGTCCCACAGCCCGGGGGTGATGTATTTTCCGCGGGCGTCAATCACTCTCGCCCCAGCCGGAGGAGTTCCCCCCTGGGAAATCGACCGGATTCGGTTGCCTTCGATGACGATCAAAGCGTTTGTGAGGGGAGCGCCGCCATTGCCGTCAATGAGGGTTCCCCCTTGGATAGCCGTCACACTTTGCTGGGCCAGCACCGCAGGCCCTGCCTGCACGGCAAACACGCAAACGGCCAGAATCAGGCTCCATTTCACAACCGCTTCGTACGGAGCAGGTAATCGGTTCGCTTTCATGGCTGTTCCTCCCCTTTTCCTTTTCAGGCACATAAAGTTTTTGTCTTACCGAAACTTCACAATCAGATAAACTGTGTTGGTTTTGCCCCAGCCGGGAGCGCGATGCACGACCTGGACCGGGTAGGTTCCTACGTTTCTCACCAAATCGGCCGGCACGGTCGCCTTCAGTTGGGTTGAATCCACCAGTTCGGTTTCGAGCATCGTGTCACCGAACTGGATCACGGAACTGGAGATGAATTCGTGCCCCTCCAGCGTCAAAACAAGATCGCCACCGCCTTCCACAACGGCTTGGGGGGCGAGGGAGGCGATGCGCGTGGGAATCTCGCTGACGGGCCCCCAATCGGCAAAGGTCAATTCGTCGCCGGCGGGCCAGGGAATCGGATTTTTGAAATCATAGTGGTACCCCATTCGCTGGAATTTGCCCGCTTGCATGACCCTGTCAATGTTCTTGTAGTTTTTGATGTCGTCCAAAGGATTTCCATTCAGAATCAATAAATCCGCAAGCTTGCCTTGCTCGAGCGTCCCCAGGTCGCCATCTTTTCCGAGAATAGCCGCCGGCCAGATGGTTGCGGCCTGGATGGCTTGTGTCGGGGTGAGCCCGGAATCCACCAGCAGCTCCAGCTCGCGCTGCGTGGCCACGCCCGGGAGCGCCGAGGGATGGTAGACCGAAGAGGTGTCCACTCCGACGACGAGCTTGCCGCCCGCGTTCACGAAGGTTTTGATAAACCATTGGTAGTTTCGGTAACCCTCCTCAATCAACGCCAATTCATCCGCATTGAGCTTTCCGTGCATCGAGTAGTCCAGGATATTCATCCGCATGCGCTCCGGGATGTAGTGCAGGTTCGGATCGTTGAGCAGCAGATGATCTTCTCTTTCATATTCTTCTGCGCGGTCATGGAAATCCCGGAAAGCGTATGCCAGGCAGGATTCGATGAAGACCTCTTCTTCCACCAGCACGTCGATCAACTCCTGCGCCAGGGCGCGGTCCATCTTCCCGAACATCATCAAACGCCGCGGGTCCTCGATGAAGAGCGGAAACTCGGTCAGGTCCGGATTGGGTCCCCAAAGTTTCGATTCGTTCCAAGTGGCAATCTTGGGAGGAGTCACGCGCAGCCTGCCCGTATCGATCACGCGCCAGTTGGGGATATCCCGCAGCACTTCCGGTCTCACCACGTCCAGGGCGATTCCCGTAGAGTGAGCCAGGCCGTCAATCCCGGCCCGGGCGGCCGCTTTTGCTCCGATGCCGATATGTCCTTCGACGGGCAGCCCGTGGCGATGAGCCTCGGCTGTGACGGCCTGAAGAATGTCCAGCGTGACGCTCGTGTACACCTTGATCCAGCTTGCCCCCCGGTCAACCAGGGCACGCACCTCGCGGATGGCGTCTTCTCTTTTATCCACGACATTGTTCGCGCCCATGTAAATGCCGCCGATGTTCCCCTGTCGGAAAAACATGCGGGGGCCGAGGATCTTTCCTTTGGCGATGCCCTCGCCCTGGGCCATGTTCCAGGCTCCTCCGCTTTGGTTCCACACGGTGGTGACGCCGTTGGTGATCAGCAACTCCGGCATCCAGTCTTTGTAATGCAGATGGGCGTCCCACAGGGCGGGCAGAATGTACTTTCCCGTGGCATCGATTACCGTGGCCCCGGCCGGAGCACTGATTCCCTGGCCGATGGCCTCAATGCGTTCTCCTCTGACGACCACCACCGCGTTCGGCACGGGCGGAGCGCCCGTTCCGTCGATGAGGGTCCCGCCCCGAATGACGGTGACCTCCTGAGCCATAGCCGGAGAACCCTGATAGCCAAGCAAGACGGCACAGAGCAGGGGAACACTCCACTTCCGGATGAGCGTACGGAATAAAAGTTCTGCATTGCCGAGTTTCATTAATTCGCTCCTTAACGCACTCCTTAGATCACTTCTTCCTAGGTCACTTCTTCAAAAATTCGCGCGCCTTGCCAGCAGGAGCTGGCGGAATTCGCTGCCAGCCTTTTTCGTTACCAGCCCTCTGGTATTTCTTCCGTCCAGGTCGTCGCGCCCACCGGTTCCATTCCGGCCTCGCTGGCCATCGAGGAAACCAGGTGAACCACCTTGCCGCCCACCGAGGTCATCAGCACTTGAATGTCTGGAATCTGGTCCTCCGGGATGGTCAGGAAATCCTTGTCCAGCACGATGAAGTCCGCAAACTTGCCGGGCTCCAGCGTTCCCAAGCGGTCCTCCCGCAGCAGGTAGTACGCCCCCCAGCGGGTGAGCGCCTTCAGCTGAATGATCCGGTCCGTTCTTTGATCCGGCCCGTAGACCCGCTGGTCATAATCGTGGTACCGGTTGATGCCCTTCAGGACAAAGAAAAAGATTTTTTGCGGCATCGGCCGGTCAATCTCAAAGCTGGTTCTCACGCCGGCGTCGGTCAACGCCTTGCGCGGCACCACCCAGCTGGTGTACTCGACTCCATACTGTCTGGCGATAAGCGCTACTCCCCGCTGCGGCTCCCACAGGTTGGTGTTGATCTCGCTCACGATCATTCCCAGCCGCTTGATGCGGGGAATCTGGTTCGGTCGCGGCGCGCCTTCGCCGTGGTCGAAGGCATGGCGCTTCGCTTGTATCTGCTCCAGGGTAAAGCCCGCGCGCTTGCTGGCTGCTTCAATCGCGTCCATATAGTAGTCGATATCCTTATCGCCGCCCGTATGCATCGTGGCCACACGCAGGCCGTTTTCGATGATCCGTTCGAGAAGCACCCTTCCCGGCGTGCCGGGAGCGAAAGAGCACCGGGGCGGAGCCGCGTACATATATTGTTCACGGATCTGCTCCCACTCCGCTCTCGTCGGTATGCTCATGCAGCGGCTTCCGGAGCCGCCCCACGCGCCCACCAGCCAGAGGTGGTCGGTGCCGTGTCCCAGCATGCCGGACAGATACCGCAAGATGTCGGTGCTCCATTCAGGCCCGGTGTAGCCCCAGGCGAAACGGCCCGGCATCTCTCCTCTTTTATCCAGGTAGTCCAGGGCCTGGAAGTTGTGATAGGCGTAAGGGGACGACCCGAAGGTCGTGATCCCGTAGCGCGCCCACAACTCCATCTCCGCCTTCAGAATATTAGCCAGCACCGGGGTCTTGCCCCGGAACACCACGTCCGGTTCCATCGGCCGGTTGAATCCGTAGCCCTGCTTTTCTTGATCGGAAAGCACGCCCAGTTCGGGGTGAACCAGGCGCTCCTCGTCCAGAGCCTTCTGGTTGACCACGGAGGTAATAAATCCGTTCTTGACCTTCACCGGGTTGTTGGGGGCCAACTGGTCCAGATATTCCTTTTTGATGCTGTCACGGAACAATGCTCCCATCTCAATCGCCCATTCATAGTTCAGTCCCCAGTTGAAACTGAGCAGAACCCATTGTCCCGGCTTCGCCTTGGCCAGAGCTTCTTGCATCACCGTGTCAAACAGGGCGAGCTGTTGTTTCGGCGGTATGCTCGGCAGCCAGCGGTGGATCACCATGTCGTCGTTCGGCAGGACGTGCGTGATGGCCCGGGGCTCCTGAAACATCCAGTCGGTGGGATGTTCGTGCGTCAGGATCAGGCTCGGAAGAACGGTTCTGCCCTTGAGGTCAATGGATTGGGTTTCGGGTCCGGCCAGCGCCCGGATCACGTCGTTGCTTCCCGTGGCCAGAATCTTCCCGTCCCGCACCGCCATCGCCTGGGTGATGGTCCCCACGCGGGCCTCGAAGGAGTCATCATCCATCGACACAATCTTTCCGCTGTGGAGGATCATCTGGGGATGTCCCAGCAGGCTATTCACATCTGTTTGTTGAGCCCATCCCCAGGCGCTGCATAGAATCAGAACCAACAGAGCCGTCATAGTTTTTCTCATCATCATTCTTCCTCCTCATGTTCTGTGAAAGCCTATCGCCGAACTAGGGAATCTGTTCTCGTTATGGGGTACGCCACCCTTCGGGGATCGGTTCTGTCCAAGTGGTCGCGCCCACTGGTTGGATGCCGATCTCGCCGGCCAGCAAGGAGCCCAGGTGAACGGTTTTGCCGCCCACCACCGTCATCAGCACCTTGGTGTCGGGGATTTCCGCCTCCGGGATCGTCAGGAAGTGGCGGTCGAGCACCATGAAGTCGGCAAACTTGCCCGGCTCCAGCGTGCCCATCTGGTCTTCCCGCAACAGGTAGTAAGCTGCCCAGTTGGTCAGCGACTTGAGCTGCACGATGCGGTCGGTTCTTTGGTCCGGCCCGTACACTACGCCGTCGCGGTCGTTGTAGCGGTTCATGCCCTTGGCGATGAAGAAAAACGTTTTGTGCGGCAGCGGCCGGTCGATCTCAAAGCCGGTCCGGATGCCCGCCTCGGTCAGCCGTTTCCGAGGCACCACCCAGCTGGTGTATTCGATCCCGTACTGCTTGGCGATGATAGAAGCGCCGCGGTGCGTCTCCCACAGAATGGTGTTGATCTGGCTGGCCAGCATTCCCAGCTTCTGCATGCGGGGAACCTGATCCGGGCGCGGCGCCCCGGCGCCGTGGTCAAAGGCGTGGCGCTTGGCGCGGATCTGCTCCAGGGTAAAGCCCGCTCGCGCGCTGGCCGCCTCAATGGCGTCCATGAAGTAGCCGATGTCTTTGTCGCCGCCGGTGTGCATGGTGGCGATGCGGTTGCCGGTCTCGATGATCCGCTCCATGATTTCTCTGCCATCCGTGCCGGGAGCGAAGGCGCACCGGGTGGACCCGGAGTAGCGGGGAGGATTGTCTCCCCATTGATCCTTCCAATCCTGCCGTTCCGGCACGCTCATGCAGGTGCTGCCGGAGCCGCTCCAGGTTCCCACCAGCCACAGCCGGTCCGACCCGTGACCCATCCTGCCGGCAACCAAGCGCAATGTCTCTTCGTCCCAAGCCGGTCCCGTATAGGCATAGGCAAAACGGGAGGGCATTTCGCCCCGCTTGTCTAACAGGTCAATGGCCTGGAAGTTGTGATAGGCGTAGGCGGAAGACCCGAAGGTGGTGACCCCGTAGCTGGCCCACAACTCAAACTGCGCCTTCAGCACTTCGGCCAGCAGCTCCGTTTTCCCTTTGAACACGATGTCGGGTTCCACCGGACGGCCCAGCGACCCGGTCCTTTCGGCCTGAGCCTCGCGTGCCGGCTGCCGTCCGCCGCCCCGGCGTCCGGTCGAGTAATAACTGAGGTCGTCGTGGACCGTCCGAAACTCCTCAATCGCCGGCGTGTTGACGATGGAGCCGATGAAGCCGTCCTTCACGATGACCGGGTTGTCGGGCGACAGCAGATCGAGATACTCCTTCCGAATGCTGTTGTTGAACACTTCCAGCATTTCCGAGGCCCACTCGTATTCCGGCCCCCAGTTGAAGATCACACGAATCCACTGCCCCGGTTTGGCCTTGGCGACGGCCTCCCGCATGGTCGGCTCAAACAGCGCCAACTGCTCCTTGGGAGGCACGTTCGGCATCCACCGGGAGATGATGATGTCGTCTCCGGGCACGGCGTGCCGGAAGCCTCGGGGTTCAATAAAGGCCCAGTCGGTGGGATGCTCGTGGGTCATGATGAAGCTCGGCATCACGGTTCTGCCCTTCAGATCAATCACACGGGTCTGGGGACCCGCTAAGGCCCGAGCGTCGGCGTTTGTTCCCGTATACAGGATTTCCCCGTCCCGGATCGCCATCGCCTGGAGAATGGTCCCCACGCGGGATTCTAAGGAGGTGTCATCCATGGTTACGATCTTCCCGTTGTAGAGGATCATCTGGGGATAGCCCAGCTTGGCGGCGATGTCCGCCTGCTGAGCCCACCCCGCCTGCAACCCGAGAACAAGCGTCAAAACTGCCGTTAGAGCCTTTTTCATAATACTGATCCCTTCAATTGATGATTTTGATGATCTGGTCAGGCTTGCAAAACCACAACCCGGACAACCGGAATCCCTCCAGGGAAGCGCCTGCCACTCGCTGATGCCGATGAGCTATTCCAGCCGAGACTAAGTCCTATGCTTCCTGTTTGTCAAGCTCTCTCATGGTCTGTTCGGGGGCTGGCATTCCGGCTTGTAGGGGAGCTTCACAGTTAGAGCTGTTTCAGAGTTGGTGTAGAGTGCTTCACAGCCCTGCAAGGGCGGCAGAATCTAGCCCAGGGCGTAAGCCCTGGGACAACGGGGACCGGTATTGCCCCAAGGCC
>JADFGZ010000404.1 GCA_022567475.1 Acidobacteriota bacterium | reverse complement strand
CCCAAGTGGCGCTCGGCGGCAAAGCTGCGCGTGGGGTAAGCACAAACCCACGGTGAGGAAAACGCTTGCCGGGGTTACTGACTTTGAACTGCGGTTGACGGAAAGATCGTAAGGCTGCAAACACGTGTGGCAGAGAAGCAAACGATAGCTTATGGAAAAGATTGGCTATGACACTTTCCAAACAGAAGCGGGAAGAAAATATGAAAGAGGCTCTCAAGCTACTCCTGGAGCGGCTGGAAGATCAGGCCATCTACATGAGTGAAGTCCTAGATGACGACCCGGCATTCACCGGCGTTTATCGGACGACTTGGGAGGATATGGCAGACAGCCACCTTGTAACTGCTGACCCCGGACCTAATTGGTGCAGATACCAGCTCACCGGCCACGGTTGGCTGAAGGCCCTCAAGCTCACGGGTCAACTCGACACCCCAGAATTTCAGGAGCGATTTGGACGCTTGAATGCGACGTTGAAGAACTTCGTAGATGGCCGGGACCACGAGGGCTCTGAACAAGTCCATGTCGTCGCCATAAAGGCGGCTATTTCGGAAGGCTGGCTCTACAATATCTTAGAGAGCCGCATCTGGGAAAAAGAACAGAACCGAATTGGGGCAAAGTTCGATGATTCCAAAACCATGGTTATCATCCCCATTCGCTTCAATATGCCGTTGCTCTAAAACCGATACAGTGGGTACTGGGAATGCTTTGAGCACCCTCCTTCCTTCTGCTATGCTGTGCTCAGAGGGATGAGCGTGGAGGCAACTGGAATGGACACTCCCTTTGAAGAAATCGTGGCGGATGCCATGAAGCTTTCCCTGCGGGACCGGGTGAGGCTGGCTCAGCGGCTGGTCTCCAATCTCGACAATCAGATAGAAACCGGTGTGGAACCGCTGTGGGCGGCGGAGGCAGAACGGCGGCTTGAGGAGCTTCGGACGGGTAAGGTCCAGGGCATCGAGGCCGCGGAGGCTTTTCGGAAAGCCCGTGAAGCCCTCGAACGGTGAGAATCGAATTCCACCCCGAGGCCTGCGAGGAGATGCTCGAGTCCGCACGGTTCTATGAGGAAAGGTCCGAGGGGCTCGGCGGAGACTTTCTGGCGGCGGTCGAAGAGACCACGCGCCGAATCGAGCAATTCCCGGATGCGGCCCCCATCGAAACGTCCGGCGTTCGCAAGCGCTTTGTCTTTGGCTTCCCTTTCACAATTCTCTACGAACGGCAGGAAGACGTGATCTATATCGCGGCTGTCATGCATCAGCATCGAAGGCCCGGCTACTGGAAGGACCGCTTGCGTACCTGACCAGCCCAGCACGCGCGTTCGTATGGAAACACCCGTGGAACAATTCCAACTAAACCTGATTCCAGAGCGGCGTATCTACAAGGTAAGCGAACTCAGCCGGCTGGTCCGCGACCGGCTGGAGGCGGAGTTTGCCGACATCTGGGTGGAGGGGGAAATTTCGAATTTCCACACAGCCTCTTCCGGCCATCTGTATTTCACGCTGAAGGACGAAGCATCGCAGTTGCGCTGCATCTGCATGCGGCAGCGGGCGCGGTATCTGCGGTTCCGGCCCGAGGACGGCCTCCTGGTGACGGCGCGCGGCAGGGTCACCGTCTATGAGCCGCGCGGCGAGTATCAGTTATATGTAGAGTCGCTGGAGCCGCGAGGCCTGGGCGCGCTGCAACTGGCCTTCGAGCAACTGAAGCAGAAACTGGCGGGCGAGGGGCTGTTCGACGCCGCCCGCAAAAAACCGCTCCCGAAGCTCCCGCGCCGAATCGGAATCATCACTTCGCCTCGCGGAGCCGTCATTGCGGACATGATCCGCATTCTCCGGCGGCGCTATGAAAATCTCCACCTGCTGATCTACCCGGTCCGCGTGCAGGGGGAGGGCGCGGCGGAGGAGATCGCCGGGGGCGTCCGGTTTTTCAATCTTCCGCCGCCCCGGGGGATGCCCGTCGATGTGCTGATCCTCGCCCGAGGCGGCGGGTCGCTCGAAGACCTCTGGGCCTTCAACGAAGAAAAGCTGGCCCGCGCGATTGCCGCCTCCGCCATTCCCGTCATCTCCGCCGTGGGGCATGAGACCGACTTCACCATCGCCGACTTTGTGGCCGACCAGCGCGCACCCACTCCGTCGGCGGCGGCGGAGATTGTGATTGAGACCAAGCAGCAGTTGATCCAGCGCGTCGCGGGGCAGGAAGAAACGCTGCGGGAGAGGGTCCGCTATGCCCTGTTGCAGCGGCGGCAGCGGCTCACCGAGGCGGCTTCCCACCGTGGCTTCACGACGCTGCAAACGCTGCTGTCCCAATACTCGCAACGCAGCGACGAGTTGACCGGGCGGCTCATCGAGGCCGGAAGGGAGAGCCTGCGCCAGGCACGGCGGCGCTGGGAGATGCCCCGCACCTTCCTGCTGCACCTGGACCTGCGCGGCCAGCAGGAGCGGCGAAGGCTGCGCTGGAACCGTGTGACCTCCCTGCTGGGTCAGCAGGCGCGGCTGTTGCTGGTCTCGCGCCGGGGGAAACTCGATTTGCTCCGCGCTCAACTCGAACAGCTCAGCCCCCAGCGCGTCATGGAGCGCGGCTACGCCATCGCGTTTGATTCCTCCGGGGCCGTGTTAAAAGATGCGAAGCAGGTTTCCCCGGATGCGGAGATTACCTTGCGGCTGGCCCGAGGCACGCTGGGCGCGCAGGTAAAAAAAATCAATCCGGAATGAGCGGGGCTTGCGGCGAATGTTTCTAGACCCATTCCCGAGTTGGTGTAGAGTGCTTTACAGCCCTGCAAGGGCGGCAGAACCTAGCCCAGGGCGTAAGAGTCTGTGTGATAACTACCCCCAGCGGCTAAAGCCGCAAGGAAGGGCAATTGATTTAACTCGACTTACGGCACGGTTAAAACCGTGCCCTGACGCAAGGCCGGGGTTTTCACACAGACTCGTAAGCCCTGGGACAACGGGGACTGGTATTACCCCAAGCCCCAGAGGGGCGAAAGACGCTCCGGCCCTCTTCTTTTGCCCCTTCTGGCGCCCCTTCCGGGGCTGATCCGGCATGGCCTTTCCCACCCACGGCTGGCGCCGTGGGCTAAACTCTTGCGCCCCTCCGGGGCTTCCCGAGCGTTCCGGGAAG
>JADFGZ010000403.1 GCA_022567475.1 Acidobacteriota bacterium | reverse complement strand
GGATACACAATCCATAAAAACGGTCTACTTCTTCAGTATTTTCTTGTAGATTTCAGCTTCCACAAAAATGCGGAACAGGGCGTTGTCGACGAGGTTTTGTTTGGCTTCTTGCCCGATGATGTCCAGGGCGCGCTCGGTGGGGACGGCCCTCTTGTATGGCCGGTCGGAGGCCGACAGCGCGTCAAAGATGTCGGAGATCGTCATGATCTTCGACTGCAAGGGAATTTCGTCGGCATGCAGCTTGAAGGGATAGCCGGTGCCGTTCAGCTTCTCATGGTGGGCGCGGGCAATTTGGGGGATCTTCCGAAGCTCTTTGGTCCAGGGAATCTGGCTGAGGAAGTTGAAGGTATGCAGGACGTGGGATTCAATCTGCTGCCGCTCCTTCTCATCCAGGCTTCCTTTGGGGATCGACAGCAGGCCCACCTCGCGGGGAGTGATCAGGGGCTGTGTCTCGCCTTGCCAGTCCTGGTATTGGAAAGCGGTGAGCTCCACCAAACGCTGGAAGTTCCCTTCCGGCAGGACGGTAGGTTCGTTGCATTGCAGGACAAACTGGAAGTAGTTGTCCAGCTCTTCCAACTGGCCGGCCATCTCCCGGTCGAACTGTTCCTGCTGCGCCAGAAATGCTTCCCGCCCTTTCTCCAGAATATAGGCCAGCTTGCGGTTGGAATGTTGCTCCTGGGCCGCCTTGCGGACGAAGTCGAAGCGCTGCTGGACGACCTCCAGTTGCTGCGGATAGAGCTTCTTGGCCTTGACCAGCACGTCCTCGCGCACCCCCACCTTGCCGAAATCGTGCAGCACGGAGGCGTAGCGAATCTCCTTCATCTCGGAGCGGCTGAAGGTCACGTCCCGGAAAGGATTACTATCCATGCGGTCCACGACCTCGGCCAAGCCCACAGTCATGTCCGCCACGCGAAAAGAATGTCCAAAAGTGCTGGGGTCTCTGGCCTCAATCGCCACAACGGAGGCCTGGACGAACCCTTCAAACAAGTTTTGGATGCTCTCATAGAGGCGGTTGTTTTCAATCGCCACGGCGGCCTGGCTGGCCAGGGATCTGACCAGAGCGCGGCGCTCTTCCGGATAGGGAAGGATCACCGCATCGGCGGTTTGGGCGTCCACGCGCGCGCCGGCATCCCGCTTGCAGTTGATCAGCTGCACCACCCCCAGAATCTCCCCCTGCGGGTTCTTCATCGGCACAACCAGCATCGACTTGGTGCGATAGCCGGTTTCTTGGTCAAACTGGCGATTGAATTGGAACGGCAGCGAAGAGGGCAACTGGTAGACGTCTTCCAGGTGCAGATCCTCTCCGGCGAGGGCCACGTAACCGGCGATGCTGGAGGTGTTGATGGGCATGGTGAATTCTTCCAGGCTCACCTGCATGCTGTCATTCTGCGCGAGTTTGAAGCGCAGACGCTTCTCATCCTGCTCGGATTCCTCCACCAGGTATAGGGAACCGGCGTCGCTGGTGGTGATCTCGCGGCTCTTGCGGAGGATCAAATCCAGCAAGGACTTCGTGTCGCGCTGGGTGGAAAGGGCGATGCCGATCTCGTTCAACTCGTCAATCTCGGCGCGTGTTCGTTTGAGCTCCAGTTGGAGGACCGCCTGGTTGCGGGCCAGCAGCAGATTCTCAAAAGCGGCGTTCAGGCTGCTTTCCACCACCACTCGTTGCAGGGGAGGCGTTAAAAAGCTGAAGACAGGCGTTCCGCCGGCCTCCGCAGGCAGCTCAGAACCCGGACCCAGCACGTAGAGGAGCCGGGCGGAGTTTCGCTCAATCGCTTCCCGCAACTCAGGGGTGAAAACGGCCGGATTTTCTCCGATGACTACGCACGGGTTGGAATCATCCGCTGTGAAGCGCCCCGGCAGGGCCACGGCCTCAAAGGACGAGCCAAGCTGGGGCAACAGCGCGGCAGCCTCCCCGTTTTGGTGGTAAACGCGGCGGACTTGCAGCAAAGCATCCGGTTTTGCCACTGTGCTCATCTGCTCAACCTGTTTCCGACCTGCTTGCATCCGCGATTTGGCTGCATCCTCTTTGGGGGAACATGCGATGGATAATTTAAAGGTAACTGTACTAAATTTCACAGCGTGATTCCAGATGTTCTTTTCGGCTTTGCGTGGATGCTCGAATAGACATACCCGAATTAGAGATATAAATTAAGCAGGAGAAATCAGGGGAACCTGTTGCTCCGGTCGTCGGAGGATTCTTGACACTCTTCCGGGCAGCCCCTATGCTGGGTCGAAACGCTGGCGAGTTCAAACTATGGTGGATATTCATTGCCACATCCTGCCCGATTTGGATGACGGGGCGCCGGAAGAGCGGGTCGCAATCGAGATGGCGCGGATGGCGGCGGCCGACGGCGTCACTCATGTGGTCGCCACGCCGCACGCCAACTATCGCTTCGCTTTTGATCCGGCTCTGAACCGCCACAAGCAGGAAGCGCTCCAGCATGCCATTGGGGACTCTCTGCACATCCTGCTGGGTTGCGATTTCCATCTCAGCTACGAAAACCTGGAAGAGATTCGCCAGCAGCCCAGCCGCTTTACCCTCAATGGCCACCAGTATCTGCTGGTGGAATTTGCCGACAGCGGGTTTCCGTCTGGCATCGACCAGATTTTTGTGGATCTTCTTGCTCAGAAGCTTTTGCCGGTCATCACCCACCCGGAGCGGAATCCTTTATTCGCCCGAAGGCCTGAGATGATCCTGAAATGGGTCGAGGCGGGATGTTATGTCCAGGTGACCGCAGCCTCGCTCCAGGGACGTTTCGGGAAAAAGGCCATGCAGGCGGCCCACTTGCTGTTGCAACACAAGTTGGTCCACTTTATAGCCAGCGATGCTCACAATACATCCTCCCGCCCCCCTTTGCTCTCAGAGGCCCGCCGGACGGTTGCCGCAGAGCAAGGAGAAGAGGCAGCCTGCGCTCTGTTTGAAGCCAACCCGCTGGCCGCCATCGAAGGCCGGGCGTTGCCCTGGCAGCCGGAGCCGGTCCCGCTGCCACGGCGCCGGTGGTTCCATTTCCGCCGCTGAAGGCGCTCAGAGGGCGGTTCAACCAAGAGAGGAAGTGGTACAATGGCCAAGGCTGTGCCGATCCAGCGTTTTTATATAGACCGCAAG
>JADFGZ010000111.1 GCA_022567475.1 Acidobacteriota bacterium | reverse complement strand
TTAGGCTCCGTTTCCGGCGTTGCCAAAAGCCAGGTGATGGTCCCGCTGTATCTGACCCCCGATCCTCCGGGCGCCAAGGTGGGTAGTATATCAGCCACCATTACGTTTGAAACCAAAGCGGTGACCTTTCTCAAAGCGGAAGAAGGGTTCCTGCTCGACGGCGTCAACGCCGACTTCGAGGCCGATCTCCAGCAGGATGCCGATGATCCCAATAAATCTATTCTGCGTTTGGAGGTTGCCACCGAAGGGGACGAGCGCAAGGCTTTGCGGGAAGGCCTGATCCTTTCGCTGATCTTTCGCGTAAATGATGACGCCGCGGACGGAACGGTGGTTCCTTTGGTCGTTGAACAGTTCGCCGCGAAGGGCATCGATACTCCACCCTCCACGATTGAACCGCTAGTCAGCCAAGATGGAACCATCGAAGTAATCCTGGAAGATGCGCTCCCCTATGTGGGCTGTTTTTTCTTTACGCATTAATTGCTCCGGCTAAGGACCTGTTCCTTAGCTTGCGCAAAAAACGCCTCAGACGCTGTCAAAATTTCGGACCCAGCCGGACCGGCATTCCGCTCACAGGCTCATCGTCTTTACCCGCTAATACTCGGGCACATATTCGCCCCAGGGCTCATAGTCATCCGGAAACTGATACCCTGCCGGTTCCAGTCCCAGGTTGCGTGCGAATCCCGCCTCCAGGTGTTCTATCTTTCCCCCGACGACCGTCATCTGCGGCCGGATATCTGGTATCTCCTCAATTGGAATGGTAAGAAAGTCTTTATCCAGTACGACGAAGTCCGCGAGCTTCCCCAGTTCCAGCGAGCCCAGGTCGTCTTCCTTCAGCACATACTCGGAGGCCCACTTCGTCCACATCTTCAGGACGGTCACCCGGCCGATGGCTTCCTCCGGCAAGACCACCTTGCCGTCGATGATCCGTCTGGTCATCGGAATGGTCCAGATATAGCCCACATTGCGGTACCGCTCCGTCTGGCCGACCCCCTTCACTCCTTTATGGATAATATCCAGGTTTTCCGCATGACCCTATTCTCCCGAATCTGATTCTTGAATGAATAAAAACCGGACAAAATATCCCCTGGAATGGGGACGGTTCCAAGCGCCCTCTCGCTAGGCAGCAAAACTCTGTGCCTGCTCTACTCCGCAGGTTTATCCCACGGGCGGTAGCCGTCCGGGAATTGATACCCTACGGGCTCCATACCCTGGCTCCGGGCAAAATCTGTGCCCATGTACATCGTATTGCCGCCGACCACAGTCATCTGGGGGTAAATTGCAGGAATCTGGTCAATCGGAATCGTGAGGTAATCCTTGTCCAGCACCAGGAAGTCAGCCAGCTTCCCCAACTCCAGGGACCCTAGATCATCTTCCTTCATCACATATTCGGAGGCCCACTTCGTCCACATCTTGAGCACGGTCACCCGACCCAGTCTTTCTTCCGGCCCAATCACCTTTCCCTCCACCTCCCGGGTCATGAAAACCGTCCAGAAGTAACCCACACTGCGGTAGGTGTGGTTCTGCCCCACGACCTTCACGCCTTGATCGAGCAGCGTCCTCAGCGGCAACATGAAAGCGTCGATTCCAGGCCCATAGTCTTCCCGGTAAACCGGATACCGCAGCAGGCGGGGCGGGCCGGCACTGACGATGATGCCGTATTTTTTCAACCCCTCTATAATGTCAGGCCTCTTGCTAATCGCAGTGGCATGTTCCACCGTGGGCCGCAGGTTGCGGATATCCTGGGCTGTCATCCCGGTGTTCTCCATCGCCTCTTCGATCAACTGCATGAAGAGCCGGACCCCGTGGCTGCCCACCCCGTGAATGCCCGCCAGCCGCCAGCCCGATTCCAGCGCATTGCGCAGAGCATCCCAATACATTTCTCCCGACGCAGGACATTTCTCGCGCGCCTTGATCTCCGGCGCCGCTTCGATATCCGGGCCGAGGCAAACCTGGGGAAAACTGGAGTCCCATAACTCGGAGGCGACCCCGTGGATCCACAGGTAATCGTTGCCGAGACCCGTCAGATTGCCGGTCATGCGGTAGAACTGCCGCGTCACATCCGGATCGGCGGGCCGCCGGTGCACTTCATAAAGAGCCGCGTAGCGGACCGGCATTTTCTTTTCCCGGTTCAGCAGCGAGAATCCGTCCATAATCCGGGGATGGGGAACCCGAGAGCTAAAGGTGGTTATCCCATGAGCCACCGCCTGTTCTAAATTGCGCCGGATCAACTCGGCGGTCAGGCTGGTGGGCACGTCGCGATAAAAGATGTCCCATGTAAGAGCCGTCATCGTCCCAACGGTCACCAATCCGATTTCGACTGCATTCGGCTGCTCAATGACCTCTTCAACATACTCCGTGACGTTTGGCAGGTACTCCTCGAGCACCTCCCAAGCCTTGGAGTTGAGGTTGGCCCGGCTGGCTACCTGAACCTTGACCGGATTGTCCGGCGCGATCCGATCCAGGCGCTCGCGCGGCTCCAGCGTTCCGTCATAGACCCAGCTAAACAACCGGTTGCTGCTCACCCCTTCCTGCGGGTTGGGGGTGATCCCCACCAGCACCCAGTCGTCCGGCTGCACTTTCGTAATCGCCTCCTTCAGAGCATTCTCAACGCGGAGACGCGTCGTTTCCACGTCTCTCCCCGCCTGTACAGTAACGTTGACGCCTCTGTCGGGCGTTCGCAGCCCCAACTGGGCCCCCAACTGGGCGTTGCCATAGAGATGCGCGTGCGTCTCGATGACGCCGGGAATGACGGTTTGGCCTCCCAGATCGATGATTTTTGTTTTCGAATTTGCCATCCTCCGGATACGCTCGCTGGTTCCCAGCGCCATGATCCGGTCTCTCTTGACCGCCATTGCTTCGTAAACGTTTCCCGGACTCTCATTGAGTCCGGCGTCGTCCATGCTGACGACTTTGCCATTCACGACGATCATGTCGGCATAGCCGTGATCTTCCACCTCCGGCGGCAGCGCGCTCTGCGCCTTACCCTGAATGAGCATCAGAGGAGACATCCACAAAGACACCAATACCGCTAAGGACAATATCCAGGTTTTTTGCATGAGCTTTTCTCCTGAAACTGGTTGTTCGACGAACGACGAACAAAGAAAAGAGTGGCTCTGGGAAAGGAACCGGTCCCGTTGCCGGGACCGGCTGAAAGCAAATCATCAGACAGTAAAAGTAGCGGCAGCAAAAACCGACCTGCCGGCTACCGGGGGGAGTTTCCCCAGGGGCTGTAGCCATCCGGGAATTGATACCCCACCGGCTCCATGCCCTGGCTCAGGGCGAAATCTGCGCCCATGGACCTGATCTCGCCGCCGACCACGGTCATCTGCGGCACGATGTCGGGTATCGCGTCAAGCGGGATCGTGAAGTAGTCCTTATCGAGGACCAGTAAATCGGCCAGCTTCCCTATTTCCAGCGAGCCTAGCTTGTTTTCCTTCATCACATACTCGGAGGCCCAATTGGTCCACATCTTGAGGATGGTTATCCGGTCCAGCGCTTCATCCGGCAGCACCTTGCCGCCCTCGTAAACACCCTCCAAAGCACCCACATCACGCGTCATGAAGATCTTCCACAGGTAACCGATCCGGCGGTAGGAGTGGTTTTGTCCGACTACCCTGATGCCTGAATTGATCCACGTCTTTACGGGCAGCATGAAGGGGGTAATCTGCTCGCCATAGTCCCGCAAATAATCCGGATACCGCAGCAGGCGGGGCGATGCGGCACTGATGATGATGCCGAACTTTGCCAAATTCTCCAGCACATCCGGCACTTGGCCGAGCACGGTGCCGTGCTCCACCGTCAGCCTCAGCTTGCGCATGTCCTCTACTGTCCTTCCGGTATTCTGCCGGGCCATATCCACCATCTGCATGAAGCGCCGGACACCGTCGCTGCCCAAGCCATGAATGCCGGCCAGCCGCCAGCCCCCTTCCAGGGCATTTTGCAAAGTATCCCAGAACATGTCGCCCGGTTCCAGGCAAAGCTCCCGCGCCTTGATCTCCGGCGGCGCTTCGACATCGTCTCCGAGACAGGCCATGGGGAAAGAAGTATCCCAGCGCTCGGAGGCGACCCCGTGAATCCACAGGTAGTCGTTGCCGATACCCGTCAGATTGCCGGTCAGCTTGTAAAACTTCCGCGTGTATTCCGGATTATTGGGATTCCGATGGACCTCATACAGAGATGCGAAGCGAATGGGCATTTTCTCTTCCCGGTTCAGCAGCGTAAAACCGTCCATGACCAATGGATGGGGAATGCGGGAGCTGAAAGTGGTCAAGCCATGAGAGGCCGCCTCTTCCAGAACCCGCCGGAACATCTCGGCGATCAGGCTGATGGGCTTGTCCTTATAAAAGATCTCCCACTTGATCGCCGCCATCTCTTGCGAGCCCACTTCGCCGCTGGTGGAAGCATCGGAATCTCCGGTGGACTGGTCGATGAAGTCCAGGTAATCCGGCATCACAGCCACGGCCTCTTCCATAGCCCTGGTATTGAGAGAGCCCCGGATGCCTCCCTGCACGATGACCGGGTTGTCAGGAGCAATTCGGTCCAGGCGTTCAGCCGTCTCCAGCTTGTCGGCGGCAAACCAGGCAACCACCCGGTTGCTGCTGATGCCTTCTTCGCGGTTGGGCCGGACTCCTACCGTAATCCAGTCGCCCGGATCAACCTTCTCAACCGCATCCTTGATGCCGTTTTCAATCTTCAGCCGGGTTGTCTCCATATCCCGGGCTGCCCGGATGGTGAGGTTGACTCCCTTATGGGGCGTCGGCAATCCCATCTGGGTGCCCAGCTGCCCCCCGCCAAACAGGTGGGTGTGGGACTCGATGATGCCCGGAATGAGGAGCTTGCCTCCGAGATCAATCGATTTAGTATTGGAATCCGCCAAGGTCCGGATTCGCGCGCTCGTGCCGAGGGCGATAATCTTGGTTCCTTTGACCGCGATCGCTTCATAGATGTTTCCAGGGTTTTCATTCAACCCCTTGTCATCCATGCTGACGACCTTGCCGTTATAGGCAATGATATCCGCGTACCCGTGCCGGGCCACCTCCGGCGGCAGCGCACTCTGGGCGCTGGCCAGTGGCGCAGCCCATAGAGACACGAAAAGTGCCGTGCACGATATCAACTTCCAGGAATTTCGCATGCTTGTTCCTCCCCCAGTATTTAGTGCTGATAATATTTGGGGCGATTATAGGACCCATTTTTGCGGAAAGCAAGAACGGATTGCAGCCAGCGACCGGGGTCTAACCGCTTTGAAAAAAACACTTGACGGCGCAAAGGAGAACTGGCCACCTTCCAGTTCCGCGCGGAATTCTTCAACATCTTCAACCGGGCTAATTTCGGCTCGCCGGAAAACAGCCTGTTTACAGGAAGCCGCCGCCGGAGCAACGCCGCAGAGATTATCGATACGCGAACCACTGCACGGCAGGTTCAGTTCGCTTTGAAGTTGATCTTTTAACCAAGACTAACAAGAACGTAACCTCAAAAGGGAGCAAACATTGTTTGCTCCCTTTTTTATTCTTATCTGTTTCCAGAGCATGGGTGCATGGCAAACCATATTTCTTAGGAGTGGCTTCCCTGCCCGCATTGATCGATTCGTCTGCTTCGCTTGCCTTTGCCTGCTTTGGTTGACACAACTCTGGCCGAAAGTTAGAATAGAAGAGTAATGTAAAGTGAGCGCAAGCCTGACAGCTCTCCCGTAACGATATACGGTTCAATCGGTTAGGCACAACACCTACTGACTCGCAGCATCGTATGGCCATTCGGATGGCGGTAGCAAAGAAGACCCCAAAGGCGGAACCCGGCAACTCCGTGCTGGATTGCGTGGGCAATACCCCGCTGTTGCAGTTGCGCCGGATTGCGCGGCAGTATAGTCCGGTCGAATTTTTTGCCAAGGCGGAGTGGTTCAACCCAGGCGGATCGGTCAAGGACCGCCCCGCGTTGCATATGATTTTAGAGGGCGAGCGCTCCGGCGCCTTGCAGCCCGGCAAAGTGATTCTGGATGCGACCAGCGGCAATACCGGCATCTCCTATGCAATGATCGGAGCAGTGCGCGGGTATCGAGTGAAGCTCTGCCTGCCCGCCAACGCCAGCAGCGAGCGGAAGCATATCCTGCATGCCTACGGGGCAGAGTTGGTTTTGACTGACCCTGCGCTGGCCACAGATGGAGCCATTCAGGAAGCCAGCGCATTGTACAAAAAAGACCCGGAGCGTTACTTTTATCCGGATCAATACAACAACGACGCGAACTGGAAAGCCCACTACCAGAGCACCGGCCCGGAAATTCTCCAGCAAACGAATGGAGAGGTGACACATTTCGTAGCCGGCCTTGGAACCAGCGGAACCTTCATGGGGACGGGCCGCCGGCTCCGCGAAGCGATTCCCGCAATCCGGCTGATCTCCTTTCAGCCGGACTCCGGATTTCATGGCCTGGAAGGGCTCAAGCACATGGGCACCGCGCTGGTGCCCGGCTTTTACGATCCTTCCCTGGCTGACGAAAATCTGGAAGTTTCCACCGAGGAAGCGCACCGTCTGGTGCGCGATTTGGCGCGGGAGGAAGGCATACTCGCTGGAGTATCGAGCGGGGCCGCCCTGGCCGCTTGCTTTCAGGTGGCCAGCCGTTTGCGTAAAGGAAAGATTGTCACCATCTTCCCGGACGCTGGCGATAAATACCTGAGCGAAAATTTTTGGCGAGAGCAGGAGTAGCCCGTTCGTATCCCCTGATCGTTCGCGCGGCATCCCAACAGGCAAAACACATTATGGCTTTTGAGCTGCGACGAAAAGAATGGGAACGAATCGAAAAAGAAGGGATCGCGGCCTATCCCGAAGAATGTTGCGGCGTGCTGTTGGGAAAGGAGCAGGAGGGACGCAAGGTGCTCTCTGACATTGTGCCCCTGAACAATGCCCGCAAGGACTCTCCCCGCAACCGGTTCTTGATTTTACCCGAGGATTTTGTGCGGAGCGAGCGCGAAGCGCGGGCGCGCGGTCTGGATATTTTGGGGTTTTATCATTCCCATCCGGATCACCCTGCCCGGCCCTCCGATTACGACCGGGAACATGCCTGGCCCTGGTATACTTACTTGATCCTTGCAGTGGAGAAGGGCCAGCCGCGTGATATGACCGGTTGGTTGCTGTCCGATGACCGGGCAAGCTTTCTTCCCGAGGAGATGACCCTCTCTGACGACGGGACCAAATTCGAAGCACGATCAGGAACCTAAGGAGCCTTCTGGATGAGTGTGAAAGTGATTATCCCCGCCCCGCTGCGGCAGTACACGGAGAAAAACGACAGCGTCCTGGTGGACGGCCAAACCGTGGACGAGGTGTTGCACAACCTGACGGAACGCTATGGAGACTTGCGCAAACACCTCTACAGCGACGAGGGGAAACTCCGCAGCTTTGTGAACATCTATCGCAATGATGAAGACATCCGCTACCTGGACAAAGGGAGCACCGCCGTGAAGGAATCCGACGTGCTGAGCATCGTCCCCTCCATTGCCGGCGGCGCTACCGCGATGGCGGACGGACTTTCCCTATTGACAAAAGATTGACGAAAGGAAGATGAGATGAACCCGATCACTCAGTATGCCATGGAGAGAAAACCCGCAAAACTTTCGAACGATGAAATTCTGCGCTATAGCCGACATCTAATCATGCCGGAAGTGGGCATGGAGGGGCAGCTCAAACTGAAGCAAGCCAAGGTGCTGTTAATCGGGGCCGGCGGGCTGGGAGCGCCGCTGGGGCTGTACCTGGCTGCGGCAGGCGTCGGCAAGCTGGGGCTGGTTGATTTTGACGTGGTCGATTTCACCAACCTGCAGCGGCAGATCATTCATTCCACCGAAACCGTGGGACAGCCTAAATTGCAGTCGGCCAAGAACCGTCTTTCCGGGCTGAATCCGCACATCGAAATTGAAACCTACGAAACGGCTCTCTCCTCCAAAAACGCTCTCGACTTATTTCGGGACTACGACATCGTGGCTGACGGGACAGACAACTTCCCCACACGCTACCTGGTGAACGACGCCTGCGTGCTGCTCGGCAAACCGAACGTCTATGGCAGCATCTTCCGCTTTGAAGGGCAGGCATCCGTGTTTGCCACCAAAGAAGGCCCTTGCTACCGCTGCCTGTATCCGGAACCGCCGCCGCCCGGCTTGGTGCCGAGTTGCGCCGAGGGCGGGGTGCTAGGAATTTTACCCGGACTCATCGGGGTGGTGCAGGCCACGGAAGTGGTCAAGCTGATCCTGGGAAATGGCACCTCGCTGGCTGGGCGGCTGCTGCTCTATGACGCTCTGGAGATGAAGTTCCGGGAGCTGAAATTGCGCAAAGACCCGGAGTGCCCCATCTGCGGGCCGAATCGGACCATCCACGAGTTGATCGATTACGATCAATTCTGCGGGATCACGCCGGAGCCGCCTCCGCCTCCCGGACTGACCGAGTTTGAACTCGACCCGGAGGATGTGAAGAAGAAGATTGACCGGAAGGATGATTTCTTTTTGCTGGACGTGCGCGAGCCGCACGAGGTGCAGATCTGCACGATTCCGGGCTCGCATCTGATTCCGCTGGGCCAGGTGACGGCCCGGGTGAATGAGCTGAACTCGGCGGATGAGATCGTCGTCTATTGCCGCAGCGGCAAGCGCAGCGGACAGGCCGTGGAGTTCCTCAAGCAGGCCGGCTTCCGGAAGGTGAAAAATATGCGCGGCGGCATTCTGGCCTGGAGCGATAGGGTCGACCCTTCTGTGCCGAAGTACTGAGGGCCGTTCTTTCCGTCCGCTTCCTTGAACTAAGAGGTTGTTGAAAAACTGCTGTATGGGTCCGCTTGCTTACGCGCGCGGCTCTGACTTCCAGATGGAAGCGTTGCTTTACTGAATTTCCAGGGAGATGAGTTGCCATTGGGGAGCTCCCCGATTCCAGGAAAGGGGCAGCCGGTCTATCCGCAGTTGAAAATCCCGCGCTTCGCCGGGCGCTAGAGGCGCCGACGTTGACCGCAACACTTCGCGGTCCTCTTTCAGGACAACTTGGCGCAGAACATCGTAAAAGAACAGGCGAACCACCAACTGCCGCACCGCCTTCGACCCGTGGTTGGTAATTTTTCCGTCTAAATACACGATCTCCTGGCCGAGGAAGTTCGCCTCCGCGCTCATCCGCAAGTCTGTGAGGAGCACCTGGGAAGAGTAGGCGAGGGCATCTTCGGAAAGCGGCTGCGGTGGCTCCGGAGCTTGCTGGCGGCTGCTCAACAGGAAGAGGACAGCCAATACGACCGCCACAAAAATCACTCCCGCCAACACCGGGATCGGAATGGCAGTTTTTTCTTTGCCGGGCTTGCCGGGGCCGGGCGCAGGTTCTGGAGCGGCCATAGGAACAGGATCGTCTGCCATACTACACCCTCTCCAGCCTGGCATACTTTTCCACCAACTTCTTCAGCCCCAGGCCGGGAAAACTCACTGTCAATTTCGATTCCTCCCCCTCGCCTTCACGCCGCAGCACAGTGCCATAACCGTATTTCGGATGACGCACACGGCTGCCCGGCACAAATCCGGAGAATGCCCCACGCGGTTTGGAAGCAGCCCGCTTGGATTCGCTCCGAGAACCGAAATATCGATGTACATTTCCAACCGAGGCCTGCTGCACGGTCATCCCCTCCAACTCCGCAGGGTCGTACTCATAAACGCGCTCGTTGTTCGGGGAAGCAGCGAAGGATGGAGGGGACGACAAATCCTCCAGCAGGTGTTCCGGAATCTCGCTTAAAAACCGGGAGGGCATCGAAAGCTCCGGCATCTGGCTTCCATAGTGCCTCCGCGATTCGGCTCTCGTGAGGATCAGAATATCCTGCGCGCGTGTCATCCCTACATAGCAGAGACGGCGCTCCTCCTCCAAAGCATTCTCGCTCGGCAAAGACCGGTTGTGCGGCAGCAGCCCCTCTTCCAGCCCCCCCATGAAGACTGCCGGGAACTCCAGCCCCTTGGCGCTGTGCAGCGTCATTAAAGTAATCAAGGCCTCTTCATCGAAACCGTCGGTGTCGCTGACCAGGGCGGCGTGGTCCAGAAATTCCGCCAAATTCTCGCCGCGCTCCATGCTGTCGGTGGCGGCATTGAGCAATTCCTGGATGTTTTCGATCCGGCCCAGGGCCTCCGGCGTTCCATCTTCCTCAAGCAGCGCCGTGTAGCGAGTGCGCTCGATGATGGTGCGCAGCATCTCCGGAACATTCTCTTCCAAGGCCGCCTTCCGTAGGCCTTCCATCAGGCGATGGAAAGCTTTCAAGGCGGAAGCGGCGCGGGTCGGGAAGACCTCCTGCTCGACAGCCTGCCGCAGCCCGTCCCAAAGAGAGAGACCGTTCTCGAGAGCCAATTCCTCCAGTTTCCGAACCGTTTTCTGCCCGATGCCCCGAGGGGGAGAATTGATGATCCGCAACAGGCTGACCGAGTCCTGCGGGTTGGCGGCAGTTTTCAAATAAGCCAGCAGGTCCTTGACCTCGGCGCGCTCGTAAAAACTGATGCCGCCCACCAGGCTGTACTTCAGCCCGTAACGGCGCAGCGCCTCCTCATAGAGCCGGGACTGGGCATTGGTGCGATAGAGGATGGCAGACTTTTCTCCGGGCTGGTCGCGCTGGCGTTTGGCGATCCAGTCAGCGACAAACAGACCCTCATTCTCAGCGTCCGGCGCCTCATACAAGCCGATCTTCTGCCCTCCGTCCCGCGCCGTCCAAAGCGCTTTTCCCTTGCGATAACGGTTGTTGGCGACCACGGCGGCGGCGGCATCCAGAATGTGTTGCGTGGAGCGGTAGTTCTGCTCCAGGCGAATGATGCGCGCCTGGGGATAGTCCTTTTCAAACTCCACAATGTTGCGGATGTCCGCGCCGCGCCAGGAATAGATCGACTGGTCCTCATCTCCGACCACGCACAGGTTCTGCTGCGTCTGTGTCAGCAACCGCACCAATTCGTACTGCGCGCGGTTGGTGTCCTGATATTCATCCACCAGAATGTAGCGGAATCGATCGTTATATTTCAGCGCGGCTTCTGCGTCCTCTTCCAGCAGGCGCACGGCCTCCAGCAACAGGTCGTCGAAGTCCACCGCGCTGGCCTGTTTCAACGCCTTGGTATAGAGGCCATACACGACGGCCACTTTTTCGCTCAGGGGGTCGGTAGACGCCTCAAAAAATTCCTCCGGGTTGCGGCCGTGGTTTTTGGCATAACTGATGCGCGAGAGCACGCCGCGCGGCTTCAGCTCACGGTCGGAAAGGCCCAGTTGCCGCATGCATGCTTTCACCACCGCCAATTGGTCCGACTCGTCATAGATCGAAAAGTCCCGGCTCAGCCCGATGCGGGAACCGTCCTGGCGAAGCAACCGCACACAAAAAGAATGGAAGGTGGAAATCCAGGGTTGGACTACTCGCGGCGTCCGGACCAAGCGCTCGATACGGCTGCGCATCTCCTGGGCGGCTTTATTGGTGAAGGTCACCGCCAGCATGCGTTCGGGCGATACACCGCAAGAGTCGATCAGGTGGGCGATGCGGTAGGTAATCACGCGCGTCTTGCCGCTCCCCGCCCCGGCCAGGATCAGCAGCGGTCCCTCGGTAGCCTCTACCGCCTCCCGTTGCTGGGGATTCAATTGGTCCAGTAAGCTCATCTGGGGATTTCGTGTGGCTCCCAGTTCATTGTAACCCCATCAGAATCCTTGCGGGCCTAGGAAGGCAGGAAGAAAGGGCGGGATGACAGTGTGGGCGCTGCCGGTATAGGCCCGCTCCCTTACAGCATGCCCTGCCTGCCCTGAGTGGGAGTCGAAGGCAGCAAA
>JADFGZ010000110.1 GCA_022567475.1 Acidobacteriota bacterium | reverse complement strand
CGTTGGAAGGAGAAGTGTACCTCAGGGTGGAGTTCCGCTGAGATGCCAGAACCCTTCAGTAAGCTCCAACTCCCGGCGTACCTGCCAAAGAGAGGTTGAGTCTCGCTCCCAGCCCGAGAAGTGTTCCGAATTTAATCGCAAGGCCGTGTGGCTGGCACGGTTTGCCAAGTAGCATGGCTTCAAGGCGTGAGTGGGTAAATTGGATCTTGCAGTGCCAGGTGTTTCGCGTGTGACAGAGGACCCTGTGCCTGTGGCCGAGCAGCTACAACTCTGTTTGCACAGTTGGGAACGAAGGTACAACTAAGCCTTCTACAGGAGGGTCCCATGGGTAAGGATAGAGATGGACATTCGCGGCCAAGCTCGAGATTGCAATCGGGAGTAGCAAAGGAAGAAAACGGTTTGTAGAGTTGCACTCTGAAGAGTCCCTGATACGTAAATGCCAATAAGCAGTCTGCGCCTCATAGTCCCTTTAGGCCGACCTATTACTAAGCAGTTTATGTGTTTTACTGCGGTGGGTGCCGTCGGCACCGCTGCTCACTATGCCATTTTAGTGGCATTGGTTCATATGCTGGCAGCCGATCCAGTGGTAGCGTCTATCGGGGGGTTCGTGGCTGGTGCCTTCGTAAACTATGTCGCGAATTACCATGTAACATTTCAAAGCAAGAAAAGGCACGAGGAAGCAATCATCAAATTTCTCTCCGTGGCCTTACTTGGGCTTGGTCTTAATACGCTAATCATGGCCTTTGCCACAAATATTGTTGGCTTGCACTACCTAGTAAGCCAGGTCATTGCGACCGGCATGGTGCTGGTTTGGAATTTTGCAGGAAATCGGGTTTGGACCTTTCGGGAGGCAACTTGTGCTAAACCGAGACTATGAGGCGGGAGGGCTTTGTCAAGTTAAGGCAGAGTCAGACACAATTGACGGATGGAATCACTTTATCGAGGGCATCGCTTTCCACCTGAAATCATCAGTCACGCCGTTTGGTTGTACCATCGGTTCACCCTGAGCTTTCGAGACGTAGAAGACTTGCTTGCAGAGCGAGGAATCCTTGTCTCCTACGAAGCGATCCGATACTGGTGTCAGAAATTCGGACCGTCCTACTCCCGAACTCTGCGTCGGAAACGGGGGAAGACTCGGCGACATCTGGCACGTCGATGAACTCTTCATCACCATCCAAGGTCAGCGCCTCTATCTTTGGCGGGCCGTCGATCAGGATGGAGACGTGATCGATATTCTGGTTACCAAGCGTAGAGATCGTCGAGCCGCTAAACGCTTCTTTCGTAGAGCCTTGAAACATCAGGGACAAGCACCCTGGCAGTTGATCACCGACAAGCTTCGGAGTTATCCGGCTGCACATCGGGACATCTTCCCTTCCGTGATCCATCGAACAGGCCCATACGAAAACAATCGGGCTGAAGTCTCCCAGCAACACACTCGTGAACCAGAGCGGCAAATGCGAAGGTTCAAATCAATGGCACAGACTCAGCGTTTTCTCTCAGTTCACGGTCCGATCCAGAACCTGTTCCGAGTCGGTCGTCATCATCTTAAGGCCCTCATCATCGACTCCTCCGGGACCGGGCTTTTTCCGATTGGAGAGAGGTGACGTGCGTCTGTTGAGAGATTGTGGACTCCTGTCGTTTTGGGGAGAATCTCGGCTTGGTTCCGTTAACTTGACAGTGCCCCCCGCAGGTGTGTCCGGCGCATCCCTCCCGTGTCGTAGATATGGGCGAAGGCTCGTTCTAGCAGCTCTCCCCGCTGGCGCAGGAGTTGTTTGCCGCGCTCGCTCCGGATGCGCCGCCGATTCCCGTACACCGCCGCCTGCTGGCCTCGCTTGCCATTCTGACCAGACCGATCTTTTGTACCAGTGTGACTGAGTGATTAGATGATGTTGAGGGGCCCCGGATTTTTGTACCAACTTCAGGTGAGATTCGCGGGGTTTGCAGGCCCATCAGATCGCGGAGAAACCTCACTCCGTTACCGGCTACTTTACGCACTACTCGTAGAAGTGCCCTTGTTCCGCGGAAGATTGCAGTGCATGGACATCGCCTACACGATTACTCCCGAGTTGTCGCCTACTCGGAAACAATTGCGATCTGCGGGCCTTCGACGCTCGCCCTCAGTCAAACAATAGTTCTGATCTCATGGCCGACAGCCAGATCAGGGGCGCATTTTCTCGTTCCGGGCCGGATACGACGTTCTGAGGGTGCTTCCGCAACCGACTGTTGGTGTAATCAGCATAACCCTATAATGTTGAATAGGTTGCTGGCAGAAATGGTCTTAGCAGTTCCGAAGTGTGGTAAATACAGAATAAGCTATTTTGTTTGTTAAAGATAGGCAAGCTTTAACAACACTAAATTGCGAAAGCACCTTAAGGCGCTCTTGCAGGCGGCAGATGGAGAGATAGAAGCGGTTGAGGTCTCGCTCGGTTCCCTTTCAGGGTTCAGGTGCTGGTGGACTTCGACTCGGGGTAAGGAAGGCGGTTGACGGCTTCGCGGCGGAGTTTGGTGGAGACGCCGAGATACCGTTGAGTTGTCTTGATACTCCGGTGGCCAGCGAGGGCTTGGACGTTAGCGATGTCGCAGCCGGATTGCAGTAGGCGCGTGAGGAAGGTAGAACGGGATTTGTGAGGGTGAGCACCTTTCACTTTGGCTCATTTTGCTACCCGTTCGACGATCTTGTAGATGTGCGCGTGGCGCTTTCCCCGTACCGTGGGGAAGACCCAGCGGGACGTGGCCGGCTGGGTTTTGATCGCCTCTACGAGACGGTCGCTCATTTCGATCAGACGTTCCTCCCAGGCCTTCGGTGTAAAACCTTCTTCCGGTTTTGCCGAGATCCGGAGCACCTTTTTTTTGAGGTCAATGTCATCCCAGGTCAGGTAACAGAGCTCCTGCTCCCGAATCCCTGTATAGAGAAAGGTCAATAGGATCGCCTGCTCTGTGGAGTCGGCGACGTGGAGCATTCGTTCGATTTCCATGTCGGTGTAGACCGTCGGAGGTTTCTCGATCACCTTCCGCGGCTTGATGTTGGCTGCCGAATTCTCTCGCAGGCCCTTGAACTCCACGCACCAGTAGAAAAACGCGCGGATCATCGTGATTTCGCTATTCAGCGTCATGGGGGAAGAGACGCGCGTTGCTCGGAAGTCCCGGTATTCGAGTATGTCGCCTCGCGAGATTCTCAATCTTAAAACCCGGGTTCGATTCCCGGTAGCGCTACCAGTTACACACTACTGCCGGACGTTACCTAACATCCTTATCCGTATCAATCCCTGCTCCTCAGTTGTGGCAAGCGCAGGTGCAACCTATGTGCAACCAGGGTGTCATGCTAAGCCCTTCGGCGTTACTCAGGATAAACTCCGCGAGGAATCTGCTCACATTTCGGAGTGAACCATTTCGGAGTGGTCCATCAAGCACATATCTTCTTCAGTTCCACTCGCGTTCAACAGGTTCTTGCCTGTTGATGTTCAAGATCACGGGGGGAAACTTCGTATGATCGAGATTCGGGCTCAGACGATGCGGCGCTGGAGAGCTTGTAGAGAGCGACATGAATTTATATACTTACGAAGCCCTGCATCCATGAGACAGTCGGCTGCGACAAACGAAGCTTCTCCTATTTTCGGAGCAGAAATCCGCTGGCCTGCCCCCATGAGGATATGACTGAAGCACCAGGAAAAACGCGTCAAAAGTTTCTCAGAATCTTGTCGCCCGGGGTGGCGCGAGGAATGCAATTCATTGTCGCCTTCCTACTCGCAACCACCCTTTCTGGTGAAATCAATTACGAGTCCGCCCGCCTGGAGCGCCGTCTGCAAGCCGTCAAAATTACTGAAAAGATCACCGTGGACGGCCGGTTAAATGAGACGGCGTGGAGCAGCGCGCCTCAGGCGAACAATTTCACCCAAAACGAGCCGTTGGAAGACCAGCCTGCCTCGGAAAAGACGCAAGTCAGTGTTCTGTATGACAACAACACGCTTTACTTCGGCATCTACGCGCACGATTCCGATCCCGGCCGCTTGATCATCAGCGAGCTCAAGAAGGATTTCAACCCCGGTGCGGGAGACTCCGTCGGGATCATCCTGGACACCTTCCGCGACGAGCGCAACGGATACCATTTTGTCATCAATCCCGCCGGAGCCAAGTGGGATGCGCAAATGGCCAACGAGGGCCGGGAGACCAATGAAAACTGGGATGCCGTGTGGTCCGTCAAGACCCTCATGGTGGAGGACGGATGGACAGCCGAGATTGCCATTCCGTTCAAGACCCTGAAATTTCGCAACTCCGACGTGCAGACCTGGGGAATCAATTTCCATCGGATGGTTCGCCGAAAAAATGAGGACAGCTTCTGGTCGCCGATGCCGCGAATTTATTCCCTCAGTCGCGTTTCGCTCGCCGGCACGCTGGAGGGCCTGGAGGGTGTCCGGCCCGGAGCCAATGTTCGGATCAAGCCATACGTCATCAGCAGCTTTGGTCAATTCGCGGATGGGAGGCGCGACACCGATGCGGACTTCGGCGTGGACGCCAAATACGGACTCACTCCCGGACTCACCTGGGACTTCACCTACAATACGGATTTTTCACAGGTGGAAGCCGATGATGAGCAAATCAACCTGACCCGGTTCAGCCTTTTTTTTCCTGAAAAGCGCGAGTTCTTTCTGGAAAACTCCGGCATTTTCCAGTTCAGCGGAGGTTCGGACCGGGGCCCGGCGGCCAGCCGACCGTCCAGGGATATGCTGTTCTTCTTCAGCCGTCGCATCGGACTTTCCGAGGACAGGGCGCCGGTTCCCATTCTCGGCGGCACGCGGCTGACGGGACGTGCTGGACCGTTCGAGCTCGGCTTTTTGAATATTCAGCAACGGGAGCAGGAAGACTCGCCCGCCACCAACTTCACCGTGGCCCGTGTGCGCCGCAACTTCCTGGGGAACTCCGACATCGGCGTCATGCTGGTCAATAAGGAGGTGCAAGACTCTCCCTATTTCAACCGGGTGGCGGGAGTGGATGCCAACTTCCGGTTCGGCCAGACGCTGAACCTGTACTCGTTTCTGGCCAAATCCTGGACTCCCTCCGGCGGAGGCCGTGATCTGGCGGGCCGGGTCAGCTTGCACTATCTCGACAACATGTGGTCCTTTCGTTCCTCTTACACCAGCATCCAGGAAGATTTTACCAACGAAATGGGATTCGTACCCCGCAAAGGAATTCGCAAATTCGCCGGCCTGTTCGGGCGCGAGTTCCGGCCGGTCAAGACGCGCCGCACGGTCCGGCGCTTCTATCCCCACCTGCCCGTGGAATACATTCTGGATGCGGATGGCAACCTGGAAACGCGCGGCGTGAATTACCATTTCATTTTGGAGTTGCAAAACGGCTCCACCTTCGAAATCGGCCTCAACACCTTCCTGGAAAGGCTTTCCGAGCCGTTTACCATCAACAGAAGAAGAAATGTTGTGATTCCGGCGGGGGTCTACACATTCCACGAATATATGCTCACGGGCCGGACCGACAGCAGCCGCCGGATCTCCGGGAATTTCCGGTTGTTCAGCGGACCGTTTTTTACCGGCTACAAGCACAGCTACAACGTGAGCGGCACACTGCGCCTCAACCATCGGTTCAATACATCGATCGGCACCATCCACAACAACATCAACCTGCCGGAAGGCCACTTCAAGACAAACTTGGTGAACTTCCGCTTCAACTATTCCTTTTCCACCGCCATGTTTCTGAACGGGCTGATCCAGTACAACACCGACTCGCAGCAGTGGAGTTCCAACATCCGCTTCAACCTGATCCACAGGCCGCTGAGCGACCTTTATATCGTCTATAACGAGCGCCGCGACACGATTTCCAGCCAACTGATCGACCGCGCCATCATCGCCAAGTTTACCTACATGATTGCCCGCTAAAAGGGCCGGAAATAAAGAAGAGGGGCGGTCCCGGCAGGATGCGCGGGTAGATACGCCGCTTCCTGCCGGCTCCAGAACTGCTTGGCGAACCGGCAAAACGCGTCCTTGCCCTGCGAAGACGGAAGCAATCCATTCCGCAGTGCTTTTCACTCCGCGGAAAAAGCCAGGAGAACATTGCCGGCGATGACGCCGCTGTGGTGGGAGTAGCCGGAGTTGGTGAACAGCATTCCTCCTGCGACGGCCGGACCGCCGTTGTTGAGCGATCCTCCCTTGGCTTGCACTCCGTTCACGGCGGTAAATTCACGCACCGTGTCATAGTCCCAAAGGATTGCGCCGTCCTGCGTGGAGTAGGCCCGCAGATGCCCGTCCACGGAGCCGGAAAACACCACGCCGGGGATTACGGTAATCGCGGCTGCCTGGGCCGGACTGCAGGGCCTTCTGTCTCCGCAGCCTGGCGGCGGAGTGTGCCAAAGCTTCTGCCCACTGCCCAGACTGACCGCAACGATTCCTCCGCCGGCATCGGGATTGGGCACACGGCCGGTCAGGCGCGCAAAATCGGAGATCGCCGCGTATACATTTTCCCCGTCGGCGGCGGAGCCGAACAAGATGCCCCCTTGTGTTCCGCCCTTTGCCACCCGCAGTTCCCAAATGGTTTTTCCTTCCTGGTCCGGATCGAGCGCATAAATCAATCCCGACTTCTGGCTCGCAATCAACATTTCCCTCCCGTCCTGCAGTTCCACAAGAATAGGAGACGCGGGAAAGTCGAAGTCCGGGGCGTCTGTGTCAGGGCAGACCGCCGGGTCGGGGTCCGGCTGGCGGCAGCCGCTGCTCCAGATGTCATTCTCTATGATCTGGCGCACCCACCGGATTGCTCCCGTATCCATATCGAAGGCAATGATCGAGTCCGAGGTGCTGGTCGAGGGAGGCGAATAGTGATTTCCGGTGCCGACGTACAGGACGTTGCGTTTCAAATCGAGCGTCGGCGAAACCCAAACCGCCACCCCGGATGGCCCCCAGATTTGGGTTCCGATCCGATTTTTCTGGGTTTGGCGCGGCTGGGGAATCGTATAGGTTTTCCATATCTGCCTTCCGGTGGCGGCATCCAGCGCCACCATGCTTCCCCGGAACCGGCAGCAGGAGTATCTGGAATTACCCACCCGGGATTCTTCGCGGGAGGAGACAGGAACATACAGCCGTCCGTCATGTAGCGTGGGCGATCCTGTAACGCGGGCCAAGGGGTAGTCGTCAACCTTCACCTTCCACAACTGCTTCCCGGTTTCCGCATCCAGCGCGTAGACGTTGGCCGCCAAATCCCCAAAGTAGACCGCCAGGCCGCCGCCGCTCGTCCTCCCGATGCTGACGGCGCTGCGGACGCCGGATTCGGTCTCGACCATCCAGTGAATGCAGCCGGTTTTGGCGTCCAGGGAATAGAGATCACCCACCCAGCTGCCCACGTACACACGGCCACCCAGCACCACAGGCTGTGCGCTGGCGCTGGTGGCGCCGGGGAAGCCAAAGGCCCATTTCAATTGGAGACGGGGAACGTCATCCGGTGAAATTCCCGCCGCCGCGCCCGGTTGGAAGCGAGTGTTGGTGACTTCCACTCCCCAGCCATTCCATGCCGGCCCCGCCAAAGAGTTCTGGAACGGACTCGCCGAGCTGTCGCAAAACGCCGACTGGGGAATCGGGTTCACAGGCTCAACCCCGAAGGGCTTTCCGGACAGGTATTCGGCGAGCACGCGCTGCTCGGCGCGGCTGCGCTCCGCGCCCTGGCTGCTCATCACGCCCCTGCCGAGCGCTGCCAGAATCTGCTCCGGAGACATCTGCCGCAACTGCTCCCTGCCCGGTGCGGATGACCCACCGTCCGTTTCATGACAGATGGCACAATGCGTCCTGTAAAGAGTCTCCCCATCTTGCGCCTGCAGCGGCGCGCAAGCCAAGCCGATGCCGAGGCAAATCGATGCCAGCCAATAAACTCGAAGTTTCATATTCTCCTCGCTACATAGTCGTGCATGATTTCTCCGGCTTCATTCCGAGGGCCTGCCCTGCGCGGGAAAAGCAGATATTTCGTCGCGGAGCTTACCCTGAGCGCAGCCTGAAGAGCTCCTCAGCATGACAGCGAAGGCGCTCAGAATGGCAGCGCGGCGTGAGTTACATCAACAAGAAAATGCCTGCTCAGCCGTACAATATAACACGGAGAAGCAACCGCGACGATGGTGAGGAAATCGGGGAGTGGCTGATATCTCTCCAGAGCTTTGCACTCTGAATATCCGATGAGTTCCCAGGAGAAGAATACAGCCGGTGTTGCTGATGTCCCCTTGGGCCATTACATAAAATAAGGTTCTACCGCCACTCCTGAACTGCCGGGGTGGCGGTAGAACCTTTAGCTTCTCAGTGAATCCTGCAAGTACTGCTTAAAAGACCAGCTTCAGCCCGAACTGAATCTGACGCTCACTGCTGGACGTGGTCGTAATCTTTCCGGCAGACGATTCATACTTGCCATTCGTTCGAATGACTCGGTCTCTCGGAATGCCGAAATTGGTATGGTTGAAGAGGTTGAAGAAATCAGCATGGAACATCAAAGTGCTGCTCTCGGACAATCCGATGGCGGTGTTCTTCTTGATGCTGAAGTCTATGTTGACGAAACCGGGACCAACGATGATGTTGCGCCCGGCATTTCCATAGAAACCACCCTCCAACTCCTTCCCATCGGGTCCTATTGGCAGCGGCAGTTCGAGTGGCGAAATAAAAGCACAGGGATCGTAATAGCGGTTTGGTGTTCCCAACTTATCGCCTGCAAACTTGCCACCGCAACCCGCAGACGTTCCGGTCCAGATGCTATCGCCATGGAAACCAGGAGCCAGTTCCGGATGCTGGTTGGAAGAACTCCGGGAGCCATCGGGGGCGGCGCGGCCTCGCAACTCCACACGAACCGGCACTCCGGAAGTTGCCCTAAAGATGCTCGAAATCTGCCAGCCACCGAACAGATGATAAGCCAACCCTTCGCTCACCGGTGACGGCAGAGACCACAAACCGTTGACCGAAAAGTTGTGTGACAAATGGGTGGCGGCCAGGCCGCGGTCCGCCTGCTGGTTATAGGGTTGGGTGGCCACGCCTTCGCCGAAGTCCGAGTTTCCCAGTCCCGTCGAAGCGTCATCTATCGTCTTGGACCAGGTATAGGAGGTCTGGAACTGGAATCCCCGGCTCAGGCGCTTCTTCAATTCAAAGGTCATCGCATTGTAGAACGACTTCGCAGCGGGCAGGCTGCAAGTGATGACGCCGTTGTTGGGATTCAGCCGCGGAGTTCCCTTGACCACAAATGGACGGCCGTTCACCTGGATGGAAGGTCTGGCGTTGCAATCCGCTTTCATGGTCAGATTACTCGCTTGGCTTCCCACGTAACCCAGTGTAACGGACATATCCCGGACGATCTCCCGCTCGACGCTGAGGTTGAACTTGATATCGTAACTCGGGTGCATCTGGTGTTGGATGAACTCGCTGAAAGTGGACGTCGACAACGTCAGAGAACGGATATTCGGGGCCGCAGCTCTGGCGAACTCCACTGCTCCCGCAAGATTCGTTGCCTCGTCCGCGATTAGCGTTCCCGCATCCGGCGGGTTCTTGCGGACGATTGTGTTGAGGTACGGGCTGAGAATCAGGATGTGATAGATTCCCGCGCCGGCCCGTATGGCCGTCTTCCCGTCTCCCTTCACGTCCCAGGCAAATCCCAAGCGCGGAGAAAAGTTCTTTTCGCCCGGGCTGTCGAAATAGGTGTCCGTGCCATCTGTCGACGGATGGCTGAACTGGGTCTGGGTAACGTAATCCAAATAGGTCGAAACGCGGCCCCATTTTTCCGTTGGGCTCAGATAAGGCTCGTACCGCATCCCCATGTTCAGGGTGAAGTTTGGCCGGAGCTGCCAGTCGTCCTGGAAGTAGAAACCGAAGACATTCTGCCGGACCGTGCGGGCCGTGTCGGCTCCCGGAATCTCCACAGTGAAGGTATCGGTGATCTGGTCGGTGAGGAAGTCCTCCGCATTATCATATTCAAACGTCCCGAAGGCGTTCGCAGCCGGACCGTTGGTGTTGAATCCAATTTTCGCCCACGAGACGCCGAACTTGTACGCATGTGCTCCCCGGGCATAGGAGAAGGACTGGGACATCTCCCACTTGTTCTGGGTACGGTGGGTGGGCCGGTCCGATACTCCAAACCTAGCTACGCCACCGTAGATGAATGACGGCGGGATGGAATGCCAAGGGATGAACAAGTTTTCAGGATAGTTGATGTTAAGCTCAATGTCGGGACTCAGCCTTGTCCGGTTGAAGGAAAAACTGGAGCTGGACAACAGGGTAGGGCTCATGATGTTTTCCCACTGGAGTGTCGCAAACCGCTGAGTCGAGCGGACAGTGGTGTTGTAAACACCTAACTCTCTGGGATTGTTATTGTCAGCGTTATCCATCTGGAACCGGCCAAAGAGCCTTTGATTATCATTGATGCTGTAGTCAACGCGGGTTATCCAGTAATTCTCGTCGGTAATGGTATCGACGGGCGTGTTGCGGACGGCCACACCGTCTCCAATGGATTCAGCATTCGGCAGCGGCCAAAGGTCCAGGTAGGGCTTGATTTGAGGAGCGATCTCTACCTGGGTCCCATCGACAATGCCCTGACGGATATCCAAATCCGGCACAAATTCGCGTGCCGTTTCACCGGTCTTAGCTTGCCGGAGTCCTTCGTAGGCTCCAAAGAAGAAGAGCTTGTCCTGCTTGGCCGGACCGCCCAAAGTTCCACCAAACTGGTTCCGGCGGAATTCCGGTTTGTCGACATCAAAGAAGCTGCGGGCATCCATATTGTCATTCCGGTGCAGGGCGAAGGCGGTTCCGTGAAACTGATTGGTGCCGGACTTGGTGATCATCTGCACAACGCCCCCGGCGTATCCGCCGTACTCGGCGCTATAGCCGCCGCCGGTCACCACGCGGAATTCACGGATGGCATCCACACCCAGGATGCCGCCGGCGGAGCTTCCGGGAGTGCCGAAATTCCCTACGCTGTTGATGCTGGTGCCGTCCAGCGTCCAGCCGGTGTCCTGGGGCCGGGAACCGGAAAGCGCCAGCCGGGTGCCGTAGCCCTTGGCGGCCGAGCCGCCTGCAGCCGTCCGTACCGCCAGCGCATTTGGCCCCACCAGCGCCAACTGGCCAAAGTCGCGGCCGTTCAGCGGCAGTTCCGTGATGCGGAATTCTTCCACCACCCCGGAGACTCCGGCCGTGGTGGTGTTCACCAGCGGGGCCTCGCCGGTTACCGTAACCTGCGTGGCCACCGAGCCCACCTGCATCGTCAGGTTCAGGGCGATATTAGCCCCGACGGTTAGGGTAATGCCGGAGCGAATCAGGGTATCGAACCCCGTCATTGTGGCCGTAAATTCATACGGGCCGGGCGGCAACTCTGCCGCGACATACCGGCCGGTTTCGTTCGAGTTAACAGTTCGAGCCACGCCCGTTTCTACGTTTCGAACGACGACCTGCACACCGGGCAGCACTCCGCCGGATGCGTCGCTGATGACGCCGGCAACACGCGCGGTGGATGTCGTTTGGGCCATGCTGGAAGAGCTTAGGCTACATACTAATGACTAGCGCAAAAATGAAAAGTGCCAATTTTCTGAACATTTCTCTGAACATTCAAATCCCTCCGCAGAAGCTTCCGCCGCTCTGCATTTGCTCGTTGGATAGAGTTACCGGGGCACACCGCCGCCATTAGAGCATTTCACCAATTGGTGTAGTCTGGCTAATCTTTGGTAGCCACGGCGAATTGTTTTTTCGCCGTGGGCTTTTCATTGCCCGCAACGACCCGCGACGAAGAAAGCGCTCGTCGTGGCTACCACTGCCCGATATACACCAAGAAGAGAAATGCTATA
>JADFGZ010000005.1 GCA_022567475.1 Acidobacteriota bacterium | reverse complement strand
GGCATCAGAAACGGCTTGTCCACGTCCCGCGGCGGCATCGGAATGTAGCTGTCCACCGCCTCCATCAACTCCGTGATCTTCCCTTCCCAGTTCTCCTCCCCGTTCAGCGCTCCCAGCGCCGATCCCCTCACCACCGGCATCTCGTCGCCCGGAAATCCGTAGCTCTTCAACAGCTCCCGCACCTCCAACTCCACCAGGTCCAGCAACTCCTCGTCCTCCACCGCGTCCACCTTGTTCATGAACACCACCATCGACGGCACCCCCACCTGCCGCGCCAGCAGAATGTGCTCCCTCGTCTGCGGCATCGGCCCGTCGGTCGCCGCCACCACCAGAATCGCTCCGTCCATCTGCGCCGCCCCGGTGATCATGTTCTTGATGTAGTCGGCGTGCCCCGGACAGTCCACGTGCGCGTAGTGCCGCTTCGGCGTCGTGTACTCCACGTGCGCCACCGCGATCGTGATCCCCCGCTCCCGCTCCTCCGGCGCGTTGTCGATCGAATCGAACGACCGAAACTGCACCTTCGGGTCGCTCTTCCCCAGCACCTTCGTGATCGCCGCCGTCAGCGTCGTCTTCCCGTGATCGATGTGCCCGATCGTCCCGATATTTACGTGCGGCTTTGAACGGTCAAATTTTTCCTTCGCCATCGCTTTTGCTGCTCCCTATTTTCGACACGAGCTACAAAGCCCGCCTCGCGTCTTGAAACTGGCTCCCGTTCTGGAATATCAGAAAGAATTGCATCAATGAAGTTCCACTTCACCAGAACCATCCGATTTTCCCTCAACAGCCTGTCATCCTGAAACCAGATTCCTTCGGCATCATAAGAAAGCAGGGTTCCTGATATGCTGCTTGAAGGCAAAGTCAATTTCAAGATGCCGCGCCTCAACACCTGCGACCCGCTCTTCGATAGATGAAGCGTAATCCGTCGTGGCATGATGGACTTCTTTCAGCGAGACGATACCTTGCGCTTCTTGGAAAGCTCCTGGCTGATCCACTCCACAGCGCGCTTCAAATCCCGTTGGGCCTGCAACAAGGCGCTCTTGTCTCCCCGATCCAAGGGTTCGGTGATAATGTTCGCATCAAAGTCCAGAGGCAACTCGGTCTTATTTATTTTCAATCTGCAATGAAACTTATCCTCCCACCCGTCATAGATGACTTTCACCGACTCTATGCCGTGTGACTTAGCTGCTTTTTCCAAGAGATCCCCAAAGTGTTCTGCATATCGCCGGTAGCGAGCTTCAGAATATTGCCGAGCTATTACGCTGCGCGCATATTCCTCCTCGGAAATCCCGAAATCCTTGGCAGTGGCTTTTTGCTCCTGAGTCAAACGAGGCAAGTCTCTCGTTGGAACTTGCAGCGCCCATTTCCAGTCTGCGGTATTCCCGGGGATATTGATTATGTCTACGTTGACTTCCATAGAGTCCACAGCGCAGGCCCTTATGTTAGGCGAAGAAGACACCGTGCTGGCATTCAGATGAGAAGCTGGTGGACAGGGGAGGATTCGAACCTCCGTAGCTCGCAAGGAGCGGCAGATTTACAGTCTGCTGCCATTAACCACTCGGCCACCTGTCCCCTCAATGCGAACCATTGGATATTGATGTCACCCAGGTCAAGCTGTCCTTGCAGTTCGTCGCGGCTCTTCCGGGGCGCTATTGAATCATTCCCGCGGGTAAAGCAAAAAATCCTTTTCGCTACGCTGCCAGCCAGGCTTCCCAGACGGCCCAGCCTCCCCCCTGGCCGTGCAAAGAGCCTTTCTTAAAACTAAATCGGTCTTGGAGCGGGAGACGGGGATCGAACCCGCGACCAACAGCTTGGAAGGCTGTGACTCTACCACTGAGTTACTCCCGCAGACACCAAACTTCTGGAGCCGACGACCGGGATTGAACCGGTGACCTCGTCCTTACCAAGGACGCGCTCTACCAACTGAGCTACATCGGCTCATCGGTATCACTCAAGGGCGCGCCGACACCCCTGCTGCGCCTTCCGGTCGAGAAGGAGACACTCCAGGCGCAACGCCTGCCCGGCGGCACCAATCAACTGGAGCTGGCGAAGGGATTTGAACCCCTGACCCTCTGATTACAAATCAGATGCTCTGCCAACTGAGCTACGCCAGCCTTCTCAAAAACCTATAAAATATCACAAAACAGAACTATCAGCAATCGAAAGAATCATCCCACCCTTCTTAACTTCTAATATTACCAGAAAGGAAAGACGAGTTATCACTGAATATTTTGACATTTACGGCCCAGCGCTCTCCACTTCGATTATTATAGCAGCCGGGGGCGATAACCGAAAGCTATGAATTGTCCGGGGATCTGTGATTTTCCAAGGCAAAGCAGAACGGAAGACGGATAAAGCAGCACGAAAAAGGGGCAAAGCAGCTTGAAAAATAAGAAGATATGGCTTTTTGGTTTGCTGGCTGGGTTGCTGGCTGCCGCGGCAACGGTGCTGTTTTTGGTTCCCGGCAGCAGGCCCGCACGCCCGGACCTGGACCTGCGTCTGGCTCTGCTGCGGCTCTTGCCCGCAGGGTCGGACCTATACGCGATGGCCGATCTGGTATCACTCCAGGCAAGCCCGGTTGTCAGAAAACTACTGACCCAAGCGCCCCGGATTCCTCGCGAACAAGAGTACGAGGACTTTGTGCGCGCCACCGGATTCAGTTATGGACGGGACCTGAAGCGGCTGGCTTTGGCAAAATCGGGACCGGACTGGGTGGGCGCGGCACAGGTCGCTTTGGACCGTCCCCAAATCACCGCTTACATCGAGTCGCTGGGCGCCGTTACAACAAAAGAGATGGGACAAACCGTGTTTACCTTCGGGCAGTCGCGGCCCTTTCGTCTTGTCTTGCTCGATCATGACTTGGTTGGGTTTTCTGTCGGAGGAGACATGGATTCCATCCGGCAGGTTTTGCAAAGGCATGCAGGAGACATAGCCGCTTCCGCCGCCGCCGAGATTGAGGAGGCCCATGATCTGGACCACATACCGGCCGGGAGCAGCGTTTGGGCGGTCGGGAGGCTGGAAAAGTTGCTGAATGCGGATGGAGAGCCGCCGCCGCTGGGGTCGTTCGAGTTGGGAGGGAGGTTCCTCGAAGGAAGCAAGACGCTTTATCTATCGGTTTATCCGGTTGATCCGGTTTATCCGCCGTCAGAAAATAGCCCTGCGCAGCTTCGCTTTCAGTTGGAAGCTCAATGCGACAGCGCCGCTTCCGCCGAGCGAATTGCCAATTCGGTCCAAGGAATCCTGGCGCTGCTCAGATTTTTACCCTCCGGCGAATCCGAAACGCCGGAGAAAAATTTCTCGTCATTGCTGGCAGGGATATCGGTCGAGCATCGGCAGGAGTCAGTCTTTTTGCGGTGGGAGTGGGATGAGAGCGTTTTGAGCTTCCTGGAGCCGAACGCTTCCCCGGCAAGCTCTCCGTAGCCCGTCTTTAACCCGTTTTGGAACCCATCTTGGAACTTATCTTGGTCAGCCGTGCTCCGCGCAGAGTCGTCACCCAAGCATCAGCAGGCAGTTGCCAGTGAAAAGTGCCCGTGTCACTGCCCGTGTCACTGAACGTATCAGTGAACGTATCAGTGAAAGACAATTCGTAAACCTTCTGCGGCGGCGGGCAGCGCAACACGCCGCCCGTCTAGGGAAATCCTCCGCGCTGCGCCGTGGCATCGGGGAGGATTGCGCCGTTATCGCCGCCTCCCGCCAAAAGGACCTCCTGATTACCACCGACCTGTTTCTGGAAGGCGTTCACTTCCGGCGGCAATGGCAGGCGGCGGAAGCAGTGGGCTACAAGGTGCTGGCCCGCGGGCTGAGCGACATTGCCGCCATGGGTGGCGTGCCCCGGTATGCCTTTCTCTCCTTGGGGCTGCCTCGGCGATTGCCCTCAGGCTGGCTGGACGGTTTTTGGCGCGGCTTTTTTCGCCTCGCAGCAGCGGCGAAAGTGATCCTGGCCGGCGGGGATACCGGCGCGTCACCCCATGCGATTGTCGCCGACATCATGGTGGTGGGGGAGACGCCGCGCCACCGCGCCATCCTGCGCAGCGGCGCCCGCCCCGGAGATGAAATCTGGGTGACCGGCAAGCTCGGGATGGCGGCCAGCGGCTTACGCGCCTTGCAGGAAAGCAAAAAGCAGGACAGTAAAAATAAGGACAAGCCACAAGGCGGACCTCGAAGCATTCTATTATCCTCAGCCGCGCCTGCGCGCCGGGCAATACCTGCGCGAGCGAAAGCTGGCCTCCGCCATGATCGACCTGAGCGACGGCCTCTCCATCGACTTGGCGCGCTTGTGTGAGGAAAGCCGGGTGGGTGCGAGCATTATAGAAGCATCGATTCCCCGCTCTTCCCGGACATCAATGGATTGCGCACTGCACGGCGGCGAAGATTTAGAGCTGTTATTTACGGTTCCCGCCCGGCAGTCGCGCCGGCTTCCCGGAAGTTTAGCCGGCGTGCGGCTCACCCGCATCGGGCAGATACTCTCCGGCCGCAAACTATTGCTGGTACGGGGAGAAAAAGCACACCCTCTGCCGACGCGGGGCTTTCAGCACTTTTGAGGGTGGCGTTCCGGGTTACAACATCGCTGAATGCTTGATTGTTTGGAGCGGCTTCATAGATGAGCTTTTGGAAGCGGGAGAAAAGTTACGTTTACTATCGTTTCTTTCACGAAGCCATTACAGATAAATTCGACTTTTTCTATCGGCTCGCGACGAGGCAAGGTGATCTGCCGCCTTATTCGCTCCGGAACCTCGTGGGAGGGGCAAAAGGTTTCAAAGAGGTTGGCCCCTGGTTTCTGAATGAATTTCAGCGGCTTGATTTATTCAGACAAAACTGCAGGATTCTGGATGTCGGGTGCGGTTGTGGGCGGTTGGCTTTTGCCTTCTCCACCGATCCCAATCTTCGCAAATTAAACGTGCGATACGTGGGGATGGATATTGACCGGAAATCTGTTCACTGGTGTCACCGGCGCATCAGCTCGAAAAACGACCTTTTTCAGTTTTACCACGCTGATCTTCGCAATCGCTCCTACAACCCTGCGGGGAAATACCCGGCTAGGGATTTCCGCTTCCCCCATCCAGACCGGTCGTTTGATCTGATTATTTTGACCTCGGTTTTCACGCATCTTTTGGAAGAAGACCTGCGACATTATCTGTTGGAGATGTTTCGTTTGCTGGATACAGACGGGAGAATCTACGCATCCTTTTTCACCTATCGTTCGCGTCAAGAGGCAATCCACGGCACGGGAAGACATCCGCTCAAATTCCCTTTCTATCATGACCATTTTGCTTCCAGCAGCGATCTTTGTTCGGAAAATGCAGTCGCTTATGAAGAGTCGTTTCTGTTGGAACTCTTCAGCTCCATTGGATTCCGGCTGTGTGCCGGCGTGATGTATGGCACTCAAGATGCTTATCTGCTTGGAAAGCAGCGCGGCTAGGAATATTACACCCGGCAGCGACAGAAACTCTTGCCTGCCATTACTGTTTGCTAGAATGAATTCAGCATGGGGCAACAAGAAGCGGATCATAGTTTTGGGAGGAGGGCTGGCGGGCTCCGAGGCGGCCTGGCAGGCAGCGCGCCGCGGGGTGCCGGTGGAGCTTTATGAGATGCGCCCGTCGGTCCCGACCCCGGCCCACACGACCGGCCAGCTTGGCGAGCTGGTCTGCAGCAACTCCCTGAAAAGCGACCGCGAAGGCTCCGCCCCCTGGCTGCTGAAAGAAGAACTGCGGCGGGCAGGCTCCCTGTTGCTGGAGGTTGCCAGGAACTGCTCCGTCCCGGCCGGTCAGGCGCTGGCGGTCGACCGCGAACGGTTCGCCGCAGGCGTCACGGCGGCCATTGAGGCAGAGCCGCTGATCGAAATTCGCAGAGAAGAGGCCCGCGCCATTCCCGGCGAGTCGGTCGTGATTGTGGCCACCGGGCCGCTGACCTCCGACGCCCTGGCGGACTCCATCCAGCAGTTGACCGGCAGCGAGCGCCTGTTCTTCTATGACTCCATCAGCCCTATCGTGGAGGCTGACACCATTGATTCGACCAAGGTGTTCGCCGCCTCGCGCTACGGCAAAGGACTCCGCGCAACGGACTCCCCCGGCAGCGGCAACAACTCCGCCGGGCAGAATGGAGATCAAGCTGGAGAAGGTGACTACCTGAACTGCCCGATGAGCAAGCCAGAGTACCAGCTTTTTTACGAGGCGTTGCTCTCGGCTGAGTCGGTGGCGGCGCACGAGTTTGAGGACTTGAATTACTTTGAAAGCTGCCTGCCGATTGAGGAGCTGGCCCGTCGCGGCCCGGACACGCTGCGGTTCGGCCCGATGAAGCCCGTGGGCCTGCGCGACCCCCGCACGGGCAGGATGCCGTACGCCGCCGTGCAACTGCGGCGGGAAAACCTCCGCGCCGACAGCTACAACCTGGTGGGCTTCCAGAATCATCTGAAGTTCGGCGAACAGAAGCGCATCCTGCGGATGATCCCGGGCCTGGAGGCCGCCGAGTTCATACGCTACGGCCAGATGCATCGCAACACCTACATCAACGCCCCGGCGCTGCTGGCTCCCACGCTCCAGTTGCGCGCGCAGCCCAGGATTTTTTTCGCCGGGCAGTTATCGGGCGTCGAGGGTTACGTGGAATCAATCGCCACCGGCCTGATGGCCGGCATCCACGCGGCCCGGCTGGCGCTGGCGGAAGAAGCTCTCGCGGCTCCGCCCCGCGCCACTGCTTTTGGTTCCCTCTGCCATTACATCACCCGCGCCAATCCGCGCGGCTATCAACCTGCCAACATCGCCTTCGACCTGCTGCCGCCTTTGAGTGATGCAGACTCTGCCAAGCTCGGCAAGAAGGAACGCCGCGCCCGCCAGTGCCAGTTTGCCTTGCGGGAGTTCGAGCAGTGGTTTGCCGGGCTGCAACCAACGACAGCATGAGAATGCCGATGCCGATATACCGGAAAGCTACGCGTGACTTTTGCGGACCTTTTTTTGAACCTCTTCATTTGCACTGCCGGACTCAATCGGGGCCTTCTCCGGGCGATTCTGGAATAAAATAGGGGAGGCATTCTTGCCTGTTTGTTCTGCGTGACCTGTTTGTTCTGCGTAAAACGATGAGCCAGACGCTGCATCCCGCCGTCGAACAATTCCTGGAACACCTGCGCGCCGAGCGCAACTATTCCGTCCACACGCTGCGTAACTATCGCAGCGACCTGGAAGCGTTTTTTCGCGCTGTAAAATCTTCCGGCGCGGAGGGAGTCCCCTCCTCCCGAAAATCGCGTCCTTCGATTTCGGTCCATTATCTAAAAATCAGAGAATACCTGGGACAGCTGTACGCACAGCGGCGGAAGCCGGCCACCGTTGCCCGCAAGCTGGCCGCTCTGCGTTCCTTTTATCGGTACGCATGCCGGGAAGGTCTGGCAAAGGAGAACCCCGCCAAACTGGTGGCGAGTCCGCGCCTGCCGCAGACGCTTCCCGACGTCATGACGGCGGAGGAGACCAACCAGCTCATTGACGCCGTGGGCAAAATCGCCGCATCCGTCCAACCCGGCGCGGCGGCGCTGGTGGCGCGCGACCGGCTGATCCTGGAGTTTCTCTACGGCTCCGGGTTGCGTGTGAGCGAGTTGACGGGTTTGGACCAGAACCAAGTGGACCAGGCGGAGACCATGCTGCTGGTGCGGGGCAAGGGAAAGAAGGAGCGCATCGTTCCATTTGGCTCCAGGGCTTTGGCGGCGCTGGAGGACTACAGCCCCCTGCGCCGGGAGTTGCTTGAGAAAAACGGCGTCGAGACCGAGGCGCTGTTTGTGAACGCGCGCGGCGGCAGGCTCACCACGCGCTCCGTGCTCCGCATCGTAAAAAAGTACTCCATCCTGCTTCGCGGCGACTCGACGCTGCACCCGCACTCCTTGCGCCACGCCTTTGCCACGCATCTGCTGGGCGAGGGAGCCGACCTGCGAGCCATCCAGGAGCTGCTGGGGCACAGCAGCCTCTCCAGCACCCAGAAGTACACCCGTATTTCCATCCGCCAACTGATGGAAGTCTACGACAAGACTCATCCCAGGGCTTAGTGCAATTTCATCGTGAAGCCCCGGCCTTGCGTCAGGGCACGGTTTTAACCGTGCCGTAAGTCGAGTTAAATCAATTGCCCTTCCTTGCGGCTTTAGCCGCTGGGGGTAGTTATCACACAGACTCTTACGCCCTGGGCTAGATTCTGCCGCCCTTGCAGGGCTGCGAAACACTCTCTGATGATTTTCTCTGCGGCTCAATTGCTGGCCGAGCCGGAATCGGGTGGGGAAAACAAGCGGTGATGGATGGCGTAGAGCGCCAGTTCCAGCCGGTCGCTGACGCCCAGCTTGTCGAAGACAATCCGCAGCTTGTTTTTGATCGTCTGCTCGCTGAGGTACAGGTGCGCGGCGATCTCTTTATTGGGAAACCCCTGGGCGATCAGGCTGATGATCTCCAACTCACGGGCCGTCAAACCTTCTTCCGCCTCCTGCGGCGGTGCGGCGCGGAGTGAGTCCGCCCCTGGCGCGCGCGGACGGCCCACCAAGAAAGTTTCGCCCCGGTAAGCTTTGTGCAGCGCGGAGATTAATGTCTCCGGCGGCGCTTCTTTGGGCAGGACGACCCGCACGCCATTCTGGATTGCCGCTATCATCCCTTCATCGGTTGTAGATTCGCTGAGCAGCACGGCGCGGGTCTGCGGATGAATCTTCCTCACTTCCCGGATGATGTCAAACGGATGGCGGGTGGAACGCTCCCAGCACAGCAAAAGCAGGTCCGGGCGGAATTTCCGGACCGCTTCAGAGACTGCCGGCCCGGTGGCTACCGTGGCCACCACGCGAAAATCTTCTTCCACCCCCAGCAGCCGTTTGAGCCCCAGCCGGTAGATGGGCTGAGCCTCGGCAACCAGGATTGTGATTTGGAGATGGGAAGGCGACTTCATAGAAAAACTGCCCAGGCGGTTACAGGACGAATGGTATGCGGAGGCAATGGCTAAGTCAACACGGAGGCCGGGCTGTCAGCGGATGGCGGATGAAGGATGAAGGATGAAAACGACGGAGGGAAAACCTCGGAAGGGCTGGAGACGGCCTGTAGACCAATGCGTTTAGGCCGGGGAGTCTCCGGCCGTGGAGTCTTCCGAAAAAATCTGGTATTGGTCGATCACCGCTGCGAGACCCACGCGATTGCCTTCCAACTCATCGCGCCGGACCAAATGCCCTTTCCCGCGCAACACAACCCCGGCTCCCTTGACGATCGCGGCAGGCAGTTTTACTTCAAACTCGATCCTGGCGCCTGGCTGGTTCTGAGTATCCGTCAGCAGGTATAGGCCGGAACTGCTTATATTCTTGGTTTGCGTATCCAGGGTGCGGGTCTGATTGTCTTCCACCCAGCGGACTCGAGCGGGAAGCTCCAGAGGGAAACGAAGGGAACTGCGTCTGCTGGTTTTTTGGCTGCGGCTTCTCGTTGGTGGCATGCGCGTCCTCAAGCAACGGGGGAAATGGTTCGGGAGGGAAGCCATCTGGTATTCCAGGCGGCAATGTCCAAGATACGGTGTTTCCGGGCCCCGCTCAATAGCGGAAAAGTCATTTTTTGTATGGTGCTTTCGTACTGGTTCCTGAAATGGGTCGTGCGGCCGCGTGCGGAAGCGGTTCCAGGCTTTAGACCAATTTCAGAGTTGGTGTAGAGTGTTTCACAGCCCTGCAAGGGCGGCAGAATCTAGCCCAGGGCGCAAGCCCTGGGACAACGGGGACCGGTATTACCCCAAGCCCCAGAGGGGCGAAAGACGCTCCGGCCCTCGTCTTTCTTCTTTCGCCCCTTCTGGCGCCCCTTCCGGGGCTGATCCGGCATGGCCTTTCCCACCCACGGCTGGCGCCGTGGGCTAAACTCTTGCGCCCCTCCGGGGCTTCACGAGCGTTCTGGGAAGCTATACAGCAACTACGAAATGGCAGCTAAAGACCGGCTTCCTCTAATGGACAGCGCGGACAGGCTCTTGCGGATTCAGTTGGCGGAACTTGGACAGAATGGAAAGGGAATCGACAGGCTCAAGCTCCACCGTTCCCATGGAATCTTCCACGTACTCCCCGCGTCGCATGCCGTTCAGCACGCTGGAGACCCCGTCCAGGTGCAGCAGCACGTTCTGGGACATCCGGCTGAGCGACTCTTTCGTCTTCGGGTAGCCGGCCTGCTGCAACTGTTTGCGCAAATCGTCGGAGGCGCCTTGCTGGGACGCTGCCAAGTGCCGCGCAACCTGTTCAAAGATTCGGGGAAGGATCTCGCCGAATTTCCGCAGCCACTCATCCCACTCCTTCCGGCCACCGTATAGCTGCTGGCACTGTACCGCCCATCGTTCAATGGGCTGGACGATGTGCTCGGCAAAGACCGCCTCCCAATGGGAAGGCGACTTGATCTGGGGAACGATCACTTCCAGGTAGCGGGCAATGCCGCCGTCATCGCCATGGAGCAGGGAGATATCGAACTGGTCCTCTAATACCTTCTCCATTTTTCGCAGGGGCTCGAGCAGCGCGTGCAATTGTTCCTTTCCCGGAGGCTTCTCGCCGGGCTTCAGGAAGTCGGCCAGCCGCATCATCTGATGGCTGAAAAACGCGTTGAGCGGGCGGTTGAGGAGCACTCCGATGCCTTTCTCCCGGCAGAACTCCAGGACCGTCTGGCCGTTGTTGTTGGCTTCCAGCGCCCCGCCGCTTTCGTAGAGATTCATGGGAAGCTGCACCACCCGGAAGTGATGATTGGCCGCCACCGACTCGGCCGCCTCCCAGCAGCGGCTGACGCTGGTCCGGGTGCGGCTGGAGGAGGCCATCCCGTAGTTGTTGGAGCTGATGCCGTACCACCGGATCTTCCCCTCGGCCACTTTTCCTTCCAGGTACCGGAAAGCCTCCTGCACCCTGCGGTAGAATTCCTGGTGGTCCTTTTCGGTGATGATCTTATGGTGCGCCTGATGCTCCAGGTAGTACTCCGGATTGTGCAGCAGGTACACGTCGATCACCTTTTGCCGCATTCGCGCGGCGCTCCGGCTGATCTGTGTTTCCAAAAACTCCGGATGGATGGAGTGCCAGAGCCCTTCCCCGTACTCCACCACCTCGGGAAATTTCCGCTGCAGGGCGAGCTTCATGTTCTCGCCCTGGATGTACCCGCCCTTGGTCACCACGATCACTTGTTCCCGGGGGAAATCCTGGAGGAGTTTCCCGACCAGCGTCTCGGAGCGTCCGTCGGCGTAGTTGGCGCTGGTGTCGATCAGGTTTCCGCCCTGCTCCAGATAGGCGCGCAGAGCAGCTTCGTGCTCGGCATTGCCCTCCGCCACGCGATAACAGCCGAAGCCCAGAGGGTGGCACCGCAGCCCGGTGTTCCCCAGCGGCCGCAGCCATTGATTGTTCTGGTGATTGTCAGGATGCTTGTCAGATTTTTTGCTCGCCATTGTTTTCTGTGCTGTTCAATATGTGAAAATACCGCGCCTGATTCAAACCGGCCAATTCAGCCTGCTGCTTCTCAGAAAGGCTCGTCGGGAGTGATCTCGACCGGCAGCCCGTCGCCCCAGCCGTACCTGTGGCGCGCCAGCTTCTGAGCCCGCTGCCACGTTTCCCGGTCCCGCTCCTCGTCGAGTACGCGGGCCGTGGCGCTCCACCCCCGTCCGCCGACGCGAACGCGCACGCGGGGATTCCGCTCGATGTTCCGCACCCAATGGGCACGGTGGAAGTGCTCGGCGAGAAGATACAGCTTACCATTACAGGCCACGAACCATGTCTCGATCTCGCGCGGAAGCCCCGACCGGCGGCCTATTGTGGTCAGATAGAGCACCCGAAAATCAAGAATATTTCCCTGAGCGGCGTCCGGCATGCGAGAATTCGTCCCTCCCCCGGCTTCCGTTGCCAGAGGAACAATCCGGCTCGCAAAACTTCCAGCGGGACGGACTGGCAGGCTCTCCCTTCGCTGGACTAACTTCCTATTGTCGTTTGAACTCGGGGCGGGTGGGATTGTTCGTAGGCGCGGATGTGGGATTCTTGTTTGAGCAGATAGCCCAACTGGTCCACTCCCGCCAGAAGGCATTGCTTGGAAAAATTGTCGATCGGGAAGCTGACGGTCTTTCCGTCCGGCAACGTGACGGTCTGCGAAGCCAGCTCCACGGTGACCTCCAGGTTCGGGTTCTTCTCCACCTGCCGGAACAGATCGGCGTGGACATCGGGTGGGATCACCACGGGCAACAACCCGTTCTTGAGGGCGTTGCCCTGAAAGATGTCGGCAAAGGAGGTGCTCAGCAACGCCCGAAAACCGAAGGCCAGCAACGCCCACGGCGCGTGCTCCCGCGAGCTGCCGGAGCCGAAGTTCCTGCCCGCCAGAAGAATCTGCGCTCCTTTGGCTCGCGGCTGATTCAGAATGAAATCCGGCAGGGGCTTTCCGGCTTCGTCAAAACGCCAGTCGCGGAACAGATACTGGTCCATGCCCGCCTTGTCGGTCACCTTCAAAAACCGCGCCGGAACGATGATATCCGTATCCACGTTCTCGTTCGGGAGAGGCACCAGCCGGCTGGTGATTTTTGTAATGGGTTCCATAGTTAATGACCGGAAGTTCATTATCAGAAGTCAGGAGTCCGAATACTGCGCCGCGACCTTCTGTCTCCTGTCTTCTATCTTCTACAACAGCGTGCGGACGTCGGCAACGCAGCCTTGCAGGGCCGAGGCGGCGGCCGTCAGAGGACTGGCCAAAAAAGTTCGCCCGCCCTTGCCCTGCCGCCCTTCAAAATTGCGGTTGCTGGTCGAGACGCTGTACTGGCCCGGCTCAAGCTCATCGCCGTTCATCGCGATGCACATGCTGCATCCCGGCTCGCGCCATTCGCAGCCTGCATCGCGGAAGATGTCCGGCAGTCCTTCCTGTTCCGCCTGGCGTTTCACCTGCTGGGAGCCGGGCACGACCAATACGCGCAGCTTCGGGCTCACCTTGCGTCCTTTCAAGATGCCGGCTGCGGCGCGCAAATCCGAGATGCGGGAGTTCGTGCAACTGCCGATGAAAACAACCTCTATCGGATGGCCGAGCAGAGGTTTTCCGGGCTCGAGCGCCATGTATTCGAGAGCGTGCCGGACGGCGTTTTGAGAGGCGGTGTCCGGCATAGAGTCCGGAGAGGGAACCGGCGCCGTGACCGGCAAACCCATCCCGGGGTTTGTCCCGTAGGTGATCATCGGCTCCAGTTGACTGGCGTCCATCGTGACGGACCGGTCGAACCGTGCGCCGGGATCGGAGGGCAGTTGCTTCCATTGTTTCAGGGCGTCGTCCCAGGCGGCCGCCTGGGGCACATAGGGTTTTCCGGCAAGGTAGTGGAAAGTCGTCTCGTCCGGAGCAATCATTCCCGCTTTGGCCCCGGCCTCGATCGACATATTGCAAACCGTCATGCGAGCTTCCATGGAGAGGGCGCGGATGGCGCTGCCGGTGTACTCCAGCACAAAGCCGACCCCTCCGCCCACGCCGATCTGGGCGATCAGCGCCAGGATGATGTCCTTGGCGGAGACGCCGGGCTGGAGCGTCCCATCGATTCGGACCTCGAACGACCGTGGCTTCCGCTGGAGCAGGCACTGCGCGGCCAGCACGTGCTGGACCTCCGTGGTCCCGATCCCGAACGCCAGCGCGCCGAACGCGCCGTGCGTGGCGGTGTGGCTGTCGCCGCAGACAATCGTCATGCCGGGCTGCGTGAATCCCAGCTCCGGCCCGATGACGTGAACGATTCCCTGCGTGGGGCTGTCGATGCCGTGCAGCGGAATGCCGAACTCCCGGCAGTTGACCTCAAGCTGCCGAATCTGGTTGGCCGCCATGGGATCGGCGATGGGAAGCGAGCGGTCGGTGGTGGGAATGCTGTGGTCGACCGTCGCTACGGTCTTCGAGGGCTGCCGGAGCCGGAGACCCTGATCGCGCAATCCCTGGAAGGCCTGCGGCGAGGTGACCTCGTGGACCAGGTGCAGGTCGATGTAGAGCGCCACCGGGCAATCCGGTTCTTCCACCACTACGTGACGGTTCCAGATTTTTTCAAACAGGGTTTGTGATTTTTCGGCAGCCATGTGTGATCCGGCCCAGGAGATGTTGTTTGCAAGCTGGCATTGGAAGCGTATCAGAAATTAACATCGAATATCTAAACATCGAACATTTAACGTTTAATGTTCATCCAACGGGCGTTTCCTGGATTCCCGTTTCTGCGGAGGGAAATTTCCCGAGCGACTCCTCAATCCTCTCCTTTTCGTCTGCCCGCAACTCGTAGACAGAGGGCTCGCCTTGCCGGGCGGCGTACAGCTTGCCGTCTTGGAGCGCGAGCAGAACGGTTTCTTCCCGGTTGTCCTCGCCTTGGCTGTCCTCGCCGAAGGTGATCTTCACCTTCAGCCAGGGTTTGTCCAGGCCGTACTGTGCCAGCCTGCCTGGCCGGTCGGTGGTGTATTGCTGGATGCGCATGGCGTGAATGTTGTTCAGGAAGACATCCACCTCCCCGACTTCGGTTGGGGCCGCGTCTTCACTTTCCGCTTCCGCTTCCTCTTCATCTTCCTCTGCCGCCCGGACCCAGCGCTCTTCCAGCTTGTCGAAGCGAAAATCCGCTTCGGCGGTCTGAAGCTCCACCCGCCGGACGTTGGTGGTCTGGAAATCGAACAGGTAGCGGTTGCGGTACGAGTCCACGCTGCCGGTCAACTGGCCGTAAAAATCCTGGTTGATGGTAAAGACATGAGGCCACGCGGAGTTTTTGGCGTAGTAACCTTCTCCGTCCTTGTTGTCGCTGCCGACCAGGAGAGTATGAGAACCGTCCGGCAGCGTCACTTGCAGGCTGGCCTGGGGACGATTGAGGCCGTAGCGGGCGAGCGAGCCGGCGACTTCCTCCTCTACGGTTTTCATCAATGCTCCGATCAGGCGGATGACGAAATAATTGGTGCCGGCGTAGTCGGTCCGCACGGCCGGACGGGTCAGCTCCCAGTTGTTATTGGGAAGCTTGGTCATCACAATTTTTCCGGCCTTGTTGTCCAGCTCCAGCCGCTGTGCCCGGTCCATGTCAATGGGCAAGGCCCGCTTGTCGCGCAGGTCGAACAGGGTCTTCTCCAGGGCCGGGGAGCCCAGCGAATCCAATAAGAACACTCCGGGCGAGGCGCTCAACATGCCGTATTTGGCATAGCCGCTGGGGTTTTCCCCTCCGATCGAGAGCGTTACGGTCTCTCCCTGCTTCAGCTTGATGGAGAAAATCTTCTGCGGCTCATCCAGGCCGTAGTCGGCAAGCGACGCAGGCGCTTCCTCCGTCACGGGCGTGTACTCGATGCCGGGGAGCGACTCGACAAAGTATTGAATCAGCATGCTGTCGGCCGCCACCCCCTCTGGAGAAAGAAATTCCCACTGCGGCCGGTCTGCCGTAGCCGGGCCTTCTTCAACCTCAGCCTCTGTCGCCGATGCCTCTCCGTCCGGCAGGCGGCGGGAAGTCAGCGTGGGTTCGTTCGGCATCTCGATTGAAAATTCCTCTACCTGGTCCGCCTGGAAGGAGAAAAGTTTCTCCTTGGGAATCACCTCCGAGGCGTTCTCCGGCGGATTTTTATCCAGATAATAGAGCACGCCCCCCAACAGGAGGAGAATTCCCAAGGCGACGAAGGTATGCAGAATTTTCATAGCCGTTGTCGTGCGCTCTGCCACGCTGCCAAAAGCAGCTTCCGCTCACGCCGTCAGGGAGCGGCGGCCCCGGCGCGTATTACGAGGCAATTTTGGCGGCAAGGGATGGACGGGTGAGAGCAAAGCCTGATCCACTCATTTCATCCTCGTCTTTTCCACCACACTCCGAAACCGCCGAGGACGATCGCCAGCGGAACGGCAAACATACAAAGCCAAACGAAATCCATTTGAGACGACGAGAGGTCCACGCGCCGGTCCTCGGGATCGCGGGGACGGATCGAGATCAGGTCTTCGTCGGAAGCGAGCCAGCTCATCGCGTTCAGGAACAGATCGCGGTTGCCGTTGAACCCGAGGATGGAATTGGCCACCATGTCCGTGCTCCCGGCAACCACGATGCGGCCTTCCTCGCCGTTTTCCGAAGCGAGCGGTTTGTACGTCCCTGCCCCCATCAGCGCCAAAGGCCCTTCCAGGTCCACTCCTTCGCGGAAGCTCACCTCCGTAGCCCTCACCTGGGTGGTAGCCCAACTGTTTGCCGTGGTCCGGGCGATCAGTTGGAACTGCGCTCCCGGCATGGCGTCGCTCGAGGATTGCACTGCGCAGGCGAAAGGAAACAGCGTGGCGACATTGGCGAGGTCCTTGGTAATCGGATGATCTTCATATTGCATCACCAGGGGCATGAGTTCGTCGGTTCCGAACAGGCGTCCGATGCCGCTGGTGTCCACCACCAAAGTGTTTTGCACGTCCGCGCCGAACTCTGCGAGCAGTGCGGTCAGGTTGGGCGGCGTGTGCGGGTTGACCAGAAAGAAGGCCCGCCCGCCCCCTTGAATGTATTCGCGGATGGCGTCGATCTCCGGTTCGAGCAGGTCATTCTGCGGTCCCGCCACCACCAGCACGCTGGCATCCTCCGGCACCTGAGGAGACTCTTCCAGCAAAGAAACCGTCTGGACTTGATAGTTGCTCTCCTCCAGCGCCGTCTTCGCTTCGCTCAGGCCCAGCCGCTCGTTCGATTCCAGGTCCCGCTCTCCGTGGCCTTCCAGAAAATAAATCAACTTGGCCTCGCCTTTGAGCAGGCGAATCAGGGTATTGGTGATATCCCCTTCTTCGACTCCTTTCGCCTGTTCGTTGCGGTCGCCCGCGGCTAGGATCACCGTCCCGTAGGTTTTCACATTGTACTGGTTGGCTTTGCCGGGTTCCTGGTCCGGGTCCACGTAGCTGACTTTGACGCGCCGGGAAAGAACAGAATACTGCTCCAGCAGATCGCGCAGATTGCCGAAGTTGGCCCTGCGGTCGAAGTAGAGCAGCTCGACGTCGCGATCCAGGCCGGACAAAATATTCGCGGTTTGCTGCGACAAGCTGTAGCGCTGGTTGGCGGTCAAATCCAGTTGCCGGACAAACTGTTTGGCGATCAGGTTGACGGCCACCACAATCGCCAGCGCCACCAGGGAATAGATGAGCGTATTCAAGCCGTACTTCGCTTGCCGGCTGGTCAGATGGCTCTTCAGCCCCTGGGGCATCTCGTTTTTTTCCATATCGTCTTTTCCTGTTTTAGGTCCTGTCTCAGGTTCCATCTCAGGCTCTCCATCGAACCGACTCCACCGAGCGGGCCGTCAAAAACAGGCTCAGCCCGATGACGGAAAGGTAGTAAACCGTATCGCGCAGGTCGATCACGCCTTTGGAAAAATTATCGATGTGGGTGGTGAAGGAAATATAGTTGGCAAGTTGCCCCAGTTGGCCGGTGGAATAGCTGCTGGCCCAGCCGATCAAATACAGCATAAAGAACAGGCCGAAGCCCAGGCTGCCGGCGATCACTTGATTGCGTGTCAAAGTGGAAAGCATCAGCCCCAGGGACAAATAGCAGCTTCCCAGCAGCACCAATCCCAGATAGGCGGCAATCAAGGCTTTCCCGTCCGGGTTGCCGTAGAGAAACAGGATCAGAATGTAGAGAAGCGACAGGACCAGCAGCGAGGCATATAACAAAAAAGCCCCCAGGAATTTTCCCAGGATGATCTCGAGGTCGGTCAGCGGCGAGGTCATCAGCAGCTCGATGGTGCCCGTCTTTTTTTCCTCGGCGAACAGGCGCATGGTGATCATGGGCATCAGGAAAAGACAGATCACGGCGATCGCATAGACCAGGCTTCGGATCACGCTTTCATTCACGTTCAAAGGGGTCAACTGCCCGTACATTTGAGCGTATTGGGCCGCCAGGAATTGCTCCATCATAAAATCCCGGAGGTTGCTGTAAAAGATGAACCCGAAGAGCACCGTAAACATCGCCAGGACAATGTAGGCGATGGGGGAATGGAAGTAAGCAGCCAGCTCCTTGCGGGCAATGATCCAGATGTTCTTCATGACGCGGCTGTCTCCTTGGAATTCTCGCCGGCGTTGTCGTCCGCCGATTCGGTTGTGGTCAGCTTCAAGAAAATCTCTTCCAGGCTCAATCCCACGGGCCGCAGCTCGAGCAGCCCCCATCCGGATTCGACCACAGCCCGGGCCAGTTCCTTCCGAACGTCCTGGCCTTTCACCGTCTGTACGGCGAAGGCCACGCGGCCGTTGCCGGCCTGGGATGGAGAGACCCGGCTGACTCCCGTTACGCGGGACAGGCGCTCTCGCACCTCCGCTTCCGGCCCTTCCACAACCAGGTTCATCGTTTCGTACCCTTGCAGCCGCGCCGTCAGATTTTCCGGCGTATCCTCGGCCACGACTTTCCCGGCGTTGATAATCATCACCCGTCCGCAGGTATTGGCCGCTTCGGGCAGGATGTGGGTGCTGAGAATAATGGTGTGCTCGCCGGCCAGGCTCGTAATCAGCTTGCGTGTTTCAATAATCTGCTTGGGGTCCAGACCCGCCGTCGGCTCGTCCAGCACCAGGACCTCCGGGTTATGGATCAGCGCCGCCGCCAACCCGACCCTCTGGCGGTAGCCTTTGGAGAGATGGCCGATGAGTTTCCGGGGGACATCTGAAAGCGCAGTTTTTTCCGAGACCTCCGCGATGCGCTGCTTGAGCTGGTTCCCGGATACGCCCTTGAGCCGGCCCGCGAAGGCAAGCATCTCCATCACCCTCATGTCCGGGTAAAGGGGCGGTGTTTCCGGCAGATACCCGATGCGGCGCTTCACCTCAAGCGGCTCCTGCATCACGTCGTATCCCGCCACCGTCACTTTGCCGAGCGTGGGAGGCAGAAAGCCGGTCAGCACCCGCATGGTGGTGGTTTTTCCGGCGCCGTTCGGGCCGAGGAATCCTAGGATTTCCCCTTTCTTTACAGAGAAGCTGACATCCTGAACGGCTACGGTCCGTCCATATCGTTTGGTCAATCCCTGAACTTCTATCACCGAACCCTCCCTGCAAAGATCATAGATCGAAAGATCAGAGGTTCTTCCCCTTGAGGAGCGGCGTTTTCACCTGCTCCTCATCCTTGATTTGGAATCAGCCCGCCGCTTTTAGCGTAGTGCTCCCCCCTCTGCTCCGCTTGCGGCTGGGAGCTTGGCCCGTTTGAATTGAGTGGTGTTTGGGCAGCGGCTAGCATACCAAATTATAGGGCCTTTTTCCAAGATTCGGCCAGGCTGCACGGGCCCGTCACACTCCCGCGTTGCCGATGAGAACAACATGCCGTAGGATAAGTTGTGCAAGTCATTCAAAGAGCCTCCAGGCAGCTTCGGTCTTGTTGTCTCCTGCAAACGGGAATGTTCTGGTAATCTTGGCAGTTTGACGGGTGTAGAAATTGGCGTTTCCGCCGAAAAGGAAAAGAATGCCGGATTCCCGAAAGGAGTTGGAACCATGTGTCTAACTGTCGGCATCTTGACCGGCGGCGGAGACTGTCCCGGGTTGAATGCGGTGATCCGGGCCGTCGTGCGGCGAGTGAGGTCTCTCGGCTATGCGACTACCGGCATTATGGAGGGCTGGAGAGGCCTGCTCGAAAACAAGATGGAACGGCTGGACCTGGAGCGTGTTTCCGGAATCGTCTACCGGGGCGGCACCATCCTGCGCACTTCCCGGACGAACCCGCTGAAACGTCCCGACGGGCTCAGCACCATCAAAACCAATCTGCAGAAGAACGCGATTGACGCGCTCGTTGCCATCGGCGGCGATGACACCATGGGCGTGGCCGACCGCTTGTTTCAGGACGGCGTTGCGGTGGTGGGCATTCCCAAAACCATTGATAATGACCTGAGCGGGACGGACTATTGTTTCGGTTTTGACACGGCGGTCAACATTGCCACCGAAGCCATCGACCGGCTCCACACCACGGCGGAGGCGCATAACCGCGTCATGGTAGTGGAGGTGATGGGCCGGGACACGGGCTGGATCGCGGTGGCTTCCGGCATGGCGGGCGGTGCGGACATGATTCTGATCCCGGAGCAGCCGGTGGACCTCGATCAGCTCTGTGCGGTGTTGCGGAAACGGCATGGACGGGGCAAGTATTTCAGCATCGTCGTCGTGGCCGAAGGCGTCCAATTGCCCTCCGCGCCGGAAGGGTCTCCAGGGCCGGTCCAGCAGGACGCGGTCGTGGACGAGTTCGGCCACGCGCGGCTGGGCGGAGTGGGGCAGGCGCTGGCGCGCGTGGTGGAGTCGCGCACGGGGTTTGAAACCAGGGTGGTGACGCTGGGCCACCTCCAGCGAGGCGGCAACCCCACGGCTTTTGACCGCATCCTGGGCACGCGCTTCGGAGTGCATGCCGCAAACTTGATCGACCGGCAAGAGTTCGGCAAGATGGTCGCTTTGCGCGGCACCCAGATTGTGGCTGTTCCCCTGGCGGAGGCCACGCGCGAGCCTCGCCGGGTCGATCCGGAACTCTATGCCACCGCATCGGTTTTTTTTGGCTAGCGTTCGGCTAGCGCGGTTCCGGCGGAAGGCCGGGGCTGGCCAGAGTGGAGCCTGAGCAAGTATAATTTTGTTTCCTAGTGTTCGCATCATATTCGTATCATGTTTGCATACGGGCGAGGCGGGGGGAGTCTTCCGGGAGATGTTTCGTTCCGAGGCGGATTCCGTTCAGCGAGCAAGGTGGAGCTAAGCAAAGTGGAGCCAAGGTGGAGCTGTGGAGAAAAAACTGATCTTCGTCTGCCAGAACGTCGATTGCAGGGTGCGCCAGGCCGCCGAAGTGATGGAGAAGCTGCAACAAGAAGCTGGCCCTGATGAGCGAATGGAGGTTCGCTCCTATATGTGCTTCGGAGCTTGCCACGAAGGGCCGAATGTGGTCGTCTATCCGGACAAGGTCTGGTACGCAGGCGTGAAGCCGGAGGATGTCGCCGAGATCATCGCCTCCCTGCGGGGAGGCCAGCCGCCGGGCCATCCGAGTACGTTGGAGAGGCTGGATACGATCGATCCCGGCTTGAAAGCGATGATTTTCCAATTGCTCGACGCCGGCCTCTATTGACGATACCCCATGTGACGATACTCCATATAACAGCGGCCCCAGGTGGAGATATTTCCAAGTGAAGCTGTTCCTAAGCGCTGTTCCTAAGTAAAGACGCGCTCATGTCGCAATCCAAAACCATCCTGTTTCCTTCCGGGATTCCGGCCAATCGAGAGAATCTAGCCGAGTACCGCCGGCGTGGAGGCTACGAGGCCTTGCGGCGGGCGCTCACTCAATCCGATCCCTCCACCGTCTTGCAGGAAGTGGAGGCTGCGCGGTTGCGCGGGCGGGGCGGGGCCGGGTTTCCTGCCGCGCAGAAGCTCGCTCTCTGCGCCCAGGCTGAAGGGAAGCAAAAATATGTGGTGGCGAACGGGGGCGAGGACGAGCCGGGTTCTCATAAGGATCGCATTCTGCTCGAGCGTGTTCCGCACGCCGTGCTGGAAGGCATGCTGCTTGCCGCCTACACGGTGGGCGCATCCCGCGCCTTTTTTTATACCAATGAAACCTATCAGCAGGCCCTGCAAAGCATCGAGCAGGCCCTGGCAGAGGCCCAGGCCGAAGGATTGGTGGGGGAACGGGTCTTGGGAACGAAGTTCGGGGTGACGGTCGAGAGCCGCCCCGCGCCCACGCCCTACGTCGCCGGAGAGGACACGGCCGCCTTGGAGGTGCTGGAGGGAAAAGACCCTCTTCCCCGGCAGAAGCCTCCTTACCCGGTTACGGCCGGATTGTTCGGCCAGCCTACGGTTGTCAATAACGTCGAGACGCTGGCGAATCTTGCTCCCATCATTTTGAACGGCGCCCAGTGGTATCGCGGATTCGGGACCGAGGAAAGTTCCGGCACCATGCTCTATTCCATGAACGAAGAATGGGCGCGGCCCGGCGTTTATGAGTTGCCCTATGGGGCCCGCGAAGGGGAGTTGGCGGAAGAATTGGCCGGCGGGCTGAAGCAGGGCGCGCGGCTGCGCGCCATCTTGCCGGGAGGCCCCTCGAGCGGGTTCCTGCTTCCTGACCCGGACCGCCCGCTGAGCCCGGAGGCGTTGCGGGCCGCCGGCTCCAACATCGGCTGCGGCGTCATGCGAGGCTACGCGGAAGGAACCTGCATGGTGGAGGTGACTCTGGAAGTGGCCCGGTTTTTTGAAAAAGAGTGTTGCGGCCAATGTCCCGCCTGCCGCATGGAGACCACCGCGCTCGCCACCCTGCTGGGCAGGGTCCAACAAGGCCAGGTGCCGGCGGCGGCGCTCGATCAGATTCCGAAGCTGCTCGATTTCAACAAAGGCAAGGGCTACTGCAGCCTGGTCAACATGCCGGGCCCGCCTCTGCTGAGCGCCTTGAAAATGTTCCCCGAAGATTTCCAGTCCCACCTGAACGGCGGAAACTGCCCGGGAAACTAGCCCCCTCACGGATTTCCGCTCGGCAGAACCGTATCTCAAATCGGAACTAAAGCTGCTTGCAACGAATGCTGGTGGGAGGGGACTGCGAGCAGCGGAAGCTCTCCGCCCGGTTTCCGGCCAGGACGGAGCAGGCGTTGTCCTTGGCGGTCTGGATCGCCAGCTGCTCATTTTCGGCTTTTACACTCATGCAATGGGTCCGCCCGTCGATCTCGACGCAAACCTCGCATTCATACTGCCGCATGCCCATGGTCTGATAGAGAAGCAGCAGCAGAAACACCGCTCCAAATACGATGCCGACCAGCGTTCCTTTCGAGAGAGGAGACTTCATCTGTTCTAACTCTTGACGGTCGTTGATGCGGGCAAAAGATGCGGGCAAAACACCCCGCGTTTTCACAGCGCTTGGGCCGCTGCAAACAGGCTCAGGCTAGCACAGTTGGCGGGATCGCGGCAATGTGTTCACGGCGCGAGCTTCCCCTGCCGCCTGCCAACGCCGGGCCTGCTTCCTGCATCCAATGGAATTGATTTGGAAAGATGGCTCCTTCTCCACTATTATCATGTGAACGGTATCATGTGAACGGTAAGACGTGGCGGACAGCCCTTTCCTTCGATGGGATTGCAACGGAAGGCAGGGTTGCCGCAGGCGATCACCCATCCGGTGCGGATGTGGGGTCGGGGCCTTCACTCCAAACGGAAGAATGAAAATGAAAGGGTTCTAGCATGAGGAATTTCTGCAAGATTCGCTTGGCGATCTGGCTTTTCATCATCACAGTTTCCTTGCCAGCCTCCTTGAGCGCTCAAAACGTGAAGCTCGACGTTATCGAGCGGTCCCTCGAAAACGGCATGAAGATTTTGATGGTCGAACGGCACGACTCGCCCACCGTTGCGCTCTATCTTCGTTTCCGCGTGGGGGGCGTCGATGATCCGCAGGGGCGGACCGGCATTGCGCATCTGCTGGAACACATGATGTTCAAGGGAACCAAAATTTACGGAACCACTGACTTCCAAGCAGAGGTTCCCTGGATGGAGAAGATCGACGGCATTTATTGGGAGCTCGACCGCGAGCGCCGCAAACGCGGCTCCGCTTTTGAGGAGCCGGATGAGACCAAGGTGAGGCCCCCGCTGCGACCATGGATATAACCAGGGATGCGACCAAGGATGAGGCCCAGGATGAGAATGATGAGAACAAAGACGAAACGAGGATCGCTCAGCTCGATCAAGAGATGGCCGACGCCCTGCGGCAGCAGCGGGAATACATCGTCAAGGATGAACTCTGGCAGACCTACCAGCGGCTGGGCGGGACTCATTTGAATGCTTCCACCGGCCGGGACTCCACCCAATACTTCGTCCAACTGCCTTCCAATCAACTGGAGGTGTGGGCCTTTCTGGAGTCGGACCGCCTTGCCAACCCCGTCTTCCGCGAATTCTATCCGGAACGGGACGTGGTGCACGAGGAGCGGCGCATGCGGACCGACACCCGTCCGAGCGGCCTGCTCTGGGAGGTCTTCCACTCCACGGCCTTTCAGTCGCACTCCTATCGCAACCCGGTCATCGGCTGGGCTGGCGATCTGGACAACATGACGCGGGAGGAAGTGCTCGAATACTTCAAGACCTTCTATGCCCCGAACAACGCCATCGCGGCCATCGTCGGCGACATCGACCCGGACAAGACCATGGCCATCATGGAGAAATACTTCGGGCCGTTGCAGGCTCAAACCCTTCCCCGGCGCAGCATCACCGAGGAGCCGCGGCAGCGGGGCGAGCGGCGCGTGACGATTTCCCTGGACGCCCAGCCGCAGATGCATATCGGGTATCACATTCCCCAGATCGGCCACGAGGACAGCTACGCGCTGGACGTTCTGGGCCAACTGCTCTCGGGCGTCTCCAGGGGATCGCGCACCGGGCGGCTCTACAAGAGCCTGGTCCTGGAGAAGAAAGTGGCGCTCCGGGCCAGCGCCGGGCCCATGACCAGCCTCTATCCCAGCTTGTTTGTCTTCTCCGCCACCCCGGCCCGGGGAAAAAGCTCCCAGGAGCTGGAGGAGGCCATCTATGAAGAGATCGGCAAGCTGCAACAGGAGCCTCCCAGCGAAGAGGAACTGACCCGCGTCCGCAACGCCGTGGATGCCTCCGCGATCCGTTCGCTGCGGTCGAATTTCGGCATCGCCAGGGTCATTGCCGCCTCCGAGCACTTGGCCGGAAGCTGGCGCTACGTGCTGACGGAGAGAGAAAAGCTGAAAGCCGTGACGGCGGAGGACGTGCAAAACGTGGCGAAGAAATACTTCGCAGAGGAGAACCGCACGGTGGCGGAGATCAAATCGAAGTCCCGGCAGGGCGGCGCGGCAGACACGCCGCCTCCTGCTACCGCCGAACGTTTGCAGGACATACCCGCGCATGACACGTCCAGAGACTTGGAGAACAAATAATGAAACGCTTTCTCTTAATTGTTTTCTCGGTCGCGTTTGCCTGGGGCGCTGCGCAGGCTCAGATGGGCGAGCGTGGCGGAGCGTCGGCCACCCGCGGCGACAGCCACTCATCCGGCTGGGATCAGGCCATGCAGTTGAAGGGACCGCCGATCGCTCCCACCTTTCCGGAGGTGGGCAAGGAGATCGAGCGCGTGGTCTTCGATAACGGCATGATCGTTTATATCCAGGAAGACCATCGCCTTCCGCTGCTCGACGTAAACGTGCTGGTGCGGATCGGCAGCTACTACGAACCGGCGGACGAACTGGGGACCGCCGAGTTGGTGGGCGAGTTGCTCCGCACGGGCGGCACCAAGAACTTTCCCTCCGAGCAACTGGAGGAGCGGCTGGACTTCATCGCCGCCGAGCTTTCGGCCTCGATGGGCAGGGAGCAGGCGAGCGTCTCGCTGAACGTGCCGCAGAAGGACGCCGACGAGGCTCTCCGCATCCTGGCCGACGTGCTGCGATACCCGGCCTTCGATGAATCTCTCCTGGAGCTGGCCAAGCAGCAGACCATCTATTCGCTGCGCCGCTCCAACGACACTCCCGGCCCCATGCTCCGGCGGGAGTTTTCCAGGCTCCTCTACACCGAGGAGCACCCCTCCGGGCGCACTCCCACGGTGGAGCGCATCGGCCAGATCAGCCGCGACGACCTGATTCGGTTCCACAGCAGGTATTTTCACCCGAACCAGATGATGCTGGGCCTGACGGGGGATTTCGACAAAACCGAGATGCTCCGGAAGCTGCGGGAACTGCTGGGCGACTGGCCATCCGCCGAAGTCACCCTGCCCCCGCTTCCCATGGCCAATCAGCAACCGAAGGCCGGTGTTTATTACATCCCCAAGGAGATCAACCAATCGAACCTCCGCATCGGCCACTGGGGGACGAACCGGGACAACCCGGACCGCTTCGCCATCGGTTTGATGAACTCCATCCTGGGCGGGTCGGCCTTCAGCTCCCGCATCTCCCAGCGCGTGCGCACCGAGGAGGGTTTGGCCTACAGCGTCGGCACCGCCTTCCCGACCAACCAGAGAGACGTCAGCTTCTTTCTGGCCGCTGCGCAAACCAAAACGGAGTCCACGGTTCAGGCCATTGATTCGATTCTGGACGAGGTCGGCAAGATCGGCGCCGAGCGAGTTTCCCGGAATGAGTTTGACACCGCCAAGGAGATGTTTCTCTACGGCTACGTCTTTCGTTACACCAACCCGGCCCGGTCGCTGTCCGCATTGATGCAGGTGGAGTACGACGGCCTGCCCTCCGACCACCTCGAAAAACAGTTTGCGGGCTACCAGGCGGTGACGCCGGAAGATATCCAGCGCGTGGCCCGGGACTATCTCCACCCGGACCAGTTGACGATCTTCGTCGTAGGCGACTACCCGAAGTTCGCCGACGATCTGAGGCGGCTCGGCGAGCCGCAGGAAATCCAACCCCTCCAATTTGAAGACGAGAACTAGCCCAGGCAAGGACGGTAAAGACCCTGGGTCCGGCTTGACTCTCCGCTCAAATCCCGCTCGTGTAGGCGTAAAGAAGCCCGATCGCTGTGAAGTAGACCAGCAGCATGAGGATGCTGCCGGGCTCGAGCAGCGGGAAGCGGCGCTTGCTGCGGAAGAAGATGGCGGCGAGTCCCAGGGTTGTCAAGACGACGGCGAACAGGCCCGTGACGGCGTGCACAGGCTCCAGCGCGCCGAAGACCGGGCCGCCCGGATGCGCCAGGTCCATGGCGAAAAAGATCGACATGTTAAAGGCATTGGAGCCGAACAGGTTCCCTACCGCCAGGTCAATGGCTCCCAGCCGCACCGCCGCGAAGGAGGTGACGAACTCAGGCAGCGAGGTAGATAATCCCACCAGCAAAGTTCCCACAAAGGTCATCCCCAGCCCGGACAGCTCGGCGATCTGTTTGGCCGATGCGGCGAAATAGGGGGCGGCGATAAAAATGCCCGCCGCGGCCAGGGCGAACACCGCCAGCGCGCGGCGCAGAGAGGTCTTCGCGCCCTGTTCGCGATGAGAGGAGGCTTCCGTCGCCGGGGGGCCGGGCTTACCGACCGTGTGGAGGTAAACCGCCCGCGTCCCGAACACGAAGACGATCAGGAGCAAGGCGGATTCGGGACCCGCGCCGAGCAACGTCCTCTCGGTGTGCGCCAGCACGAAGAGGGCTCCGAGGCCGTTCAGGATGATGGCCAGGCTGGCGGCCATGGCGTGATCGAAAGACGCCTCGCGGAAGATGCGTCCGGCCGGCGGCAGCAGGCCAAGCAAGGCCAGCAGGAGCATGTTGGCAAGGCTCGATCCGAACAAGTCTCCGGCGGCCAGGTCCGGGACGCCCAGGCGAACGGCTGCAACATCGGTGGTCAGTTCCGGAAGCGAGGTGGCCCCGGCCAGCAGCACCGATCCGATCCAGACGCGCCCGAGGCGGGTGTGCTCCGCAATGGCGTCGCCGCTCTTCGCCAGCGCGGTCCCGGCGGCGACGATGACGGCGCCGCTCGCGAGGAAACCCAGCAGCGCAGGGATCATATGCGGCGCTCCTGCTGTTCGAGCGAATTATCCCGGAACCATCGAGGGGAAAGGCCGCCCTGCCGGAGGCCGTTGCTATCGTCAGGCGCCGGGCCAGGGGCGAGGAATAATGCTCTCACGGATAGAATAAGGCGCGTGAAGGTCATGATCTGTCATTGTGCGTACCAAGCTTGGTGCCGAGCCTGCATCGTGGCGGTATGCTACCACAAACGATCCCTTGCAGAGAGCTTCAAATCATCCGGTTGCTGCGGGTGCCGCAGATTGTTCGGTCGCCGGTGGCCGGCAATTGCTTCCTTCTCCCAAAATCCGTTTCACAGTTCCCGGCTGTGATGTAGACTCTCATTCCGGATGGCACAGAAAACGGCCAGGTCAATTTTGTTTGGAGGCAGGCCCCGGAAACGGGAGAAAAATCATTCATCATGCGCAGACTGAAACTGCATTGGCAAATCCTCATCGGCATTGGGCTGGCGTGTATTGCCGGAACGCTCACGGGGACTGACGCGGGACTTTTCGGCGTCACCTATTACCAGGCCTACGATTTCATCGGCACCCTTTTTCTCAATGCTCTGAAGATGATTACTGTGCCGCTGATCATGGCCGCCATCATTACCGGAATAGCAGGGATTGGCGGCGAGGCTGGCCTGGGGCGTCTCGGTGTAAAAACCGTTCTCTATTACATGCTAACCAGCATACTGGCGATCCTCGTGGGCTTGGCGCTTGTCAATGCCATCGCGCCGGGGATCGTGGATGGCGAGCCGGCGGGCCCACGCCTGGGCCTGGCAGAGAACACAGAGGCTGCGCTGCAAGGAGTCGAGGGCAGGGGGGCCGGCGATATAGCGGAGGTTTTTCTGCGGATGGTGCCGCCCAATATCATCGCGGCTGCTGCGGAGGGCCAAATGCTGGGACTGATCTTCTTCAGCCTGCTGTTCGGCTACTTTATGACCCGCATTCAACCGGACTATGCAGGATCACTGAAGCGGATCTGGCAGGGCATCTTTGAGACGATGATGAAGATCACTCTCTGGGTGATGCGTTTTGCTCCGATTGGTGTATTCGGGCTGGTAGCAAAGACGGTTTCGACGACAGGGTTTGCTGCGTTTGTTCCCTTGCTTTCCTTCTTCGTGACGGTGCTGCTGGCGCTGGCGATTCACACCTTCGTGATCCTTCCCCTGTTGTTGCGTTTGGTAGGCCGGGTCGATCCCTGGCTGCATTTTCGGGCGATGTCCCCGGCCCTGCTGATGGCATTCTCTACGGCCTCCTCTTCCGCCACGCTGCCGCTGACGCTGGAGTGCGTGCAGGAGAACGCCCGTGTTTCCAACCGCATCAGCAGTTTTATCCTGCCGCTGGGAGCGACGGTCAATATGGATGGAGCGGCGTTATACGAGTGCGTGGCGGCGATGTTCATCGCGCAGGCTTACGGGATGGAATTGAGCTTTGGCCTGCAATTCACCGTCGTGCTTCTCGCCTTGCTCACCTCCATAGGGGTGGCAGGCATTCCGGCGGCCAGCCTGGTGGCGATCCTCGTGATTCTGGGCGCGATCGGCCTGCCGATTGAGGCCATCGGACTGATTTTGGTCACAGATCGCATCCTGGATATGTGCCGCACCGCAGTGAACGTGTTCAGCGATAGCTGCGGAGCGGTCATTATCGCGAAGACGGAGGGGGAAACCGCTGTATTAAGCAAAGAGTTCGCGGAAACTCGCGGGTAATCGCCGGGGCGAACCGCGTTCCGGTGAGACGAAAGCTCAGACGCCGTATTTTTTGGCGTAGTGGCGGAAGGAGCGATAACTCATCTGTAGCAAATCCGCAGCGCGGGTGCGGACTCCGTGGGAGCGAACCAGGGCGGCCTCCAGCAGTCCCCGCTCAATCTGCTGAATGTGCCGCTCCAGATCCATGCCCTCTTCCGGCAACTGTGTCAGGATGCTCCGATTGGATTTGACGTCTACTCCGTGGACCACCCGTTCGGGCAGAGAGTCCGGGACGATTTCCTCTCCTTTTTCCAGGGCCACCGCCCGCTCGATGGCGTTTTCAAGCTCCCGGACGTTGCCCGGCCACGGATAACTCTCCATCAGGCGGATGGCGTCGCTGCTGATCTTGTGGATAGGCTTTCCCATCTGGCTGCTGAATTTTTTGAGGAAATGAAATGCCAGCAGGGAAATGTCGGCGGGACGGTTCCGCAGGGGGGGGATTTCCAGGGGAATCACGCTGATGCGATAGAACAGGTCCTCGCGAAACGTTTTCTCTTCCACCATCTGTTGCAAGTCCCGGTTGGAAGCGGCAATCACACGGACATCGATATCAATCTCTTCGTTGCCCCCGACGGGACGAATCTTGCGCTCCTGCAAGGCGCGGAGCAGCTTCACCTGCATGGACAGGCTCATCTCCGCGATTTCATCCAAAAAGAGGGTTCCCCCGGAGGCATACTCGAACAGGCCTTTCTTGTTCGTGGTTGCTCCGGTAAAGGCTCCCTTCAGATATCCGAACAGCTCGCTTTCCAGCAGCGTCTCCTGAAACGCGCTGCAATTGATGGAGACGAAAGGCTGCTTGCTGCGTGAACTGTGCAAGTGAATGGCGCGCGCCACCAATTCCTTGCCCGTTCCGCTTTCTCCCAGGATCAAGATCGTGCTGTTGGCGGGGGCGACGCTGAGGATCAGCTCGAAGAGCGTCTTCATCGGGGAACTTTGTCCCACGATGTCCTCCAGGCCCCGCTGTTTCCCCAGCTCGCGCTTCAGAGAGACGTTTTCCTGTTTGATCCGGGAGATTTCCAGGGCGAGCTCGACTTTGAATTTCAGCTCATCCACCAGCGACGGCGTCTTGATCAGATAGTCGAAAGCCCCCATCTGGACGGCCCGCACCGCAGTTTCAATCGACTCGTGGCCGGTGATCAGAATCACCAGCGAATCCGGGTGGGATTCGCGAACGTACTGGAGCAGATCGAGGCCGCTCGACTGGGGCATTTTGATGTCGGAAATGATCAGGTCGTAAATCTGGTGCTCGAGCTTTTGGCGCGCCTCCGGAACGCTGTTGGCGGTGTCCACCCGGTGGCCCGCCTTTCGGAAGGCGATGTCCAGCATCTCGCAGATGGACTTTTCGTCATCGACCACTAGTAAATTCGCCATGGACTTTTGCCGTTAGGACCTCTCTTTCCGGAGAATGGTGGAGCGAGGGCAGCACGATGCGAAACACGGTGCCGTTCCCCGTGGACTCGGCGTGGATGGTTCCCTTATGCGCCTGGATGATCTGGTAGACAATGGCCAGGCCCAGGCCGGTTCCCCCTTCGAAGCTGGATTGAAACGGTTCAAACAGTTTCTCCACCTGCCGGGGAGACATCCCGCTGCCCGTGTCGCGAAAGAGGATTTGCAGGTGTTCTTCTGCGGTCGTGACCTCGACGGAGAGGGTGCCGCCGCGGGGCATGGCCTTTACGGCGTTGTCCCCGATGTTCCAGAAGACCTGCCGCATGCGGTCGGCGTCCACGAAGGAGAGGACCGGCTCTGCGGGAAGCTTCTTTTCAATCCGGTAGCGCCCCTCAAACTGAGGGCGGTTTTTGAACAGCGTCAGCGTTTCCTCCAAAATCTCCACCACGTTAACCGGTTCAAACCGATAGGTCTTTTCCCGCGAGTAAAGCAGGAAATCCGTGATGATCGCGTTGAGCCGTTCGGACTCCTTCAAGACAATCCCGATCAGACGTTGCTGATCCGAATTCAAGACAGCCATTCCGGAAAACAGCTTCACCGATCCGGCGATGGAAGCCAGCGGATTGCGGATTTCATGCGCGATGGCCGCCGCCATCCGTCCGATGGCCGCCATCCGGTCCTTGAGTTGGACCTCCCGTTCCAGTTTCTTAATCGGGGTGACGTCCTGGAAGCCGTACACATAGCCTACTGTTTCCCCGTTGCGGCTTAACGGGGAGACGCTCAGGCCCAGGAATTTTTCCTCCCTTCCGGCGCCCGTATAACAAATCTCTTGCCGTGCTTTGGAGAGATCGGGCTGTCCTCCCGCCATAACCTGCGGGAAGATCGTTTCGATGTTCTTGCCTTTGAGGGAGGAAAAAGGAAGCCCCAGGATGTCCGCTCCCGGCGAGTTCAACAGGATGATCTGCCCCGCCAGGTCGGTCGTAATCAGACCGCCACGCATGCTTTCCAGGATGTCCTGGTTCAGGGCTTGCAGATCCTCCAGCTCTCCCTTCTTGTCTTCCAGCTCGACGCCGGTCTTGCGCAAAATCACCGCCAGCTTGCTGGCCAGGTGCGCCACGGCCAGAAACGCCACCAGGTTGGCCGCTATATTGATTTGCAGGCTTTTCAGGTCCGGTTGGGTCAGGGCATAGGCGGGAATGATGTTGTAATAGGGAAGCTCCAGTATGACTCCCGCCTGAATAAAGCAAAGGCTGGCGATCAGGAAGGCGCCTCCCCTCGAGAGGATAATGCTTCCCATCAGGATCGTTAAGGGATAGAGGAAGTAAAAGTAACTATCCAGGCCGCCGGTTAAGTAGACCACCAGCGTCACCATGGAGGTATCCAGAATCATCTGAATATAGGCTTGCTGGGTGGCGTCTAAATGGAGCTTCAGCAGGATGTGGTGGATCAGATCCAGCACGCACCAGAACACCAGGACGGCCAGAAAGTAATCCATCGGAACCTGCACGACGGTCAGGTTCTGCAAACGAGCCACCTGCTGGATGGTGAGCTCGATGCCCAGCAGGAAGGTGATGATGACAATCCGCACGCGGATCAGCCAGGAAAGCCACTGTCTCTGATCCATCATCTCCATAGGGCTCTGAGGCTCCTGCGGCGTTTGATTGCGCCCGCGAACGATGCCCGGTCACGGGGCGCGTGTTAGCACGAATGTACTCGAAAAAGCGTGGGAAGAGCAACTACCTTGCTTGCGTTCCGGGGGCGAGGTATCGAGTGAGAGAACGGCTGCGGTATGGTTTGGTTGCGGGAAAGGGGAGCCGTCGGCGGGGCTGCTTCCAGCCGCTAATCCAGCATTTCCAACTTCACCCGCGCCACGCGGTGATGCTCCATCTCCAGCACGGTGAACCGGCGATTCTCATAGACAAACGACTCGGCCTCCTGCGGGATGTGCCCGAACTGCTGGAGCACGAAGCCGGCCAGGGTTTCAAAACCCTTGTCCCGGGGGAGTTGCACTTGGTACTGATCCTCCAAATCCAGGATGTTGACGCTCGCTTCCAGCACCAGCGTGCGCTCTCCCAGACGCAAGCCGGGCGGCATCTCCCAGTCATACTCGTCCTCGATTTCACCGACGATCTGCTCCAGCACATCCTCCACCGTCACCAGCCCGACCGTGCTGCCGAATTCATCCACCACCAGGGCCATATGCCGGCGCTGCTTTTGGAAGTCCCGCAGCAGCTGGTCAATCGGCTTGGTCTCCGGCACGACCAGAATTTCTCGCAGCAAGCTGCGCAGCACGAATTCCCGGGGGGTGCGCCCGGCCTCCCAGGCCTCCTGCCGGTCCTCGGCGACTTTCAGCAAGTCCTTGGTGTAGAGGACGCCGATAATCTGTTCGGGAGAGTCCTGATGGACGGGAAGCCGCGAGTGCTGATCCTCCGTGACGATCCGCAACAGCTCCCCCAGAGTCAACTCCACAGAAACCGAGACGATGTTCGGCCGCGGCACCATCACTTCCCGCACCAACACCTGACGGAGGTCCAGGATGTTGTGGATCATCTCCCGTTGATAGGCGGGTAAAGCGCCGCTGCGATGGCTGGCGGTGACCAGCATCTTCAGCTCTTCTCCCGTGTAGGAGTGGGATTGGGGACCCTGAGCCGTAGCTCCCAGGTGCCGGGCCAGGTAAAAGGAACAGGCGTCCAGGACCGCAAGCGGCCAGCGGATTAGCTTCATGAAGAAGGTCATGGGCCATGCGATCATGAGAGAGAGGCGCTCGGCCTTTTCCAGGGCTACCTGCTTCGGGACCAACTCCCCGAGGACCACATGGAGAAAAGTGATCATCAGGAAAGCCAGTATCAATGCCACAGTGTGGGTCGACACCAGGTTGTCTGCATGCACCCAGGCCAGAGCCGGCTGGATCAGTCCCGCGAAAGTAATTTCACCAATCCATCCCAGAGCCAGGCTAGCCAAGGTAATGCCCAGTTGTGTCCCGCTCAGAACACTGTTCAGATTTCCAACCAGTTTCAGGGCAGCCTCGGCCCGCGAGTTGCCTTGCGAGGCGAGCTGTTGCAGGCGGGTTCGGCGGACGCTGACCAGGGCGAACTCCACCGCCACAAAAAAGGCGTTGGCCAGCACCAGGAAGACAACGATTAAAATGTGTAAAAGCGGAAGGGCAGGCATAGTCGCTTCCTGCCGCTTGGTGGTTTCCGGCAGAATGCAGGATTATTCTAGCACGGGATGGGCGCTTCCGTGGAAGAGCAACTCTTCCTTGCCGGGCCGCTTCGGGGGGAGGCGCCGCTGGCAAGCCACTTTCGGGTCTGGTAACATTTTCCAGGAGGGCGGCTTTGCCACGCCTCGACAACCGGCCGCACCGCTTTTATTTCGGGGGAATCGCCAGGCACGCTACCGGTTCGCGCCAATTCGAGCTGCCAATTAGAGCTAATGATATCCACAGAAAAACTCGCCACCGTGCCGGCCGAGCCGGGCGTCTACCAGTTTCTCAACGCCGCCGGGGAAGTAATCTACATCGGGAAAGCCAAATCCCTGCGGCAGCGAGTGCGTTCGTATTTTTTGGAAACGCGGGCGGCGGAGGCGAAGACGGACACCCTGGTCCGCGAAGCCGTTGCGGTCAGCACGATTCTTGTGGACAATGACCGGGAAGCGCTGGCTCTGGAAAACAACCTCATCAAGCAAATTCAGCCGAGGTTCAACGTCCTGTTGCGGGACGATAAAACCTATCCCTACATCAAGCTGACGGTCTCGGAAAAATACCCTCGCATCTACGTGACCCGGCGGCTGAAGAAAGACGGGTCGGCCTACTATGGCCCGTATTTTCCGGGCGGCCTGGCTTACCGCATTGCCCGCTTGATCCACCGGTATTTTTTGGTGCCTTCCTGCACGGTGGACCTGGCGCGGGCGCATCCCCGGCCCTGTCTGGAATATTACATCCAGCGCTGCCAGGGGCCCTGCGTGCCCGGACTCACCACCGAGGAGCGTTATACGCAGGCGGTGCGGGACGTGAAAATGTTTCTGGAGGGCCGTCACGGCGATTTGGTCCGGGTTCTCCGCGACCGCATGCAGAAGGCCTCCGATGGCGAGCGGTTCGAGGAGGCCGCCGCCTGCCGGGACCTGATCTCGACGGTGGAGCAGTTGCAGGAGAAACAGAAGGTGGCCGCCGCCGAGGGTGATGACCGGGACGTCTTTGCCCATCACCAGGAAGGCCCCCTGGTGGCCGTCAATGTATTCCACATGCGAAGAGGCCGCGTGCTCGACCGCCGGGAATTCTTCTGGGAAAACCAGGAGCTGTTTGACGCCAGCGACTTTTTCTCCTCCTTGCTGAAACAGATTTATCTGGAGCAGCAATACATCCCGGCGTTTGTCCATATCCCGGTCGATTTCGAAGACCGCTCGTTGCTGGAAGAGCTGCTTTCGGAGAAACGCGGCCACAAGGTGGAGATTCTCACTCCCCAGCGGGGGCAAAAACGGGCGCTGCTGGAGCTGGCGGAAAAAAATGCGGCGCACTCTTTTGACCAGCGGTTTCGTATTTTGAAGCCATCGGCCCGCGCCATTCTGGAAGCCTTGCAGGAGGCGCTGGGCTTGGCGGAACCACCCGGCCGGATTGAATGCTTCGACGTCTCCCATTTTCAAGGAGCCGACCCGGTGGCCTCGATGGTGGTCTGGGAAAACGGCAAGATGAAGAAGGCCGGGTACCGCAAGTTCATCCTCCGCACGGTGAAGGGGAACGATGATTTCGCCAGCATGCGGGAGGTCGTGGGTCGCCGCTGCCGCCGGTTGCAGGAGGAGCATCAGCCGTTGCCGGGGCTGATGCTGATCGACGGCGGCGTGGGCCAGTTGCACGCCGCGGCAGAGGCCCTGGAAAAGCTGGGGATTATCAATCAACCGCTGGCCAGCATCGCCAAGAAAGAAGAGATTCTCTATGTCCTCGGGAAAGAGTCCGAGCCCATCCGGCTCGATCCGCACTCTCCGGTGCTCCATCTCATGCAGCAGGTCCGGGACGAGTCGCACCGTTTCGCCGTCAGCTTCCATCGCCATCGCCGCGACTCTCGCAGGCTGCGTTCCGAGCTTTGCGAGATTCCCGGCGTGGGAGAGAAAACGGCTCGCAAGTTGCTTGAGAATTTCGGAGGCTTGGAAGCAATCCGGTCCGCTTCGGAAGAGGACCTCCAGCGGATATTGCCTCGCCGCCAGGCCGCCCTGGTGCGGGAATTTCTGGCCAAAGCAACAACTCCATCGCCCCCGAATGCATAGTTCTGGAAGGTAGTGCAACTCCACCGGAACACTGGTACTGTGTGCAGTGAAAAGTACATGAGAGGAGACCACATGACGCCGACGCCGCAGGCTACAAATTATTTTCCCGAGCGTATTTTCTTGCTGGCGCTGTTCGTTATTACAACGGTATCCACAGGCTATGCGCAAACCAGCGATTTTCCCATCGAGCTTGCCCAAGGAGTGATGGCGGGCGAAGTGACCGAAACCAGCGTGATCTTGCAATCTCGGCTTACTTCCGTTAATCCGCTGGTGGACAGTCGCTGGTCGGGGATACCGGGGAGTCCCGGGGCCGCACACTTTGAAATTTCCTCAGCACCGGATTTCCAAAGCTCCTTCCGGACGGATTGGTTGGAGGCCGTTCCGGAATACGATTACATCGTCAAGACCAAAGTTTCGGGTTTGCAGCCGGGCACGCGCTATTACTACCGTCTGCTGTACGGTCCCGATCAGGCGAGGATTCGAGAATCGCAAACGGGCACGTTTCGGACGCATTCCGGAAGGGAAGCGGCCGGCGAGTTTCGTTTTGCCGTGGTCACCGGAATGAGCTACTCCCGGTTCCATTATATGGGGGGACGGTTCGACCCGCCTTATCGCGGGACGGATAAGCCTCTCGGATACCCGGCGCTCGAATCCATTCGCAAGCTGAAACCAGATTTTTTCGTGGGGACGGGGGACAACGTTTACTACGACACCCCCACTGCCGGCCGCGCGGTAACAGAACATCAGTTGAGAAAGAAACACCACGAGCAGTATTCCCAGCCAAGATTTATCCAGTTATTCCGGGAAGTAGCTACGTACTGGATGAAGGATGACCACGATTACCGGTTCAATGACGCCGATCCCATCAACCCTTTTCTCGGTCCCGCAGGATATGAACCTTCGCACGAATTGGGCATCCGGATTTTCCGGGAGCAACTGCCGGTCGTCGATCCCAACGAGGCCAGAGCAGTAACGTATCGGACTTTTCGGGTCAACCGGTTGCTCCAGGTCTGGTTTGTAGAAGGGCGGGACTACCGAAGCCCCAATGACATGGCGGATGGTCCGGGGAAATCGATCTGGGGCAGCGAGCAAAAAGAGTGGCTGAAACGAACGCTTCTCGAAAGCGATGCAACCTTCAAAATCCTGTTTTCACCCACGCCAATGGTCGGGCCCGACAGCACGGATAAGCGGGACAACCACGTCAACCCGGCAGGGTTCCGGCAGGAAGGGGAAGAGTTCTTCCGCTGGCTCTTGCAACAAGGGTTCTTAACCAAAAACTTTTATATCATCTGCGGCGACCGGCACTGGCAGTATCACTCGATTCATCCTGCCGGCTTTGAGGAGTTCTCCACGGGAGCGCTGATCGATCAAAATGCCTTTCAGGTAATACGCCCCGGCGATTCGGGCTCGTCCGATCCGGAAGGCAAGATCCGGCAGCCATACCACTACAACGAGCCGACGGGCGGTTTCCTGATCCTCACGGTGGGACCGGGGCCAGAGGATAACAGCGCGCAAGCAGAGTTCACATTCTATGACGAGAATGGGGAAATGCTTTACAGCCATACCAAGCAAGCTGGAATCCTGGCTGATGGAAGATGAACGCTGCAAGATGAGAGCTGAGAACTGCAAGAAGAAAGCTGAAAACCGCTGAGCGCCACATGCGGCGGTTTGTGACCGCTACGGAACGAGTAAACCGGTCCGGATCATCCATACCACGCCCAGGGCGCAAGAGCCGGTCCCGATCACCGGCTGCACCCATCTTTCCAGCAGCGCGTCGGAGAAGGTCCGAATCAGCCCGCCCAGGGCCAGGCAGTAGCCCGCCATGCCAAGCATCACTCCCAGCCCGAACACGCCCAGGTAGGCCACCATGAGCCAGGGCGACTCCATGGCGGCGATGGGGAACAGCGCCAGCGCGGGCACGGCGCCGGCCAGCCCGTGCAGGACGCCGGTGACGGTGGCGGCGTGGTTGTCGAAGTGCTCCTCGCCGTGGGCGTGCGAGTGCAGATGAGAGTGGACCAGCGAGCCGTGGCTGTGCTGGTGGAAGTGCAGCTTGCGCGCCCGGAACGAGCGCCGCAGAGAGATGCCCCCCACAAAGACCAGCACCAAGCCGACCAAGAATTCCGCATACGGTTCAAAGCGTTCGGGGACGGGGACAGCCAAGGCCGCGATCAAGACACCTAGCAGCAAGACTGCCGCCAGATGACCCACTCCCCAGCGCAGGCTCACCATCACGGCGGAGCTGAGCCGACGGCGCTGGCTGACAAAAGTGCTCACCGCCGCCAGATGATCCGGGCCAAAGGCGTGGAGGATGCCTAACAGAAATGCGGTGGTGAATATCAGCAAGGGAAAGTTTCCTTATTTTGGCGTATAGCGGGGCAAGTGCAGACA
>JADFGZ010000402.1 GCA_022567475.1 Acidobacteriota bacterium | reverse complement strand
CCGCTCCACGTTTTTCGGCGACGGCTTGGGGGTGCACGTCTCCTTTGCCGACCCCGTCTGGCCCGTGCTGCTCGGCGTTTTGGAGGCGGCTTGCCGGAATGCCGGCGTGCCGACCACGCGCGGCGGCACCTATCTCTGCATGGAGGGCCCCGCCTTTTCCACCAAGGCCGAATCCAACGTCTACCGTTCCTGGGGAATGGACGTGATTGGAATGACCAATCTGCAGGAGGCCAAGCTGGCGCGGGAGGCTGAGCTCTGTTACGTCACCGTGGCGATGGTGACCGATTACGATTGCTGGCATCCGGGTCACGAGGCCGTCACCGTCCAGGAGATCATCGCCAACTTGATGAAAAATTCGGAGAATGCCGCCCAGGTGCTGTTGCGGGCGATCGAAGGAATGCCCGCCGAGCGGTCCTGCGGTTGCGGCTCGGCGCTGGCGGCCTCCATCATCACCGACCGCGCAGTAATTTCCCCCGAAACGCGGAAAAAGTTTGAGCTGCTCGTCGGCAAATATCTTTCATAGCTAAAACCCCATAGGAGCGGATTTATGACATTGTTGGTTGTAGGATCGGTTGCTTTCGACGCGGTGAGCAGCCCGCGAGGGAAAGTGGACCGCATGCTGGGCGGCTCGGCCACTTATTTTTCCGTCGCGGCCAGCTATTTTACCCCGGTGCAGGTGGTGGGCGTGGTGGGAGACGACTTCGGCGAGGAACACCACAGCGTTTTTACGGAGCGGAAGATCGGCACCGAAGGGCTGGAGCGCGTTCCCGGAAAAACATTTTTCTGGTCGGGCGAATACAACGCGGACATGAACGAGCGCACGACGCTCGACACCCAGTTGAATGTCTTCGCCTCGTTCCAACCGAAGCTCCCCCCGCATTACCGCAAATCGCCTTACCTGTTTTTGGGCAACATCGACCCGGAGTTGCAGTCGCTCGTGCAAGGGCAGATGGAGGCTCCCACCCTCATTGCGGGCGACACCATGAATTTCTGGATCGAAGGGAAACGGGCGGAGCTGGAGAAGATGCTGCGAGGGCTGCACGCGGTCATTATCAATGATTCCGAAGCCCGCCAGTTCAGCGGGGAGTACAACCTGCTGAAGGCGGCGCGCGCGATCCGCGCTCTGGGGCCTTCCACCGTGGTCATCAAGCGGGGAGACAACGGGGCCACGATGTTTCGTGAAAAAGAAGTTTTCTGCGCCCCCGCGCTGCCGCTGGAGGAAATCTTCGACCCGACCGGGGCCGGAGACAGCTTTGCGGGCGGCTTCATGGGATACCTCGCCTCGCGCGGCGCGGCGGCGCAAGGCTCAGAGGAAAACGACTTTCGCCGCGCCATGATCTATGGCTCGGTGATGGGCAGCTTCACCGTGGAAAAGTTTGGCCTGGAGCGCCTGCGCCAGCTCAGCCGGGAGCAGATCGACGCCCGCTTCCAGCAGTTCCAGCGCCTGGTGCAGGTCGATTAGGCGCGCGCGGCTCGGATTGGCAATAACATCCACAGGAGCACGAAAGGATTTTCAATGGGACTGCGAACTCCGGAGCAATTTCGCAACAGCCTGAAAGATGGCCGCATCGTTTACTACAAGGGCCAGCGCGTGGAGGATGTCACCACGCATCCGGTCCTGAAAATAGGAGTGGATTCCTCGGCCGTTGACTATGAGCTGGCTGAGACGCCGGAGTTTCGGGAGCTGGCCGTGGTTCAGACGCCGGAGGGCGAGGCTTTCAGCCGGTTTTTCCTGCCTCCCCGCTCGCCCGAGGACCTGCTGCTGCGGAGGAAGCTGGCCGAGACCGGCAGCCGGATTTGTTTCGGGTTTCCGCCGTTTGCGAAGGAGGGTGGCTCGGACGCCGTCAACGCCCTGGCCATCCTCACCGCGCACTGCGACGCCTCGACCGGCAGCCGTTACGCCAAGCGCCTGGAAGCGTTTCGCCGCACTCTCCAGCGGGAAGACCCGAGCATCTCCATCACCATGACCGACGTCAAAGGCGACCGCAGCCTGCGCCCCTCCCAGCAGGCCGACCCGGACCTCTACCTGCGAAAAGTCCGCCGGGTGGACGGGGGCATGATCGTCCGCGGAGCCAAGGCCCACATCACCACGGCTCCCTACACCAACGAATTTTGCGTGCTGCCGACGCGCGCCATGACGGAGGCGGACCGCGATTACGCCGTGGCCTTCGCCATCCCGGCCAATACCAAGGGCATCCGCATCATCGCCCGCTCCGGCCCTTGGGAGGAAGGGCTGGTGGATTATCCGGTAGCCAACCGCGCTGCGATGGTCGAGGGGCTGGTCATCTTTGAAGACGTCTTCATTCCCGACGAGAGAATTTTCCTGGAAGGCGAGTGGCAGTTTGCTGGGCCGCTGGCGGGCATGTTCGCCAACTTCCACCGCGTCACGGCGGCTGCTTATAAGTATCCTTTTGCGGAACTGCTCGCCGGGGCGGCGCAGTTGATCGCCGAGGCGAACGGCATCGAGCGGGTGGCCCACGTGCGGGACAAGATTGCATGGCTGGTGATGTATGCGGAAAGCATCCTGGCGCTGAGCGAAGCGGCTTGCCACAAAGCCATTCCGGATTCCCTCACCGGCTTGTACTATCCCGACCCGGTGGTGGGCAACGCCGCGAAGTTCTTTTTTGCCGACAACTACCACCAGGCGGTGAAGGCCGTGCAGGACATCGCCGGAGGGATCATCGTCACGGTGCCCTCCGAGCGCGATTGGAACAACGCGGAAACGCGCGCCGACCTGGAGAAATATATGGCCGGAAGCCAGAAGGTCTCCGCCGAAGAGCGCTTCAAGGTGATTCACCTGGTCAAGGACCTGGTGGCGTCGGAGCTGGGCGGCTTCTGGGAAGTCACTGCGCTCCACGCCGAAGGATCGCTCGCTGCCGAGCGGCTGGCCACCTATGCCCATGCGGACATGAAGCGTTACCGCAAGGCCGCCCGCCGCGCCGCAGGCTTGGCTCCCGCCGCCGAGGCGGCGAGCAAGAGCAGGTGATGCGTAGGGGCAATCCTAATATTCGAGAGCGAGTCCTGAACTAGTGCAATTTCATAGTTGTTGCATAGCTTCCCAAATCGCTCGTGAAGCCCCAGAGGGACGCAAAAGTTTAGCCCACGGCGCCAGCCGTGGGTGGG
>JADFGZ010000004.1 GCA_022567475.1 Acidobacteriota bacterium | reverse complement strand
GGGGTGTGGACCCGTCTGAGCCGGGGAGATTAATGTCTGCCCGTGCGTCCAGCAAGATCCGGACGATTTGTTCGTGCCCTTCCTGAGACGCCACGATTAGCGCAGTGCCACCCTCATCGTCCTGAGTGTCAACATTCGCTCCTGCGACTAGCAACGCTTCCATTGCCGCCACGTGACCGCTGCGGGAGGCGAGTCTTAAAGGGGTGGCGCCGTTGGGAGTCTTCCGGTCAAGATCCGCGTCCGCAGCGACAAGCGCTTCTACTATCGACGCGTGCCCTAGCTGTGATGCAAGGTGCAACGCCGTCAAGCCTTCAACCTCACTATCGACGTCCGCACCTTCGCTCAGAGCCTGCAGGACTTGCGAAAGATTGCCGTCAATAGTCCCAAGCAAGAGTCCTTTGGCACTGTCGGTCTGGGAAAGCACCGGAGCGGCCGCCAGAATAAGGAAAAGGGCGACGGCTGCGGCTGTCGACGCGACCCTCATGCTACTACCCATTGATGCCTCCTCGACCAAACATAAGCGGCTTCCACCCCGCCTACCCGACATTGCGCTCCATCAGACTTAAACCGGAATTAGTTTTTTGGCCTTCCGGCGGTTGCAAGTATACGCCCCGTTGGGTGCTTCCGCGATCTAGTGTTGTTAACACTTCCCTATCTCTAACAAACAAAGTGGGTTGTTCTATATTTGCCACACTCCAGAACTACTGAGCCGGAATATCCGTTTTGAGCTTTCCCTTCACCCAAAGCCTATGCCTGCTACCCTATGTGTCAAGCACAAATCGCTCTGGTCTCTTTGAGGTGGTAGTGCGGCACATTTTGGCTGTTCTTCGGAGTCGCTGTTCGGGTTTCGCCTGCCCAGCCTGTCTCCCCGCTGACACTTATCCGGCCCGACCACTTCTGAGCACCCAATTTTACCCTCTCTCCTGTTTCGCTAGCCGTCCGGCAGCGGCAGCGCTTCGATTCGCCGCATCATGCTTCCAAACAGGCGCCGCGTAAGATGGCTCTCTGCCAACAGCAGCCAGTAGTAGCGAGCGTGCTTGATCAGACGGCCGCCGGTTTTCACCAGCCGCTGTTGTAGGCTCCTCAACGACCAGTTCCCGTTCCTCTGCGGCAGCGACCACCACCGTCCCAGTGGCACAATTGGATTTCTGCTTCACTACTGGCTGCGGTTAAGGCTCCCATTGACCGGAGACTTCCCTCCAGGTGAGGGCATAGTCCAAGTAATAGCCGTTCATGATGGCGTCATACCAGAGTTTTGCCACGGCTGGCAAAACTCCCATGGGCAAATCGGGCTCGGGACTAGAATAGCCATGCGTGCCGGCCTTGAATTCGACTAGACTGACCTTGGGTGGAGGATCCATGGCCGCATACATCGGCAAAGTCACCGCCTTATATCTTTCGGGCGTGTGATCGCCGCTGGCCAGCGCAATCCCAAAAATGATCGGGGGCACCGGTTTCACACCGTTACCCCAGAGTTCTCGGGAATAGAAAACGTATTTATCGATCAGCTTCTGAGTTTCCTCCGCACTGAGCTTTAACCGCTTGGCCGCAGCCCGTGCGGCCTGAGCCAACTGATGAGTGCTACCAAAGTGGACCGGAGTTTGGGCCTTTATGCTCGGAGAGGGCTGCCCCTGTTCGAAGCCGTCAAGAATATTTTCCATCAGTACAGGTAAGTGCAAGAGAGCCTCGGGGCCTTCGTTCATGTACGCTTCCAACCCCGCATAACGAGCCCTATCCCGCCAGGTTCGAATGTTCAGACACTGAAACGGCAAATCTCCGATAGTCCTTCCGGTGGGATCTCCGTCATTCCGCATCTGAACGCGCATGATGTAACCAAAGGGAGTATTCTCCATCCCCACCACACCGACGATGTTTGGCACGCGTTGGGTAAACATGAAGGAAAATGGTCCGCCTGTGGAGTGCCCACTAATATAGATCGAATATTCGGCGGCCGGCAGATGTTTGGCCATGAGAGTTTTGCCGGTCTCTTCAAAGGCCACCGGCCAACTGGACATTCGGTCGTAGAACTCTGTGCTTTCTTTGGCACAGGCCAGGATCATTGTCCCGTATTTGGGGAATGATTTGTCTTCAACGACCTCATACTGATCCCTGGTTATCAACGTATCTTTGGTCCAAATCGGGGTCCGCACCGACCCATCCGGGTGGATCGTGCTGCCTGGCCAGTTTCTGCTGGGATCCAAGAGATAAAGCTGGCCGGGATAGGTCATCGTAACAACCTTGATGCCGAACTTGCTGGCCACCAGCCGGGCACGCGGGATGAGTCCGCGATGATCGCCCCCGCCGCCGTGAATCATGAAGATACCGACCTTCTTACCATCTGGACCGACGGGTATTTTGGACGAGTCTTCCGGCTCGAAGACCATTCCACCGACATCCCAATCCATTTCCAGGGCTCGAATACGTATAATGTCCTCCCATTCCTTCAGCGGGATATCCGGCATACTGAGCACAGCCTGAGAAGTCCGGATGATCTCTTCACGGGGGACAATGGAAGGTGGATTCCATTCTGCTACGAGGATGCCCGGCACGACAAACAAGAAAGCCGTCCACAATCCCAACAAACGAAGCTCTTTGGTCAAAAGAAGATTTCGCATAACTGTAACGGTAGCCTCCTTCGAAATGATTGCCTTCAGGACTATCTGGCCACTTAGCTTACAACCGGAATTAGTTTTTTGATTCTCCGGCAGTTGGGAGTATACACCCGTTTGCCCCAGTCGATCCCGCCGAGCATATTCACTCCTCCTCCGCCGCTTGAACTTCCCGGAGTAGGAACCATTCACCGGCGCTGAGAAATTCCGCCACCTGCTGCCGTACAGCTTACCCCCTCCAACAATTGCTTTCCCCTCTCCCCTCGTGTAATCTCTCACAAATCTATTTAATCTGGCGGGGATATCAGAATGGCGGTTTCCCAGGGGACGCAAATTGGCGCTTACGAGGTCCTTGCACCGCTCGGTGCCGGTGGTATGGGAGAGGTGTGTCGCGCCAGGGACAATCGCCGCACCTGCTCGTCGCTGATACCGGGTAATGGGTGAGGAGAGGAGATTACATTGGAGGCAGGGGGAATAGCGTGACGCAAGCGAAAGTATATGTCCTGTGTGTGTTTTCAATTTTTGGAATTACGTTATCAGGTTTTGCGCAGATTGACGGGCGCGAGAGCACACACGGCAGGAAAATGATCCGGGCTGTAAGAACCGAAACACCACCGACGGTGGATGGAAACCTAAATGAGGAAGCGTGGCAAGCGGCTTCTGTCGCTTTAGGATTCGTTCAAAGGGACCCGCAGGAGGGACAACCCTCCACAGAGAAAACAGATTTTCGTATCCTCTACACTTCTACGACTTTGTATGTTGGGATTCGTAGTTACGACTCCAGCCCGGCAGGGATCCTAGCAAACGACCGGCAGCGCGACTCTTCGCTGGGAAACGACGATACCATAACCATAGTTCTCGACACCTTCCACGACCACCGCAACACCTATGTTTTTCGCACCAACCCGTTGGGAACCCAATATGACGCGATTGTGACCGATGAAGGCAGGACGGTCAATGCCAACTGGGATGAACGATGGGATGTGGCGGCCCGAGTTCACGGGCAGGGCTGGTCGGCCGAATTTGCCATCCCCTTTAAGAGTTTGCGCATGACGGAGGAAAACGAGCACGTTTGGGGATTGGACTTGGAGCGGGTGATTCGGCGAAAGAACGAATCTTCCTCATGGAACAACTTTCGCCGGGGATTCCAGCTTGAGAGCGCTTCCCAGTCTGGACATCTGACTGGAATCGAAGGGATCGAATCGGGCTTACGATTACGCGTAAAGCCTTACATCCTCGGTGGGTTCTCCCACACAAGCAATCGACTGCAAAGCCAGTTGTGCAGGGATGCGGACGCAGCAAACAACTATTGCAACGCTTCTGCCGTTGGAGTGGAAGATTTGAAGTGGCTTATTACACCCAGCCTGACAGCCGATTTTACCGCTAACACAGACTTCGCCCAGACCGATGTAGACAACCAAAGGGTCAATTTGGACCGGTTTCCACTCTTTTTTTCCGAGAGAAGGGAGTTTTTCCAGGAAGGGGCTGGGGTGTTCGAGTTTGGAATTTCCGAAGGAGAAAACCGCGGCTCAGCAGCGATGAAGCTTTTTCACAGCCGCCGCATCGGCCTTTCGCCCCGGCGTCTTCCAGTTCCGATCGTTGCCGGAGGGCGCCTCACAGGAAGACTCCAGGGATTCACACTCGGACTGCTCAACGTCCAGACAGAACGTTTTGAACCGGAGAACATTCGAGCCAGCAACTACTCTGTCGCTCGGATTAAACGGGATGTGCTGGGCCGGTCCTCTGTCGGGGCATTTTTCCTTAACCGGGAACAAAGCGGGATCGATGATTACAACCGGGTATACGGGGCAGACGCTAATTTTGTCTTCTTCAGATATTTTTCTGTTGGGGGGTTTCTCGGGAAGTCCAGTTTTCCGCGCCCAGCCGGAGATAGCGGCGATGACTGGGTCACGGCGGGATCCATTCGGTGGGATAGCGACACGCTGAATCTGGAAACAAGCTGGCGCGTAGTGGATCCAAAGTTTCGAGACGACCTGGGGTTTGTTCCCCGAACAGATGTGCGGTTTTTCTCGTCCCAACTCGCGCTGAAGCCACGCATTGACGGCCGAATTATCCGGCAGCTTGTCTTCCGATTCCGCAACGACTACACCATGAATCAGCAGAATGAATTAGTGACTCGGCGGAATCATAGCGGATTCGAGATGTTCTTTCAGGACGGAAGCTATTTCGGGTATATCCCCCACACCCATTTTGAGTGCCTGGAAGAACCATTTGCGTTGCGAGAGGGGGTGGTGGAGATTCCCCCGGGGTGCCACAGTTGGTGGAGGAATGGATTTCGATACGCTCCCAACCCTTCTAAAAGGGTCTCCGGTCGAATCATCAATTACGCCCACCATATGGGGTATTGGGGAAGCGGGACTTTGCACAATTTTAGCTTTAGCCCACGCCTCCGGCTCACGGACCAGTTCTCGGCGCAAATCAGGTACCAAATCAATAAGGCTACTTTTCCCGGAACCGTGTGTGTGGATAAAACCCAGAACAAATGTGGCTTCACGGATCATGTAATCAACACTCGCATCAACTTTAACCTGAACAACCAGTGGCTGACGAGCACCACCATCCAGTACAACAGCGCGGACAACTTCTGGGGTTTCAACTTTCGGCTCAATTACATCTTCCGACCGGGGGATGACTTCTTCCTGATCTATAACGAGGGACGCACCGGCGATGACCCATTTACCACGGATCCAGCGAGGCGACACAACGATCGCACGCTCCTGGCCAAGTTCACCTACTCGTTCGATTATTAACTGTGCCCAAACGCATCGCAGCCTGAGTCCAAAATACCAACAAATTGACCTGACCGGCTCTTCTTGTACCGACTTCAGGGTGAGTTTCCGGTTGTTCTGAGGCTTGTCAAATCGCGCAAAGACCTCACTCCATTACCGGCCTACTTGACGCCCTATGCGTAGAAGTACCCTCGGCCTGCTCAATATCTCAATGCAAGAAGGTGTCCTCGAGGATTACCCCTGAGTAACGCGGTAGTGTTTACCGATTTGGCGTTTTGACCATTACTAAACAGTAAGCAACTACTGAGGAGTAATCTGGACTTGCCTCCTCAACCACACTCTGCATTCGGCTGTAGACCCAGGAAACCCCGTCCAACAATTGCTTTCCCCTCTCTCCTCGTGTAATCTCTCGCTGATATTTCCATCCAAGCGGGGGCGACAATATGGCGGTTTCCCAGGGTATAAATCTTTCTTTTGAACCGCCATACTACACCAAAGTAGCCCGGGCGATCTGCGCTTGACACGACAGGGCAGGAGGCATAGGTTTTTGGGTGATAGGAAGCTCAAAATTGATATTCCGGGTAAGGTATACAGCACACTGAGGCATCTTAATGAGGGAGGAAATAGGGATCATGCGTAAATCAAACAAGCAGGTTATTTCCATGTTTTTTCTTGGATTCGTCCTTTTGCTAACCGGCCATTGGGCTCGTGCTGCCGGATTGGAAGCGGAGATGGTGATTTTCAACGGCAAAATCCTGACGGCGGACAGCCCGGACCCGAACGATTTCTCGATTGCCCAGGCAGCCGCCATCTACGACGGGAAATTTGTGGCCGTGGGGAACAATGATGAGGTCTTGGAGTACGCCGGGCCGAGCACACGGAAAATTGATCTGGGCGGCAGGACGGTCGTGCCGGGCCTGATCGATACGCATTACCACATTTATGCTTACGGCGAACATTTCTTCCCTGAAGGCACCCGAATTGACCATTCCGGCAGGACCACGGACCCTCGCATCACCTGGACCAACAAGGCCGACTTTCTGGCACAAATCCGTACCCTTGCCCTGTCAAAGAAGCCCGGGGAGTGGATCATTACTTCGCCTCGGGGCGGGTATACCAGCTCACAGAATGAACCGGGGAGCGGGCCATCGGCTGTCGTAGGGGGGGATATCGTAGTGGAGCTGCAGAATGGCGCGGTAACCCGGTTCGATCTGGATCAGGTAGCTCCCAATAACCCCATGTTCCTGGAGTGGACCCAGGAAGGTCTGGTCAACACGAAAGCCCTGGATCTGCTGCTGGAGCGGTATCCCAGCGTAGCAGGCGTACGCCGTGACGGCCAGGGCGTTCCCACCGGACGGTTGAAAGGTCTGGCCATCGAGGCGCTGCAATACGACTTTTACCCGCAAGTTCCTCCGGAGGAGATTGCTCCTTACCACGAAATGGAGATGGAAGAATCAGCCGCCCAGGGCGTGACCACGGTCTCGACCAGGCTGAATCCAAGGCACCTGGCTGCATACTCCTGGCTGAACATACGGGGAAGGATGCCGATCCGGATGGCCTATACTTCCGAGATCGTCAGTCTCAATCCGAACGTGGAGGCAACTTTCAGCCGCCTGGTCGGCCTGCAAGGCGGGAAGGGCGACAACATGTGGGGCGCGGGAGACGAAACACTTTGGCTCGTCGGGATGGCAGCCGGATGGGCGATTGACGGCGCACCCGCCTCCGCTGGCGCCTGCGTCAGTAAACCCTATCCCCGCGAGTCCTTCAACTTTCCTGTGTGGCGCTTTCAGTTCCAAGGCCCGAACGGGATCTGCACACTGGAAGACCCGAACTACAACTTCCAAGAAGCCTTCCGGGCGGCGGCCAAGTATGGGTTCCGTACCACGGCAATGCACACCGCCGGAGACCGTGCGGTCGATTTGTATTTGGATATGGTCGAAGAACTCAGCCAGGAATATCCCGACATCGTCGAGCGGCGATGGGGCATCGACCACTGCCGGTACATCACCCGGGAGCATGCCCGGCGGGCCAAAAAGCTTGGCATCATTTTCGCTTGCGGACCGAAGTACGTCTATGCCGGGCAGCGGGGAGACGTCGGAGCCTATCAGGAACTCTTTGGCGAGGCGGAGGCCGGAGATGCAGTGGTGCCCTTGCGGACGCTGCTCGACAACGGCTTGCGGACGACCATTCATCAGGACCAGCACGGCTTCCATCCTTTCCTTTCCTTGGAAGTAGCGGTAACCCGGAAGGACGTTATCGGCAAGGTGTGGGGACCGCAACAGCGCGTCAGCCGCCGCGAGGCACTGTACATGCTGACGCGCTGGAGTTCGGAATACGTGCTGCGCGAAAAACTGATGGGGAGCATTGAGCCCAAAAAATATGCCGATTTCGCCGTGCTGAGTCAGGATTACCTGACGGTGCCGGAGGATGAAATAGCCATGACCGACTCGCTGCTGACGGTGATGGGCGGCAAGATCACCTATACGCAGCCTGAATTCGCTTCTGCTCAGGGGCTGCCCCAGGTGGGGTTCCGTGAGAATCCGACATGGTGGAAGCGAGGGACCCCCGAGGAAGCCCGCAGGGCCAGGGCGTCGCAGTAGATCAGGCCAGAATTTCAGAAGTCCAGGAGTAGGATCATGACGCCCTGTGGCACCCGCTGCGCTAATCGGCCATGTTCAATCTTTGGCGGAGGGCTTCGTATCTGGAGTCGCGGCGCAGGCGCACCCGGTTCGCCGGGTTGAGTTCGATGGCCCGACCGAACGCCTCCCCGGCCTCCTGATTGCGATCCATCTTCACATAAACGTTCGCGAGCGCCACCCAGGCGTTGTCGTTTTCGCGAGACCGATCGCGCGCCGCCAGAGCCAACTCCAAAGCGCCCTCGAGATCGCCTGCGATCAGCTTACTGTTCACTTGCCGGATCATTTCCCCGGAGCGGACAAGATCCAGCAAGCGGCGGAGCTCTGTCAGCGGCTGGCGGTCATCGTCAACCCGGATGTCGACGGCCCGGTCGCTAAAGCCAGCCGCGCCGGCCAGGGGCTTGACGATCAGGATGGCCGCTGACTGCATTCCCCGCCAGTCTCCACCGGCTGCCTGCGCGGCTTCGAGCGCCGCCAGGAGCCTTTCGGCCAGCGGCCCGGTTGAAGACTCCATACTCTCAATGATCGCCTCCAGGACCTGCGGCCCGTCGAGCGTATTGCCCTGAGCACAGTACTCTGTGGTGCAGTGATGACCCTTCCAGTCCGTGCAGTCCTGTCCGCTCCAGGCTGCCGAGCGCCCCTCGATGTCCAAAATCGCCACCTGACGCCGCAGGCCACCGTTGTCGGCCTGCACCAGAAAGCTCAACGTCTTCTGGGGTGTCATACCCGCTTGCAGTAATTCCAGCCCTAACACGCCATACATGGGGTTCGAGACCGCTTGGTGGACAATGATCCCCACTCCTCCTTTGGCGTCCACAACGCGATTGCCGACCGCAAAGGCCTTCGATTGCACCCCGATTCCGAGTTCCCTGGTGGTGGCATCGCGGGCGATGATCGAATAAGTGCCGAGCAGGTCAGGATCGTAATCCTGAGCCGCCAGGGGAACGCCTCCGACCAGGAGCAAGAGTAGAGTTGCAGGGAAATGAGTCTTCAGGATCATGGGTGTACCTCCCAACATCTATAGCCGGAATTCCTTTTTGGACTCCTGGCAGAGAGGATTATACATCCAACTGCTTTCGCTGCAGCCGGATCTCTAATCATGCATACCTCATAAGAACTGCCTCTGGTCGGCAGACGACGGGTCTGCCGTGAGGAGGGGTATACTGTGATTGGATCATGATTGACCGACAACAAGCCGGGGAGATTGTTTGTAAATTCACGAGATCGGAAGGGCTTCGGAAGCATGCCCTGGCCGTGGAGGCTTGCGTGGTGGCCTACGCCAAGAAGTTCGGTGAAGACGAAACCAAGTGGGCAATAACGGCATTACTGCATGATTTCGACTGGGAAATTCATCCCCGGATCCCTGATCATCCTCTGAAGGGCGAGCCAATCCTGGCAGAACACGGGGTTAGCGAGGAGATCCGGCGGGCCATCTTGTCCCACGCCTCATACAGTGGGGTAGTGCGGGAGTCGTTGCTTGAGAAAACGCTTTTTGCTTGTGATGAACTGGCGGGCTTCATGACTGCCGTCGCATTGGTTAAGCCGAACCGGAGCATCTTCGAGGTGGATACCAGGTCTGTGAAAAAGAAGATGAAGGACAAGGCCTTTGCCCGCTCAGTCAATCGTGCAGACATCATCCAGGGCGCTCAGGAGCTTGGCGTTAACCTAGAGGAACACATCGATTTCTGCGTGCATGCCATGCAAGAACAAGCCGACGGGCTGGGTCTGAGAGGCACCGTGCCTGTAGGTTTGGACGCCGCCCAGAGCGATGAGACCCCGCAAGCCTGACGGTCAACACACCTACTTTTCGGAAGGCGGACTTCTAAGCTAGAAGCCTCCGTCCCGCCCCCATTGCTTTACTTTCTTCTCTCGTGTAATCTTTCCCCATTAATTTCAATAATTGGCGGGGTTATCCATGCCCATATCCCCAGGTGCCCGTCTTGGCTCGTACGAGGTCCTCAGCCCGTTAGGTGCGGGTGGCCGCGCCGAATCCGCCGATTGTTTGGAGGTATCAGAATGCATAGGGAGCCATTCGCTGTTTTGGCCGTGGTTGTGTGTCTTCTCATGGTTTCAGGGTCGGTGTTCGCACACCACGGGGATGTGGATTACGAAAGAGACCGCTTGACCACCGTGGAGGGAACAGTGACGAGGTTCGACCTGATCAATCCCCATGGGAGACTGTATTTCAATGTGAAGGACGAAAACGGAAACGTCCAAGAATGGTATGCGGAATTAAGCGCCATAAATACGATGCGTAGGTTAGGGTGGAACAAGGTAACCCTGAAGCTGGGAGACCCGTTCACTGCAACAGGTCATCGCTCCAAAGACGGCTCCAATGAGATGCGTCTTTTTAAGGCCGTGTTGGCGAACGGAACGGAAATCCCCGCCAGACGGCTTCGGTGAGAAGCGATCAGGAGCGTGTGATCGCGCCCGCCGATGAGCCGGTTTCAGCAAGGATTTCAGCAACGAGAGGTCCGACGGACTGTTCTCGGAGCCTTTGGGTGAACAGCTTAAGGAAACCTCTGAGTCGAAGTCCGGAATCGGAGTCAGGAGGAGTTTCCAATGAAAGACCGCTGGATTAGTTTTGTCGCCCTTGGGGGAATCGCGCTCGCCTTCTCTCCCCTGCTGCTTGCTCAGACTGCTCAGCAGCCGGGAGCGGCAAAGGCACAGAGCGCGACACCCACGCCGGACCTGTCTGGAGTGTGGGTGGTGCGCGAGCTGAGCGATACGTTTGACATGAAAGTAGAGCCTCCGATGCAGCCTTGGGCAGAGGAGAAATTCAAGGCTTTGTCAGGACGGGAACTGGACCCAATCGAGAGCTGTTTTCCGTACGGTGTTCCACGTATATTTCTGTCACGCCGGCCTTTCGAGATCGTTCAAAATCCCGGCCGGGTGCTCATACTCTTCGAGCAAGACCACTGGGTGCGCCAAATCCACATGGACGGGCGAAAACACCCCGGGCCCGAGGATTTGTTCCCTACCTGGATGGGGCACTCGATTGGTCACTACGATGGAGACACGCTGGTCGTGGACACGATCGGCCGAAACGACAAAACCTGGCTCGATAATGTAGGCCATCCGAATACCGACGCTCTGCACGTTGTGGAGCACTTCCGGCGTGTGGACCAGAACACCTTGGTGATTGACGTCACGATCGACGACCCGAAGGCGTATACGAAACCCTGGTCGGGACAGAAAGTCTTCCAGTTGAGATCGGATTGGGAGGTTTGGGAACACGTGGAATGCGAAGAACGTTTGGAGTTGACTCCTTGGACAGAGCAATGACGGAACCCAGAGAAAACGGGCTTTCCAGCAGAAAGGTGCGCCGGATTCGGCAGCACTGCAAATCCACGTCGTGCTGATCTGGTTTTGAAGAGCTGAAGCAGCGGGTGCCGACAGAATAGAAGCAAGACGGGAAGGCCATCTCTAGTGTGATGCTTCACACCGGGCACTTATTCCATCGGGGGCGGTCAGGCAGGCCCTGGAGCCCCGCGCCACAAAATAGAATCGCTATGGCAAAGAAGAAACCAGAATACAGAATAATTCAATTCGCACTGGACAACCTACAGAAAGAACTGAATCGGTTAGCGCAGGATGGATGGGAACCAGTTTGCATGACATCCTATGGTCCAGCAACCGTTTCATTTGTTGTGATCCTTCGCAGATGAATCGAGTTTAAGAGATCAACATACCCACGCCTCCATGTGCCCACAGGGAACAATGGTTGAGTCTCAAAGTCGGCAGGCCGACTGAACACGATCTGAGATTGGAGTGACAGGGCGGAGGGCGTACGATTCTGTGAGACGGAAAAGCATAACATCGGATATTCCGGACAATTTACTCAAATGGTGACTGAAGGCGCTGACCCTTTGGGCTGCAAAGACAAGGTCTGGAGATGAAGAAACCAGAGCCGCGCATCGTATCGGTGGCGACGGCCGTTCCACCGCAGCGCTTTACTCAGCAAGAGGTGTTGCGGATAACAGGCTATACCCGTCCGATTGCGCGCGAGATCTTTTTCAACTGCGACATTGACTATCGTTACCTTTACATGGATCCCATCAATGGGACGGCAAACGAGAGCCCGGACGAATTGCACCGCCGTTATAAAGAAGGCGCGGTGCTCATTGCCCGGCAGGCGGCGCAGCGCTGCCTAGCAAAGGCGGGCTTGGGCGTTGAAGAGATCGATTGCATCCTTGTTTGCTCCTGCACAGGTTATCTCTGCCCGGACCTCGCCACGATCCTGGTTAAGGAAATGCAGCTACCGCGAAGCGTGCAACGAGGGGCTTTATTGGGTCTGGGATGTGCCGGAGCCCTTCCGACGCTGCAGCGCGCATATGACCATGCCCTGGCCTATCCGGATCACAGAGTGCTGGTGGTGGCGGTAGAGATTTGCTCCGCTGCATATTACATTGACGATACACTGGAGACGTTGGTAGGCAATGCCATCTGCTCTGACGGTGCTGCTGCCTGCTTGTTGACTTGTCGGGGGGATACCGGCCCACGCATCGTCCGCTTCGCTTCATGGCTGGACACAAGCTGCCAGAATTCTGTAGGTTTTGAACAACGAGACGGACGCCTCCGCATCATCCTCTCCCCTACTATCCCTGACCTAGCTCCTCCCCTCATTGACCGTGTGCTCGACGAGTTGCTATGCCCCCAAGGGCTCAGCCGTAAAGATATCCGTTACTGGTTGATCCATCCGGGCGGTCGAAAGGTGATTGACCGCGTTCAGGATGCGCTTAGACTCAGCGAAGCCGATCTGGCCGTTTCCCGTCGAATCCTGCGGAACTACGGGAATATGTCGTCTCCCACAGTTCTATTTGTGCTCCACGATGTCCTGGAAACGGGTTCCGCTCGCGTGGGCGATCGGGGGATTCTGTTAGCCCTGGGCCCTGGCTTTGCGGCTGAGGTAGCCTTGCTAGAGTGGTAAGGAGCAGCAGAGATGCGACTGGCTTCGATCCTACACCTCAAAGTGCCTGATTTCTCTTCGCGAGTTTTGCGCCCGGAACTGATCGATGCCGGGAATATGCCCGATGAGGAGGTGCGACGGAATTTGTTAGACATCCGTCGCATCAACAGGATCTTTGGAAGTCAAAAACTTTTGCTGGAAGTTTTGGAGGGGCAAGTTAGCTGCCATAAACTTACCCGGTTCAGCGTCCTAGATATTGCCAGCGGTTCCTGCGACCTGCCATTTGCTATCCTGAAATGGGCACAACAGCAGGGGCTCGAAGCGGAAGTCTTTGCGTTGGAGTACTGGCACAGATATCTCGCACTGTTTCGGGATGAACTCGCGGCATATCCCAAGTTGCACCCTTTCTCCGCCGACGCATTTCACGCGCCTGTGCCAGATCGATCCTTTGATTTTGTTACTTGTTCTCATTTTTTGCATCACCTTTCTGAGGATCAAGCCGTCGAACTTTTGCGGATGATGAGCCGGTGGGCACGCCGAGCCATAATCGTCAGTGACTTGGAAAGACACCCTGTTCCCTACTATTTCTTCCGCTTGTTCAATCCTTTCTTTACAACCTGTGCCATGAGCCGCATTGACGGTCTCGTCTCGTTTGAACAGGCGTTCCGCAAGGAAGAATTATTGCAAACTGCGAGCCGTGCTGGATTGCGCAATTGCATGATCAAGCGGCGATGGCCCTACCGCCTGCTTTTGGTGGCAGAGCCTTTCTTAGCAGTGTGAGTGACCTGACCGAGCCAGGGGTGATTGGCTCTATTGACCCCGAAATCCGACATCTATGCGACCAAGCTCCATTCACACCACGCCGACTTGAGCACACCTTCACAATCACTTGAATTTGATTGTGTGCCCCGAGAGTCCAAGTCCCCCTTCTCACCTGTCGGCTGACCTCTAGGACAATTAACGGCCGTCACCTCTAGGGCCTGCCTGAACCAATTGCTTTCCCCTCTCTCCTCGTGTAAGTGTCAAGGGCGGAGCCGGTGGCATTGAACTTCGTCACGAACGCGTCGAAGCTGCCGCCATTAGCGGGCTGGATGGGACTCCCTATCGTGCCGGGAAAGACAGTCGAACTAGCCAAGCCCGTTACGTAAGCATTACCAGCGGCGTCCACTTCGATGCCGTTGCCTCTGTCCACGCCACTGCCGCCGAGGTAGGTGGAATAGACCAGGGGGCGGAGCCGGTGGCGTTCAGCTTCGTCACGAAGGCGTCGGTGCTGCCACCCCGACTCCTCATTCCGGTCCGCGACGTCTCAACCTGGACCGGGAGGATCATGTATGGTTCACGGAATACAATGTCGGCAAAATTGCGCGATGATCCCACGACACGGGAAAAATCACCGAGTGGACTATCCCGACACCCGACACCGGCCCGTACGATATCGTTGTCGATCCTCGGGGCAGAGTCTGGTTCAGTGAGTTTACCGCCAATCAGGTAGGCCGCTTTGATCCGGCTACCGGCTAATTCACCGAATATCCTCTTCCCGGGCTGGATTCTCATGTGCGGAAAATGGCGGTGGATCCGGCAGGCGCGGTGTGGTTGGCGGAATACAGTAATGGCCGCATTGTCCTCATCGTAGAAAAGCGGTGAGCGAATGAAATTTCCTGCCGGGGCAACTCGGAACGGCGACTGAGGCGCGGTGCGAGAAATAAGAGATATGGGAGAGCGCAAAACAGCCCCTGGCTTTCTGAGTATGCGGCAACAGGACGACCGGTGTAGAATCTGGAGACGAAAGATGAAAATGGAACTGTCCGATCAGTGTAAGAGATAAGGAGGAACCTCCCATGCTTGACCGCCGCCTGATAGCGAAAGTCGCAGTGACCCTGTTCCTGGCTGCCACCGTCGGCAGCGCGGCTGTTCAATCGCCGGGCGCCTCAGCAAGCCCAGCGGCTTTCAGCCTTCTGGAAGCAACGATAGATGACATCCAAGCAGCTTTCCACTCCGGTCAAATCACGTGCCGCAGACTGGTGGAGCTGTATCTGAAACGCATCGAGGCCTACGACCAGGCCGGGCCCAGCCTGAACGCCGTGCAAAATCTCAACCCGCGTGCGTTGCAGGAAGCGGAGCGGCTGGATGCGGCATTCCGTTCCTCAGGACCGGCGGGGCTCCTCCATTGCATCCCCGTCCTCGTGAAGGACCAGGTCGAGACGAGCGACATGCCGACCACCTACGGGTCGGCGGTGTTCCAGGATTTCGTTCCGCAGAGAGATGCCACCATCGTGACCAAGCTCAAGAAGGCGGGAGCTGTCATTCTCGGGAAAACGACCATGGGCGAATTCGCTGCCAGTTTCATCGGCTCTGCTTTCGGGGTTGTCCGGAACGCCTATGATCCAGCGCGTAACCCCAGCAGTTCCTCGGCAGGAACGGGTTCTGGCATTGCGGCAAACTTTGCGACAATCGGCATCGGCGAGGATACGGGCGGGTCAATCCGGGGGCCTGCAGCCGTCGCCAGCCTGGTTGGTTTGCGGCCGACGGTCCCCTTGGTGAGCCGGTTTGGGATGATGCCCGCGAGGCCGACCACGGACACCTTGGGGCCGATTACGCGCACGGTAAAGGACGCGGCCATCTTACTCGATGTGATCGCCGGCTATGACCCCAACGATCCGGTGACTATTTACGCGATCGGACAGGTGCCCGCCTCGTACACGACGTTCCTCCGCAAGGACGGACTAAAGGGCGCACGCATCGGAGTCATCCGGGAGCCCATGGATTCCAATACCGATCCCGATTCCGACGACTACAAAAAGGTTAAGGAGGTCATGGATAGGGCGATCGTGGACCTGAAGGCGCTGGGAGCGGACCTAGTCGATCCCGTAACGATCCCCGAACTGAAAGATCGCATACGCAAGGTGCATCAGGACAATGTCTTCGAGACCGAGCAAGCCATTAACAGTTACCTGGCAAATCACCCCACTGCTCCCGTAAAAACGCTGCAGGAAATCCTCCTGACGGGGAAGGTTGTGCCGCGACGGGCCAGTCAGCTCATGAACAACGTGGGAAGATCAACGGATGAACTGGGGTACCTGCAAGTGCTTCTGGTCAAAGAGGAGACTAGGCAAATAGTGCTGAAATTGATGGCGGACAATCAACTGGACGCGATGGTGTATGCGACATATGATCACCAGCCAGCCGTGATCGCCCCAGACGTCCTAACCAACCCGGATCCGCAGGGTGTATCTAATGTGGGCAACAACCGGCGTCTGAGCCCCGTCCTCGGATTCCCAGCCATGACGGTGCCGGCGGGGTTTACCACAGACGGCCTGCCCGTCGGGATTGAGTTTATGGCCAGACCATTCGCCGAAGGGACGCTGTTCCGGCTCGGCTATGCCTACGAGCAAGGGACGCGGCATCGAAAGCCGCCCGCTACGACTCCCCCCCTGCCAGGTGAGCCGTAGGCCTTCGAGAATGCAAGCTTTCTGCCGTCGTTGCGGCAGAGCGGGCCCAGGCGCCCGTCTCAGCTCGTACCAGATTTTCAGCGTGTTACTGGAGGACATTGGAAATGGGGAAGGTAAACGGTAGGAAGTCCCCTTAGGAATTTCAAGTTAAGGAATGGAGGCCCTATGAAAAGCATACCAGGAAAATTACGCACACTAAGCCCGCTCTTAGCTACGGTTTCTGCCTTATTTTTGCTTACTTTTGCCGGGCCTGCCAAGTCTCAGGACATACCGCCAGAGGTCCTCGCCTACCCCGAGACCATCCTATATAACGGAAATATACTGACAGTTGACGATCAGTTTTCCATAGCAGAGGCCCTCGCGATACGCGGAGAGCGTATCCTGGCAGTGGGCAACAGCGACAGACTTCTGAAGATGGCTGGGCCGGACACCGAGAAGGTGGATCTGCAGGGAAAAACCGCCATCCCCGGGATGATCGATACCCACTATCACTTCGGGGGGTACGCCATTGCGCATATGTTGCTGAAAGAGAAAGGAATCCAGTGGGAGGGAGAGATTCAGTGGTTGGGACTTTATTGGGACGACGTAGAAATGGCTCTGCGGGACGTAAGCAGAGCCGTAGAAGCACACCGTCCCGGCGAACTCGTCCGTATTTCGGTGTATATCCGCGATCGCATCCTCCCCCAGATGACCATGCAGCAACTGGACGCCGCTTCTCCCCAGAACCCGGTGGTTTTCGTCGGAATGACCAATAGCGGTCCAATGGCCGCCAACACAAAAGCGCTGGATTTGGCTGGCATCCCGTCCGACACCGCTGGCCTGCCCGCCCAAGGGGGCGTCATCCCCCAAGGAAGGGCCAACCAGCTTCTGGGGGATTACTTGATGTGGAACCTTCCCGAGGAGCAGATCCTCCCCTGGCACAAGCAGGGGATGAAGATGGTGAACGGTTGGGGCCTGACAACGATCATCACACGGATCACTCCCGGAGAGTTTAACGCCATTCGGGAAATCTGGCTGGCGGGCGATCTGACCTTGCGCTGGCGCGTCGGCTTCCCCGGCCCTCTGGATATCCCCCACACGGGCAACGTGAGCGACATCGGAGACGACTGGTTGCGAATTTCCGGAGCCGGCGGCGGCACTGCCTTGCCGGGCCGCGCCGACGCCTTCGGGCACTGGTCCACCCGCATCGAAGGGAACATTGCCGGCACTCCGGAAGAAGCGACGGAATACGCGGCGATCATGAACCGCTGGAACCAACTGCGCGAGCGGCTGCTGGAAACGTTCCGCTACGGCTGGAGCGCTCCGAACAGCCACGTTCTCGGCGACATCGCAGTTCGCCATATGCTGGACCTCATTGAGGAAGCGCAGCGGACTCCGGTCACGAAAAGTAGCAACCAACGCTACACCTTAGACCACATGGTGGAAGTCGATCCCAGCGACATTGCCCGCATGGCGCGCCTGGGAATCACTCCCAGCAATCTCCTGAAGGACATCTTCGGCGACCAGGTGCGCGGCTCGGAGGCGCACCAAAGGGTCTTTGGCACCGAATCTATGAACAGAATGCTGCCGATCAAAACGTATCTCGACGCGGGGATCTATCCGACCCTGGAAGCCGACACAGGAGATGCAATCGCCGGAAAGCCGCTGTGGACCATCGGAAAAGCGGTTTGCCGCTGTGTCGACGGTTCCACCAGGGTATGGGGCCGGAATCAGAAAATATCCCGCGAGGATGCCCTGCGAATGAAGACGATTTGGGCGGCAGCCTTTGTCGGAGAACAAGACAGGCTGGGCAGCCTGGAACCGGGGAAACTAGCCGATCTCGTCATCCTGGACGGCGATTACATGACAGTGCCGGAGCCGGAAATTTCGGAGCTGAACGTGGTGCTGACATTTGTTGGGGGTAAGAAGGCTTATTCGCTGGTTCGGTGATGTAGTCCGGCGATCCGGCGCTCTGCCCATTCCTGAAACAGTAGGCGACAAGGGAGGAGCGCTCTGCCAAATCTGAGGTAAATCCTGCAAGTTTTAGAGACCTGCTTCGGCGGCGATCCCCGATTATTTGCTAGACGAGTTCAACGGTGGTTGCGCCACCGCCGTTGGTGGTGGGAATACCGGCTCTTGGCGGTGATCCTCCAGGTCGTTAACGGGCCACGGCCGCAAGCCCTTGAGTCGCGGTGCAATCGCGTGGCGAGCGGGCTACTGCTCCGAGAGCGCGAACCCATCCACATGAACCTCCAGGTGGTGATTAATCCGGATGCCATAGATGCCGTCGGTCTTCGCCGTCAGCCCGGTCTTTGGCGTCGTGTGTACGACCGTGCCGTTGACGACGTAATCGATCTTGTCGTCCATGACGCGCACTTCGAGCGCGTTGGTAGACTTGCCACTCGCGTCGGGCGTCTTCACGGTGTCGCTGGCCGTTTTCTCCGTCACGGTTGGCGCTGAGGCATCACCGTCTCGGCGTTTGATGAGCCAGGTCCCATTCTGCGCCACCATGAAATAGAGGTAGCTCTGCCCCGAACCTTCGAGATCGCTCCCACCGAACACGAGGCCGTAGTAGTTTGTATGGTCGCTCGGCTTCACCAGAGTGAATGTTCCTTTGAGCGAGTAATTCCCGGTGGCCGTATTGGCCGGGTTCCAGTAGACGGCCGCCTGGGGGTTGGTCGCATGGAAGCCCGTGCCCATCGTGACGAACTTGATGTCGCCCGCAGCGTCGGGGTCCGACGCGCTCGTGCTGCGATCAACGCGCAACCTCCACCCCTCTGGTGCCTGAGCGACAAGCGATACGACGGCGAGCAGCGCGAACGCCGCAACGGAAACATAGCGTTTCATCGTGGATTCCTCCTCTGGTCTCTAACTAAGAAATTTCCGGCTTAGGATATCATAACTTCACATCCGTTCTACCTGAGAAACAGGGTCGCGGACCTCGCCGAACTGGTTCCCTTCCTATGACGCCAACGAATACGGTCACCTAACCCGCAGTTTTTTCCGGTCTGGCTGCCAACTCCCGCGTCGTCTTAGTGTGGTCGCCATCTCGGAAACTGGCGGCATGGATCGGCGCCCGCCCCTCATCACTTGACGGTGCGTGGCTGGCGGTGCGTGGCCTTGAGTTGATTCAGGAACCGGCATAGCTCGTCGTCAGGCGGAACCACCCATAATCACCTATAATGGGGCTGATCGCCATGACGTTGAGATGATCTCCCGAATCCACCGCCGGACGCGCCTCGTCGCCTTCACCATTTGTGTCGTCGCCGCAGCGGCAGTGTCGGCCGTTCGGCTCCAAATCCAGCCGACTCCGGCGCCGTTGCCGTTCGTGCAGCTCGTCGAGAAACTCTCCGAGCCGAGCGGATATTTCGACACCGACAATCTCATATCAAACGAAAAATCGTACCTGCACGTCATGCCGCATCTCGAGCAGCGGGGTATCACAGGCGGGGTCTACATCGGGGTGGGCCCCGATCAGAACTTTTCCTACATCGCCCACATCCGCCCCACAGTCGCGTTCATCGTCGACACCCGGCGCGACAACTTGCTGCTGCACCTGCTGTTCAAGGCTCTGTTCGCGACGGCGCGAAACCGCATGGAATACTTGAGCCTGCTGACCGGCAGGCCCGTTCCCGACGGTGTCGAGAGCTGGCGCGATGCCGGCATCGACCGGATCGTCGCCTACATTGATAGCACAAGGCCGTCGGCCACGCTCGCGCTCGACCGGCGGCTCCATGACGCCATCCAGCGATTCGGCATCCCGATATCGGTCGAGGAGCATGCCACCATCGAACAGTTCCATGCGGCTTTTGTCGACTCGGGACTGTCGCTGCGGTTTCAGTCTTTCGGGAGGCCACCGCAAAGCTACAACCCAACCTATCGCGAACTGCTGACCGAGACCGACCAGGAGGGTCGCCAGTTGAGCTACCTCGCGTCAGAAGACGACTTCCAGTTTGTCCGCTCCCTGCAGCGACGCGACGGCGTAATTCCGGTTGTGGGCGATTTCGGCGGGACGCACGCCTTGGCTGCGATTGGGCGCTGGATGACGGAGCACGATGAGCGCCTGTCGGCATTCTACGTATCGAACGTGGAGAATTATCTGTTCCGCAACGGCAACTTCGGGCGGTATATGGAAAACCTGAACCGCTTCCCGCATACCGATCGAAGCGTGATTATCCGGTCGATCTTCGGCCGGTTCGCGCGGTCCGTGTCGGTGCCCGGCTACTATAGCGCGTCGATCGTGCAGGATCTCGACGAATTGCTCGCGAACTTCTCAGCCGAGAAGGTTCGCACCTACTCCGATCTCTTGCGCCGATGAACTTCACGGAATCAAAAAGAAGAGCGAACACCAGCGACAGCAATATATGGATAGGGGCGGCCTGTACGTCCGGTAGTCGGCCCCTGAGGCCAGAGAACCATTACTGAACAGCAGGCGACTTTTGAGGAGTAATCTGGGAATTGTCTCCTCTGCGTTTCAGGGAGGGTGATCACTATCTCCGAATAGCAAACTATCGCCATTGGGGCTGTGCTATCGGCCCACGGAGGAGTTCGAACAGGCCGCAAAAACTGATGCATTGATTGCCGGAGGGAGCATGAGTTTTTTCAAGCATTCCGGAGATCTATCGATCCGGTGAGAAGCTGTTGATTCGTGGAAAGCCGACCGAAGTCGGCTCCCCCGCTCATCGTCTGGATGAGTTTCCGGCGGACAATTTCTTGGCCGATAGCGCTCCCGCAGCGCCCGACTCTACTTCACCAGCCCGGAACCGTACAATCCGAGTCGTGAAAACGCCAAAATGCAAGAAAGCCTCACGCCACATCAAGAGTTCGTTTTCAGATCCACCGGCGATTCGTGCGGAGCACCGGAATATTCCGCGGAGGCGAAGGTTGCGCCTTGACTCATTTGGGCAACCGAATCCGATGGCCAAGCCGAGCGGGCTCTGGCAAGAGTCCTTGCGAAGGTCTCGGTCGCCCTGCGCGGCACGAATCCATAACGGGTCGCGCTCGACATGCGGACGGGTGCGCCCTCGTAGTTCGCTATCACATGAAAAACCTCGAAGCGAAGGTCGGGATGTTCGAGACCGATGCGCACCAGTGACAGCAGATCTTCGGGACTGGCCCAATTGCCAGGCTCCGCTTCGTCCTCCGTGGGCATCAGGTGACCAATCCGAAGACACACTACACGGAGGCCGTGCTTGTCAGCGTAGAGGCGCGCGAGCGCTTCACCAAATGCCTTGCTGACTGCATAGCGGCTGTCCGGTCTGAGTGGGCTCTGCTCGTCGAACGGCTCATCACGCCGGTAGAACCCCATGACATGCATCGTGCTCGTAAAAACGATTCGTCGGACACCTTGCCGGCGAGCGGCCTCGAACAGATTATAGGTGGCTATGATGTTGGCGTCGTGGAGCATCTCGAAGGGCGCCTCCTTCGCTACAGCTGCAAGATGAACGATGGCATCGACTCCCGCCACAGCTCGCTCCGCAACCCCGGGTGCGGACAGGTCGGCGCGCATGAACTCTTCCACCGGCGCGAGATTCGCGACCGGGCGAATATCGACGAGCCGCAGGCGCGGGAACATCTCGCGCAGCCCCGGACGCAGGCAACTTGCGACATGGCCGGCTGCGCCCGTGACGAGCAACGTGCGTAGACGGGCGGGGGGTGCTGCTGCTCTGGTAAGGGGGCTCCGAAGAAAAGAGGCCGCCCACGTGATCATTCGTCGCATCATCCGTATCATCCGACTCATCCGACTCATCCGACTCACCGAAATTAAGCTGCCGCTAAGACCGCACCAAACTCCTGCCATCCCGTTGCCGTTTGCGGTCGAGCGCCTTTTTAAAGACCTGTAGTGTGTTGAGCTCGATCAGAGACTTACCACGCGTCATGTTCTGCTCATGGCGGCGGACCAATAAGGTCACTTGCGAGAGCCTTTTAAGGACGACTCCGATTTCTTGGGCACGAGTGAACCAGTCAGTGTCCTCCCCGAACCGTAGTTTCGTGTCGAATAGGCCCACGGTTTCAAAGACACTGCGCCGGAACAGCGCGGCTCCGATAGAGAACGGAAAAGACTCGCGGGGATTGCCGACATACTCGTATTCACCAGTCGTGGCATCAAGCTCCATGAGCTGCCCGTGGCCGTGAACGACGTCGATGTGGGTCTGTTCGCGCAAGACGTCAACCAACACTTTCAGGTTGTTCTCCGGCCAGAGGTCGTCCACGTCGAGAAAAGCGATGAATTCTCCTAATGCGTCTCGGATTCCCCGGTTTCGGGCGGCGGCAACGCCGGAGTTGTTCTGTTGGAAGAAGCGTATATTTGCAGAGAGCGATGCAACCGCGCCGTCAATGTCGTCCGTTGATCCATCGTCCACCACTATGATCTCAATTGACGGATAGCCTTGACCGAGAATGCTCTCGATCGCGTCCCGTAGAAACGCGGCCCCGTTGTAGACGGGAACGATCACGCTCACGAGCGGAGCTGCACCGGCCGCTGAGGTACGGCTCGCAGAGCTAATAAAGGACGCGCCTACGTCTGCCTCCAGCAGCGCAAGCAAGCGGTCTATCTCCCGTACGACTCCCGCAAGATCGGAGCCCAGTGCGAGATCGAACCCCGGCAGGCATTCCGTGAGCCTACCAATGAAGTCGAGCGTGTGGCGGCCGACACTCGGCAGCTGCGACATGGTGGTGAAAGAGGCCGCGCGGTAAAGTGTTTCCCGGTCGGCGGGCGCTAACGTGGTCTCGCTTCCTCCGGTAATGCGCGGCGTAAGGATCGCGCGGAGCGGCAGGGCAGGTGAAATCTGCGGCGTGAAATGCGGAAAAAGACACATCATGGCCTTCTCCTCGCCGTGGAAGTCGCCATTGGAGATCAGCGGAGCCAACTGTGGAAACGTGCCCACCTGATCGGAGTTGAGCTTCGCGGTGCTGTAAAGGCTGTAGGCTTTAGGTTCGGGATCGAGGCCGACAATTAGATAATCGTCGGCGACGTAATTCATCCCGTGAGTGAGGGCTGCGAGCGCCGTCGTCGATTTCCCGATCCCACCCGGTCCGGTAATGAGTACAGCTCCATTCCGGTTGCCAACCGCGGCCGCGTGCAGCAATTGGCGACCGTTCATTTCCATCCACCAGTGGAATAGGGTCCGCAGGGGTGACGCCTTTGTCCAATAAGGCAGAGTATTGCCGGTCTGAACCCAGTAGACCGCCGTCTTCGAATGGCGGTCCATCAAATTGACCGAGTAATCGAACCAATGGAACGCTGTCCGAAAACGTTCGCTTTTAAATCCCCAGAAGTCGCCTCGATCCGTAAAATGCGTGCGGTCGCAAGGCGGCGGCGGCATCTCGACGCCGGTCGTCTCGCTGTCCCATATGTTGAATGTGACGTCCGCCTGCGCGCTCGGGGCGGCCCTCAGGTGTTCGAGAGCGGGCACAAGCTCCCGCACGAGGCGATCGCCCGCGAAGCGGAGTCGAACCTTCGTTCCCGCGACGTCGAAGAAATGTTCAATGGCGCCGCGGGCACATTGGGCCTCCAACGTCTTTTCATAGACATGGTCGAAGAAGGCTTCCTGTTCGATTTCAGACCTTTTGGGAAAATCCATCGAGTAACTCCAAAATCGGTTGTTGCCACTTAGGCGCCGACGGCGGCAACTAGGTCCTCGGCCTTCGCCCTCGTAACGCGCACGAGGACGCCCTCCTCCAGTCGGAAGATCTGCTCCGCAAAGCCTACGACGCGCATGTCGTGGCTGATCAAAACGATTCCCGGACGGTAATCGAGCATGAGCAACGTCTGCATCAGTGCCTCGACCGAATCGGCGTCGAGGTGGTTCGTCGGCTCATCCAGTATGAGGAGTTTCGGCTTGCCGAGAAGCGCCCGAGCAATCGCGATCCGCTGACACTCGCCTCCCGAAAGCAGAATTCCACTCTCCCCAATCTGCGTGTTGTATCCGTCCTCTAGCGCGGTTATGAAATCATGAGCTCCCGCGAGCCTGGATGCCGTCACGACCTCGTCAAGGCATGCATCGGGCCAGCCGTAGGTGATGTTTTCGAGCACGGTCCCGGCAAAAAATGTCGCGCGCTGCCTGACGACTCCGATCTCGCGCCGGAGCAAACGCATATCGATTCCGTCGTAGGAAACATTGTCGGCGAGGACCTGACCGGATGTCGGCCGGTAGAAGCCGAGGATGAGATTGAAGATCGTGCTCTTCCCGACTCCATTCGATCCTACGATGGCAATCCGCGCACCTGGAGGGATCTCCAGGTCGATTTTTACGAGCACGGGATCATCGCCGCCGTAATCAAAGGAAACCTTGCTCAACATGATGCGGCCGGTGAAAGCGATTTGCTTGGAGCCGGAATAAGGTTGAACCGGACCGTCTTCCATCAGTCTGCGCAACTTCGACAGGGATTCGTTGCCGGCGACGACATCCGGAATGCTTCCAATCACTGTATTGACCGATCCGTTGAGCAGGGAGGCCGCCAAATAAAAGGTCAGAAACTCGCCGATCGATATCTGCCCGATCGCCACCTGGGCGCCGCCGAAGACCAGAACCAGGATGCCGGCCAGCCCTACGATGTTCCGCTGCACCTCGTTATGCACGGCAAAACTTAAAGACATATTTTTGCCAGTCCTGCTGAGATCTTCCAGATGCTGTGCTTGCCGGCGCGTTTCTTCGTGTTCGAAAGCCTGAATGAACGTGAGATCAATATGACGCAGGACGAAAAAAACGCCCCTGCTGAACGTCTCGAAGGAGTGCTGAAACACCTTCACGTGCCGCTGCACATGGCTGCCGGTGATCCCCATCGTGATCCAGACCGCCGGTGCGACCACAATCATCAGGAGAACCATGGTCCAGCTTAAAACGCACAGGTAGATGAAAAGCACCAGGCTCAAAAGCGCCGCAGGCAACATTGCCGAGAACAGCTTATTGCTCAGGTTGTCGGCGCGTCCGGTCTCCTGCACGATCCACGTGTGGACCCGCGCCGGATCGGACCGCGCGTGAAAGTCTCGCGACAGGACGTAGAGCCGTGAAATCAGGTCGTGCCGCAGATCCCTGATGGCCCCATTGATGATCCGCACGATGTAGGAGCGCCTCGCGAGCACGATGACGCCATTGAGCACCCGGATCATCACGATGCCCACGCCGAAATAGACCAGGAGGCGGACATCGCCCTGCGGGATTGCAACATCGAAGGCATATCGAATGAGAAACAGAACCGGCAGGATTGTCAGCGATTGGCCGGATGAAACGAGGGCATAGAAAAACAGGGAGCGGGCATGCGGGCGATAATATCCCCCGAACATCCGCCACGCGGCGGCATCTGTTAGGCCGACCCGTCGGCGTATTGCCGCCTCGATCCTAGCCATGAATGTTCGCCGATGGTAGGTCATGCGATGGCTACCTTGACCTTGTTAAGAAAATGGGCCGCCCAAACAGCCGTCGAATCCCCGTTTGCTTCGAAGAATTTGTCCTGTCTTCTTCAGTCCGTCTTCCCGTTTGGCCCGCTTGCCATATGCCAATGAAAGCCAGAAGCCGCTTCCAGAGACCACGCGCGATTACGCGGGGTATCTCCAGGCGCCCGCGCAGTTGCATGCGGAACCGGAGATAGTGCGAAAAGCCGACCAGGAACTCCACCGGTCCTGCCCCCCGCGCGTACCGGCAATAATTCGAAAAAATGATCCACAGATTGCCGGCTGGTCGCAAATAGAGCGGTCGAATATCCCGAAGGACGACCGTGTTTTCGATCCTTTCTATCACGGACGTGCGGACCCTTTGCAGTTCCGCGAGGACACCCTCCGGAATGGGAACATCGAAGCGATTCTGAAGGTACGAGAGGCCTAGATGCAAGCGGCAGGTCAACTGCTGATCCCTCGCGAAACCGACGAACTCATCCCAGGCGATATCGCCGCCTGAGGTCCGCAGGAGAATCATTGCATCAGGAATCCAGCGAATAGGCGGCTCCGAGTTCCAACGCAATCCGTGAAGGATCGTCACGATAAGGTGGCGCGTCGGGTCCGGCGCGAGTGTCGCGACCCCGTTGAAATCGAGCGGGCGGGCGGAAGACCAAAGGAAATCGTCATTTCCGGATCCGGCAAACTCGATGGGACAATGCCAATGGATGTCGATCTCGCGATTGTCCGCGCTCGAGAGCATCAGGGCATGGCGATACTTAAAGGCGTCCGGCGAGGGATCGTCAAAAGGCCGCCAGCCGAGACTCTTCAGCACGTCGATGGCCCGGGGCGCGTAAGCGGCGGGCACGAGCACGTCAATGTCGGTCATCGGCCGCAGGGCATGATTGGAGTAGTGCTTGAGGACAAGCGGCGCGCCTTTGAGCAGCATCGTGCGAATGCCGGCATGGACCAGCGCCGCCAATACTGGTCGCATGCTGTCGAACAGTTTGTGGTTCTTATACCACGTAAGCCGATAGACGCCCTTGAGCCGGCCCATGATCGGGTGCGTGACACCCAGCTTTCGGAGATTGCCGTAAAGAAGCGGCAGGAGACGAAACGTCGCGGGATCGAAATCCTGATCAAGATCGATGAGGCCGAGCCATTCGTGAAAGGCGGCGAGGGCAGGCTCGCCGTTCAGAATAGCCGCCCGCAGCATGATGTCTTGCTCGTGCGACGGCCACAAGCCGAAGAGCGAGAAGTCCTGGTTTGCAATCCGGCCAATCAAGTTCACCCCTCCGTCATGTTGCCCGCGCCGCACGGGGCGTTCGAGGTGTCCGCTGCGGCCGCGGCGCGCCTGCGAACGAGCGACATTTTCAGCGCGCGAAGATAGTCGTTTCGCCGCGCCTTCTCCCGCGTGACGGTATTGTTGCCATGGATGCGCCGGCGTAGCACGATGGCCTCGAGCAGGCACATTACAACACCGGCTTGCTCTGCTCGCGCGACCCAATCGAGCATCTCACCCACCTTGAGCCCCTCATGGAAGAGGCCGACGCGAAGGAATGCAGTGCGCTCGATCAGCATAGACCCCGCGAAGCGTGCGGGCATGGCGGCATGCGTCCTACCGAGGCGGGATTTTTCGTCTTGATCCAGGTCGGGACTGACAAACTCCTCTAGAGCGCCAAATACGCATACGGTGTTCGGATGCGACCGCATGTATTCCATCCGCAGGCGGAGGCTTCCTTCCGGCCACAGATCGTCCGCATCGAGGAAGGTAAGGTATCTGCCCGCAGAAAGCTCGACGCCACGATTTCGCGCCGAGCTGATACCGGCGTTCGCTTTGCTTACATAGCGCACCGGCGGACCGAACCGCCGCGCCACGCGGGAGCTTCCGTCCGTCGATCCATCGTCAACGACGATAATCTCCAGCGCGCCGACATCCTGAGCAATCGCGCTTTCGATCGCCTCGGCGAGATACGCTTCTGTGTTGTAGCATGGAATGATGACGCTAATCAGCGGCGGGGCACCGTTATCCGGCAAGTGGCGCCTCCTTGCCTTGCCGTTTGCGCCGGATCGACCCACGCATGGCGCGCAGCAATTGAGCGTTGATTGATGGCGTTGTGAGCGAGGCGTTCGTCCCGTGCACCCGCTTGCTCACGAGTACGCGCGGAAGAACCGCCATGGGCACCTTAGCATCCCTGGCGCGCGCGAACCAATCCGTATCTTCGCTCACCGAATAACTCGAGTCGAAGAGGCCGACCTGCCGGAAGACCTGCTTCCGCGCGACAAGCGCCTCCATGATCATGCCTGGAACCGGCTTTTCCAGCAGCTCGGCACGAAATCCATCGGGAATTCTCGCGCCCCCGTCAAGAAAATGCCGGACCATCGTTACCGTATACCCGACCTCCGGGTTCAGCCGCATGAATCCAACCTGGCAATCGAGTTTGCCGGCTTCCCAAATGTCGTCATGAGAGATGAACGCGATGAGATCGCCCCGCGCCATTTCGATGCCCTGGTTGCGAGCGTTGGCGGTACCGGTCGCGCGATGGGCCACGACCCGAGTCCGCGGAAATCCGCCGGCGATCTCTACCGTGCGGTCTGTCGATCCGTCGTCGATGACAAGCACCTCGGCGGGCTTCGTCTCCGAGCGGAAGACGCTACCGAGCGCCTCGGCGATGAACGGCTCGCCGTTTCGCACAATCAGGATCACGCTGACGGAAAGATCCTTTGCGCCAGCGGGCAGTTCCAGGTTGTAAGCGACTTGTGCCACGGATTTCGTCCCGGCGACCGGTTCGCGCTCCCCCCGTCAACCTTCCTTCGCGGCTCGCGAGGGTTCGGCGGACTTATCGTCCCTTGGCTTGGGCCAACCTGCGTCGCCGACATCGTGGATTGGATCGAGTAGCAGGAGATCCTGCATATCCGTGTAAGTGCAGAGTTCGGGGGTCTCATAGCGCTCTTTGGTCGGAGGAGTATACGCGTTATAGTCCTGTGCGTTTGCGCGATCCGGATCTTCAACGGCAACCTCGCGCACGAGGTCCTCGTCAACCAAGCGGTCGAAGTACGCCTTTAACGTGACCGTGATTTCCTCTGCAGAGGCATCGTAGCGGAGGGAAGTGAGCCTCTCGATTTCGCGGACCGATTTCCGCTCTTCGATCCACGCCCACACAACCGCGCCTATTCCTAGGCTGCTGTGATAATTGCCCGATTTCAAATTCATGATGACAACTTCCCCGTCGATGATCTCGGACACTACCGACGGAGCGTTGATAATGAATTGCCGGTTAATCATTGCAATGGTGACCAAGCATCCGCATCCACCGTAACCGTAACTCCTAAGGCAGAAGGCGCAACTGAATTGGTATAATCGCCATGACTTACAATAAATAGTCGTGGACTTTTTTTGGTTCCGACGCACTGAACCAATGAGTAAAAAGCACTTTGTGGGCCGATTTCCGATTCTCTGTAAAATCGGCTAATGCTCTGCAACAAAAGGAGATATTCCTGATCCTTGGTTGCCGAAACATTTGCGCAGAGCAGGATTTCAGGGAAAAGGAGAAAATATTTGTTACTTTTTGGCAAAAATAGGAATTGATCCCTCAAACGGCGTATGGACTAACATGGAAAGTGGACCAACAACCGGGGGCAGGTCAAAGGGGTGTCTATGGAAAAAGTTCGCTACGGTGTGATTGGAATAAAGGGCATCGGCCGAGCCCATATCCAGGCCGCTCAAGCCAATGAACAAATCGATCTGGTGGCCCTCGTTGACGTTGATGAAACTGAGGTCGTTCAGGTCGCCGGTGAGTTGGGGATTGGTGCGTTTACCGGCTATCGCCATTTGCTAGATGCAGGCATCGTCGATGCGGTATCTATTGCCGTTCCTCATCACCTCCATTATCCGATCGGATTGGATTTCCTAAAAGCCGGGGTCCATGTGTTCATGGAGAAACCCTTCGCTATTCGAGTATCTGAAGCGGATGCCATGCTGGCCGTAGCACAGAAGAACAATTTGAAAATTGCTGTGGGCCATCAATATCGAACCCACCGGTCTTCTCAGATTGTCAAGCGGTTGATTGATTCCGGCACGATTGGGGCGACATTGCGAGTACTTTGGATGTGGGGGGAGTTTCGTCCGGAGAGTTACTACCACCGCGATATATGGCGAAGGACTTTTCAATATGCTGGTGGGGGTGTTCTGATGAACCAGACCAGCCATGATGTGGACCTCATTTGTTGGTTGATGGGAAAACCTGTCCAAGTGTCGGCCATGGTTGGAAATCATCTCCATGAGGCAGAAATCGAAGATATTGTCTGTGCCAACGTCCTTTTTGAAAGTGGAGCTATGGGCTCTCTTCAATTCACGATAACTCATCCAAGAGGTTATAGCATCCGACAGATTCAAGGGGATAAGGGAATTATTGTCATGCCGGAGGTGGAAAGCCTGACCTATGATCAAGATGAGGAGATCTTGGTGGGAACGTACGAGGGCCCGTTAACCGAGATGGTTACCGAACTCAAGGGTATTGTTGATCAACCTGCTATTTCGTGGAGATCCTATGGGTTGAAGCAAGACCAGGTACAGGAAAAAATTGCTGCAAGGATTCTACGACGACTTGGGGCAGTGAAGCGGCCCCACAAATGGCAGTCAAACGCCAAACCTGTAAATGGATTTGCGGTGATCATGAACAGTTTTATCGATGCGATTTCTTTTGGAGGGGAGCCCCTGGTCACCGGCAAAAGTGCCCGCTCCGCTATTGAATTGATCAATGCGATGTATCTATCGGCGATGCGGAAAAAAACCGTAGATTTGCCCTTGAACTCTCATGAATATGATGCATTGTATGAAGAATTGGTGAAGGGAAAACTACAGGTGCCTCGGTTTCGGTCATGATGTTCGCCTTCTGGGACTGTGGAACTGGTTTCATTGGCGGGAGAGGGCTATAAGCCCCCGGCACCGGAGAGCTACGGAACAGGAGGTTGCAGACGTGCTCGGGATTTCTCCTTCCATCGTGAGAAAGCATTACGGTAAGTGGTCTAAAGTCCGCCAGAACAGAATTTTTGACCTGATGTGAAACTACCAGGGCGAGAAAAGCACCGCGGGCAATCTCAACAATTTGGTACATCTACGGTACACGGCCAATCAAATCTAGTTAACTGATTGAAAATACAATAAATTATATGGTGCTGGAGGGGGGAGTCGAACCCCCATGCCCGCAAGGGGCGCCAGATTTTGAGTCTGGTGCGTCTGCCAATTCCGCCACTCCAGCCAGTGTCATCTTGGGCGGTTAATCGATGGCGCATTGTAGCAAAGTGCCGGAACAGGAACAATGCCAAGCCTGATTTTCATAAGAGAAAAAACACGGGGAAGTAACAACCGAATCTGGAAATTTGCGCCAGGAGACCGCAAATCAGCCCTTTCTTGCCTTATTGAGCAGTTGCTGGGCCTCGGACCGCGGCGGGTCATCCGGCGTCAAAGGCGAGATTAAATATTGCTCCAGGAGCTTGCGGGCCACATCCAAATTGCGGTTAGCCCGAACATACGTTTTTGCCCTTTCGAATTTGATTTTAGGACTGTCGGGGGCGAGCTGCTCTGCATGCTCGAAAATCTCGTCGCTCTCCCGGTGCCTGCCCTGCCCGGAAAGAAATTTGGCCAGGTCCAACAGGCGGCCCTCCTCGGCAGGAGCCAGTTCCGCCGCTTGCCGCAACTCCTGTTCCGCAACCGCGAAGTCTTTCCGCTTTTCGGCGAGTCTGGCCTGCATGTGATGGTATTTTACAGGGTCCAACTCCCGGACTCGTTCGGAAAGCTCAGAGGCTTTATCCCGTCCTCCTCCGAGGAATCCCGGCGCCTGCAGGTAATACTCGAAAAGGTCGCTGAGGGCCTCCAGATTCTGCGAGTCCAGCGCAACGGCCCGCTCAAAATGCTTCCGCGCCGTAGTGGCGTACGATGGGGCTCTCAGGAAAAACGACGTCTCCGCCCGCCGCCCAAACGCTTTCCCCAGCCAGTTGACATAGCTGGCGTTCGTGGGGTCGGCGGCAACCGCCTTTTCAAACGCATCGGTCGCCTTTTTGTAATTTTCCAGCATGTACTGCGCCTTGCCGGTCAGCTCGTATGCCTCCGGCCCTTTCTCCCGGCTTGCCTCAAGCAGGCGCAACGCCTGCTCATACTCAGTCTGCTGATACAACTCCCGGACACGCTCCAAATCGGCCGGAGCAGCAAAAGCGAGGGCTGGCAGAAGATACAGCAGGCAGGAATTGAGGACTGACCAGCAGGTTGCCTTCCGGATGAGCTTTTTATTCATCTTCGCTTTTCCCCTTTTCCCTTTCCCTTCCCGTACTTTGAGTGCGGAAAGAGCAAAAAAGTTTCCTCGATTCCACCTTTCGCTCCCAAGTAATTTACATCCGGGCATATTACATACTCAAGCCCGTCTTCCAGCCCTTTGCAGCCCAGCCAGAAGAGGGAGGGAAGACCTTCGTTTTACCCGCATTCCTGAGCCAGGCACCCACCTGCTGGGTGTTCACAGAATCTTTACTTTTTTGCCAAGGCGCATTAGGATGTGGGTGGGGATTTTCACTATACCGAATCCGAATGAGCCGGAGGACATTCCACACCGGAAACTGGGGTAAATCGGGAGCTTTCACAGGAACCTAAACAATTTCCCGCGCTCCTAGGATACCCCATAGTCTTTCAATTGCCCCCCCTCGGGGAGATCGGATACTCTCAATGGAAGCGACAACCACAGCAACAGCTTCGCTCAAAATTGGCGATAAGTCCGTTGAACTGCCTGTCATTACGGGAACGGAAAACGAAAGCGCCATCGACATCTCTCAACTTCGCAAAGAAACTTCCTATGTCACCATCGACCACGGCTTCATGAACACGGGCTCCTGTACCAGCGCGATTACATTTCTCGACGGAGAAAAGGGAATTCTGCGGTATCGAGGAATTCCCATTGAACAGCTTGCTGAGAAATCTAATTTTATCGAGACGGCCTATTTATTGATTTACGGGAACCTTCCCACTCGAGATGAGATGGCAAAATTCTCCACCCTGCTGACCCGCCACTCCATGATCCATGAGGACATGAAGCGCTTCTTCGACGGCTACCCCAGCACGGCGCACCCCATGGGAATGCTCTCCTCCATGATCTGTTCTCTGTCCAGCTACTACCCGCAAGTGCTCGAGCCTCAAAACAAAGAGCAGATGGACTTGACCATCGGGCGGCTTCTGGCAAAAATGCCTACGATTGCAGCGTTTTCCTATAAGAAATCGATGGGGCAACCCTTCATCTACCCCCTCAATTCCTTGAGCTACTGTTCCAACCTTCTCCACATGCTGTTTGCTGTGCCCGCCGAGGAATACATTCTGGATGAAGATCTGGACCATGTGCTCAACCTCTTGTTGATCCTGCACGCCGACCATGAGCAAAACTGCAGCACCTCCACGGTGCGGTTGGTTGGCAGCAGTCAGGCGAATCTGTTCGCCTCCATTTCTGCGGGTATCCTGGCGCTGTGGGGCCCCCTGCACGGCGGAGCGAACCAGGAAGTCATGAACATGCTGCAGACGATCCACGAGAACGGGGGAGACACCGACAAATATATCGCCATGGCCAAAGACAAAAAATCTTCCTTCCGGCTCATGGGTTTTGGGCATCGGGTTTACAAAAACTTCGACCCGAGGGCGAAGATCATCAAACGGGCCTGCGACAAAGTGCTCCACAAGATAGGAATTCACGACCCGCTGCTGGAAATTGCCAAGAAACTGGAAGAGCACGCTTTGAAGGATGAATATTTTATCGAGCGCAAGCTCTACCCCAATGTGGATTTCTACAGCGGCATCATCTACAAAGCGCTCGGAATTCCCTTGAACATGTATACGGTGATGTTCGCCCTGGGAAGGCTGCCCGGATGGATTGCTCACTGGAAGGAGATGACGGAGTCGCCCAATACCAAAATCGGTCGGCCACGCCAAATCTATACAGGGGAGACTATCCGAGACTACACGCCTATTGATAAGCGCGGCTAACGCTAATCCGACGCTTCTGCCTTCGGTTTTGGACCACAATGAGGCCCCCTAAACCTGTCCCACTGCGCTGCGGCGCTCGCCCTTGCCTTTTACCGGTGTCAGTGCGTATTTGGTCGTGGAAAAACCTCTCCATCTTCCCTCCCCTGCCCCTGCCTCGCTAGGAATCTCCAGACAACCAAGCCACTGCGACACCCGTGATACCATGAAAGCGTACCGCGTGTGCCGGGATGCTCTATGGCTCTTCCCTTATCTTTTTTCTGGAGTTTTATCGTTCGTCCCCTGTGGGGAATGGGACGGGCTGGGGACCGGCTGCGCACAGCGCTCAGCATCCTGGCCGTGGGCTTGGGTGTGGGCGTCATACTCGCCGTCCATCTCGCCAACCGCAGCTCTATCGGCTCCTTTGAAACTTCGCTAACGGAGATCTCCGGGCGGACCAATCTTTCCATTCTGGCTCCGAACGGAATCGATGAACAGCTTTTGCCGCGAGTGGCGGAGATGCTGGGAACGGAGGTGAAGATTTCTCCGGTGATGGAATCCACCGCGGTGGTGGCTTCCACGCGGGAAGTCCTGCGGGTTTTGGGAATTGACATCGTGCAAGACAGCCCCTTTCGCGACATCACTCTCGCAGGAACAAACCTCTCGCAGCGAGATTTCCTGTTGCTGCTGTCTGATCCCCATTCGCTGGTAGTAAGCCAAAATTTCGCCCGGCGCAACGGATTGAGTCCGGGCTCAACGATTCGCTTGCTAGTGAACGACCGGGAAGACTCCTACACGGTGCGCGGAATCCTGGCTCTGGAAGGTCCCGGCAAGACGCTCGCGGGCAGTATCGCGATCATGGACATCGCTGCGGCTCAGCTTGTTTTCGGGCGCCTGGGAAAACTGGACCGCCTGGATTTAATCGTCCCGCCGGAACAATTGCCTGCCTACCAAAACAAACTAGCCGCCGGACTGCCTCCCGGCTTGAGAGTGGAGAGGCCGGAAACCCGCGCGGAGCAAGCCGGCAAGATGTTGCGCGCGTTCCGATGGAATCTGACAGCCCTCAGCTACATTTCGCTGGTCGTCGGAGCCTTCCTCATCTACAACACGATTGCCATCTCGGTCATTCGCCGCCGCGCCGAAATCGGCACACTGCGTTCCCTCGGAGCCACGCGCGGCGAGGTGCTCCGTCTTTTCTTGAGTGAGGCGCTCTTGCTGGGTTCGGTAGGAGCGTTGGTGGGAATTGGGTTGGGGAGAGCCCTTGCCGGGCTGGCTCTCCGGGCGGTTTCTGGAACCGTCAATACTCTGTATCTGGCGGCTCCTCCCTCCCCGATCCATTTAACCCTGGGGTTGGCGGCTGGAGCTATGGCGATTGGACTGCTGACGGCTTTTTTCTCTGCGCTGCTGCCGGCTATGGAAGCCACCGGCATCCTGCCCGCTGAAGCCCTGCAACGGGGAGCCCATGAACAACATCGCCAGCTTGCAACGCGGCGCTACGCCGCTGGAGGCGGCATGGCCCTCGCGGGAGCTTTTCTCGCCGCCCTGCTGCCGTCTGTGGGCGGTTTGCCGTTGTTCGGATACCTGGCAACGCTGCTGGTCATTGTGGCCTTTTCTTTCTTTATGCCGCTGCTGCTGGCGATCTTCACCCGTGCCGCAGACCGGCCCGTACGCGCACTCGCAGGCGTAGAAGGCCAACTGGCGGCGCGCGGACTGGCCGCTTCGCCGTTACGGATCTCGATTCTCACCATGTCCCTGGCCACTGCCGTTGCCATGATGGCCAGCGTCGCGATCATGGTGGGCAGTTTTCGGCAAACGGTGACCGTTTGGGCAGACCAGACGTTGCGGGCCGATCTTTTCCTGAAACCCGCCGCGCAGCGCGGCAACGGCACCGACGCGACCATCCCGGCCGAGGCGATCGCCATGGTTCGCTCCAGCCCTGGTGTGCAAGCGGTGGATGCGTTCCGGGGCGTTGAGATCGTCTATCAAGGCAACGCGGCCCTGCTCGGCTCCGGCCAGTGGGAGACCCTGATTCGCTATGGAAATCTCCTGTTCGTGGACGGACGCTCTCCGCGAGAGGTGCTCTCCGGCGACCCCGCCCGGCTGGCCATCGTCTCGGAACCGTTCGCCCACCACAACCGCATTCGGCGCGGGCAGGAGATTGCAATCGACACTCCCTCCGGCAAAGCCTCGTTTCAAGTGGCTGGAATCTACTACGACTACGCCAACGACCGGGGAACCGTAATTATCGAACGTGAAATCTACCGTCGATTGTTTCACGACGACACGGCCACCGCGCTGGCCATCTACCTGGAGCCGGGCGCCGACAGTGAACAAGTGCGCGCAGGCTTATGGAATGCATTGGGGGAGCAAGGGTACCAATTTCTCATCACACCGAACGCCGATTTGCAGCAAGCCGTGCTCCGCGTCTTTGACCGGACGTTTTCCATTACATATGCTCTGGAAGCGATCGCCATCTTAGTGGCGGCGCTGGGCATTGCCAATGCCCTGCTGGCCTTGACCCTGGAACGACGCCGGGAACTGGGGATCCTCCGCATGCTGGGCGCCACCTCCAGGCAATTGAAAAAAATAATCCTCACCGAGGCCGCCCTGGTCGGCTTGCTCGGCAACTTGACCGGCTGGCTGATGGGCCTGCTTTTATCGCTGATCCTGATCTTCACGATCAACAAACAATCGTTTGGATGGACCATTCAGTTCGTTTATCCGGCGGGTTTTCTGGCCCTCTCCGGCGCGGCAATCTGGCTGGTGACGATCGCTTCCGGTCTTTACCCGGCGCGCGTGGCCGCCGCCCTGATCCCTTCCGAGGTGGTCACGATCGAATGATACGGCGAATGAAGCTGTCCTGCTGGCAAATGAAATTTTCCCAATGGACCGCCCTGGCCATTCTGGCGACGGCAACCACTCTCGGGAATCCTTCTCTTGGTCGAAGTGCAACCCCGGAAGAAGAGAATGCTCGCGGCGAGCAGAACAGCCGCCGCTACTGTCGGGCGCTTCCCGGATATCGCTTTGAATTTCCGCGCGACCACTTTTCCCATCCCTGCTACAAAGTGGAGTGGTGGTACTTCACCGGCAATCTGGCCGCAGAAAGCGGCCACCGCTTCGGCTACGAGTTAACCTTCTTTCGCGTGGGGGTGGACAATCCTTACCCCAACCCTTCCCGCTGGCGCGTGGACGACCTTTACCTGGCTCACTTTGCCATCAGCGACCTGGGTCAGAAAAAATTCTTCTATGCACAACGGCTCAACCGCGCGGGCATCGAGCTGGCCGGAGCCAGCCAGGACAAAGAACGGATTTGGAACGGGGATTGGGTCGCAGAGTTCACGGAACAAGGCTGGAAGTTGGAGGCTGTGGAAGGAGACAACCGAATCAGCTTCGAGATGCGCTCGTTGAAGCCGCCTGTTATTCAAGGTCAGAACGGTGTCAGCCAGAAAGCAGCGGGAGAGGGCAATGCCTCCCACTACTATTCCCTGACGCGCTTGGAAACATCGGGTTACCTGGAAATCGGGGGCGAGTCCTATCCCGTGACGGGTTTGTCTTGGATGGACCATGAATTCGCCACCAATCAATTACAACCCAATCAAGTGGGGTGGGATTGGGCGAGCCTGCAGATGGAGGACGGCACGGAGTGGATGATCTACCAGTTGCGCCGACGAGGAGGCGGGCGCGATCCGCACTCGGCGGGAAGCTTTGTGGCCCGCGACGGCCGAACCGTACAATTGGAGGAGGAAGACTATCAGATGGTACCGCTCGAATATTGGAAAAGCCCCCATACAGGCGGCGACTATCCCATCCGATGGCGTGTTCTTGTTCCTCGATTGGGCCTCGACGTGGAACTTCGCACAGAGCTGCACGACCAAGAACTGGTGACGAGGGAAAGCACTGGTTTGAACTACTGGGAGGGAAGCATTCAGGTCCAAGGCACCAGGAACGGGAAGCCCGTCCAAGGACGAGGGTATCTCGAAATGACCGGCTACGACAAGCGGCTCGTCCTCGGCGAAACCATCCATTGAACGGGCATGGTTGATTTCACATCAAGCCATTACGTTAAAGTGTCTCAAGCCAGATTGCCGCGGCGTCTGCGCCAGATGGACAGATGGCTAGCGGGCAGGCAGGGGGTTAAGACCCAATACTGTCGACTTAGGGATTTTATAGCAAATTCAAAGCTGTCATAGTCCATAGCCGCAGTGGCGGAAGCAAGCTTGAACGTTGTGCGGAGCCACGGCGGCGAGGGCATCGGTGAGGCCTTGTTCGAGGGCGGAAAGCGTGCGGGCTTGGGCGGCCCGCGGATGTTGCTTGATCTGGGCCCAGCACTGCTCGATGGGGTTGAACTCGGGTGAGTAGGGCGGCAAATAGAGCAACTCGGCGCCACGTGATTCGATCTGCTGGCGCACCCCGGCGACCTTGTGCGCCGCCAGATTGTCCATCACCACGACATCGCCGGGTTGGAGTTGCGGACCCAACACCCGCTCCAGATAAGCGAGGAAGATCTCGCCGTCGGTCGCTGCCTCGATGCTCATCGCGGCCACCCATCCGGACCGCCGAATCGCCCCCAAGATGCTGAGGGTTCGCCAAGGCCCCGCAGGCACGCCTTGGCGCACGCGCCGGCCCCCAAGAGCTCGTCCGCGGCGGCGGGTCATGTCCGTGGCGATGCCGCTTTCGTCCAGGAAAATCAACCGATCCGGGTCGATCCTGCTCACCTGCTCACGCCACAGCGCACGCCGCCGTGCGACGGCGGCGGCATCCTGCTCGGCGGCGTAGACCGACTTTTTTTTAAGCGCAGCCCCATCTCGCGCAACACGCTCCACAGCCGTCCGATACTGGCCTTCAACCCCAATTCGCCGTGCAGCCGCGACGGCAACTGGCGCAAGGTCAGATCCGGCCGCTCATCGATCCACTCATACAACTGCCGCCGTATTTCGTCGCTGAACT
>JADFGZ010000401.1 GCA_022567475.1 Acidobacteriota bacterium | reverse complement strand
ATTGGTTACGACTGCATTTTTGTAGGAAGCGGGCTTGGCGGGTCAAGTTTAGCTAAGAATCTCGCCGAGCGAGGATATCGGGTGCTCGTGTTGGAGCGAGAGACCCGCTTCAAGGACAGGGTTCGAGGTGAGCAGATGCACCCCTGGGGAGTCACGGCAGCGCGTTCCCTCGGTGTGTATGACCAGATCCAAGGCAAGCAAACTCGCTGGTGGGTTACATACTTAGGCGGGGCCCCAATGGCAAAGAGAGACCTTGCGGAGACTACTCCTCACGGCGTCGGGTCCTTCAATTTCTATCATCCAGAGATGCAGGAGGCTCTTCTGCGTCTGGCGGAACAAGCCGGGGCAGAAATTCGCCGTGGAATCAGCGTCGATTCCGTCATTCCGGGGAATCCTCCAAGCTTGACGTTCCAGGAGAATGGGAAGACTCAGGCAATTTCTGCCAAGGTCGTTGTGGGGGCTGACGGGCGAAATTCCCAGGTTCGCTCTTGGGGCGGGTTCAAACTGAAGCGGGACCCTGATCGTTTGCTAATCGCGGGCACACTTCTTGAGGGCACCCCAGTTCCGGACGACTCTGTTCACCTCGTCGTCGGAACCGAAGGGACCATCTTAGTGGCGCCACTCGGTGAGAAACGAGCCCGCGTCTACTACATGTACCGCAAGGACGACGGCGACCGGCATCTCAGCGGGAATCAGAAAGTTTCTGAATTTCTCTCGAATTGCCGTGCGACGGGTGCGCCAAGCGAATGGTTCGAGCATGCACACATCGCAGGTCCCTTGGCCCAGTTTAATGGAGCGGATCACTGGGTCGAGCATCCCGCGCGGAATAATGTAGCCCTCATAGGCGACGCCGCGGCTGCTTCAGATCCGGACTGGGGCTGCGGTCTTTCACTGACTCTCCTCGATGTTCTTCATCTGAGAGACTGCCTCTGCTCTGTAAGTGATTGGAGCGTCGCACTCGATCAGTACGCCCGAGAACACGATCGTTGCTACGGGACGGTCCATCAGATCACGAACTGGATGGCCGAATTGTTATGGAGTACCGGTCCGGCAGCGGACGAGCGCCGCGCTCGAATCCTCCCGCGCCTTCTTTCTGACCCTGCGGGACTACCAGACGTCATTGGTCTTGGCCCCGAATCCCCTACGGACGAAACCGGTGGTCTTGCGGATGAAGGTTGATCGCCAGGGTTTGGATTGTTGACCACAACCTCCACCCAAGTCAACGCGGCTTTAGCACAGCCAAAAGGCAGGAAAAGCCACATCAGAAGGCTGGCTCCGGGAGAATACTGGAAGATGCCGCAGAGAAAGCCGCACCAGGATGGGGTGCTGCCTGAACTACGAATCAGTTTGGAACCGGCTATTCTTCCGACGGCAAGCTCACATCAATAGCTTTTGGAATGCCGGGTTTTTGCATGCCGGAGCCTGCGTCTGAAAGCAATCCCTTCTCCACATAGATGGGGTGAATCGCTTTCCGCAAATAGGGAAGCTTGCTGGCGAACAGTACAGCGCCCGAAACACAACACACTCCGCCCAGCAGCAGGGTTCCAGGCGCTCCGATCTTCCCCGCCAGAACGCCCGCCAGCAAACTGCCCAGCGGCACCATGCCCCGGTACGCCATCGCGTAAAAGCCCATCATGCGGCCCCGCATGTTGTCGTCCACAATCGACTGCAACACCGTGTTACTGGACGCCATCTGAATCATCATGCCAAAGCCGGTGAACAGCATGATGAAAAAAGAAAGCCACAAAATTCGGGAGAAAGAAAATGCAATCAGCCCGATTCCAAAGACGCCGGCGGCTATCGCAAGCAGGCGCTCCAGTCCGGGCACGCTTTTTCTCGAGGCCAGGTAAACCGCGCCCGCCAAGGCGCCGAGGCCGGAGCAACCCACAAGAAAACCAAAAGTGCGCGGGCCGCCCAGAAGAATGTCTTGGGCAAAAACCGGCATCAGCACCTGGTAGGGCATGGCAACCAAGCTGACCACGCCGAGCAGCAGCAGGATGGAACGGATCGGCACAGAATGGGAGACGTAGGAGAAACCTTCTTTCAGTTCCTGCAAGACCCGGACGCTGCCGCGCGGTTTTTCTTTCGGGCTGATTTTCATGGCGATTAAAGCGGCAATCACCGCAACATAACTGACGGCGTTCAAAAGAAAGCAAATCCCTTCCCCCGTGGCGGCGATGAGGATGCCTGCCAGGGAGGGCCCTATCAATCTTGCGCCATGCACCATGGAAGAGTTCAAAGCAATGGCGTTGCCCAGGTCTTCCCTTTTTTCGAGCAGTGCCGGGAGAAACGACTGCCGGACCGGCACGTCGAAAGCGTGAACCAGACCGAGGAAGATACTGAGCGCGATGACGTGCCACACCTCGACGGAGCCGGTTAAAACAAGAACCGCCAGAATCGAGGCTTGCACCATCGCCAGGGTTTGGATCACGATCAGGATGCGCTGCTGATTCCACCGGTCAGCCATCACTCCGGCGAACGGCGCAACCAGAAAAAAGGGGAGATCACCGAGGAAACCAACCAGGCCCAGCATAAAAACCGAACCCGTCAAACGATATACCAGCCAGCCGATGGCGACGCGCTGCGTCCAGGTGCCGATCAGCGATATGGCCTGGCCGCAATAGAAAAGACGGAAATTTCGGTGATGCAATGCGCGGAGGAGCAGCTTGAGGTTTTGAGAGGCGTAAGACATGCGGCGATCGTGTTCTTTTATCCTTCCCTCCCATTTGCCGGCGGTTCCAGAAACCAGCTCAAGGGATTCCAGGGATCGCGGTACGGCTCCAAAAGCTGCCGGTCATTTTCCGGAAGCCCGGCTACCGAAGCAGCTCCCTCGCCAGTTGCTGAGCCCGCTGCCGGACCGGCAACATCTCCTCCTCCTGCGTGGAGATGTATTTGTCCGGCCGCGCAGGGTCCGGAACGGCCTCCGGGGCGGCGGCCGGCACGTCCAGGCGGCGGCTGTTCTGTTTGGTGGCTGCGGAGAGCCGAGTCTGCACGTCTTTCGTCAGCAACCAATTGATATAGACCTTGGCGGCGTTAGGATGCGGAGCCCGGTTGAAAAACTGGATGCCGCCAGTCCCCGAGCTGGTAGCGGTATCGCTGTCTTGGATGGGCCGGATGTTGATTTCCAGTCCTTGCTCTCGAAAAACAAGAAACGCGTCGGGAACAAGCCCGATTGCGATGGGATAACGCCCCCGGATGACCC
>JADFGZ010000400.1 GCA_022567475.1 Acidobacteriota bacterium | reverse complement strand
TTGGGCTCACCTGCAGCCAGTTGCCTCCCGGCGGGGTTGTCACAGAGACCGTGGCCGTAACATCGCTCAGTTGCACCCCGCAAAAAGCACAACTGACCGAAAGTTTACTCGACAGCGGCAATTCAGAGCCGAATTGGGTGAAGAACAGGGGGTTCGGAGTAGTAATAATCTGCTGTGCAAGGGCTGTGCTTGCTCCAACCAAGGCCAGCAAGACCACCACTACCAGTAAAAAGGAATATTTCTTCAACTGAGCATTCAAATGTGCTTCCGTTTCTGATGAACAATCTTTACTTTAAGCGCTAATGGCTAGCCAACAAAGCGGGGATTATAATTCAACAGGTAGGCAAGATCAAAATATTTTCAAATCGGTTTCGGGCTGGATCAGCCTGCCAAAAACTCGGTCCAAGTGGGAAGTCGGCCATAAATTGGCCAATCGGAAAAGTTCTGAAATCGTCCACCAGGGCGCGCCATTCAATTTACTGAATCAACACAGCTTCCTTTGATTCCGATTTTTGCTGCTCTTCTAATTTAGGACCATTTCGGTCCAAAACTGCTCTCGCTAATCGCTCCATTTTCGCTGATGTCAAACAATGGGAGCCAGCCGGGGCGCGACTAAACTTTGGAATGTCTATTGCCGATATATGCCTTTGTCCAGTCCTCGAACGAGGCTGGTCTATGGACATTTTGAATACACTGCAGATACGGAGCAATGTTTGCTACACTATGGATAATCGGAGGTGGGTCGTGAAATTCAGTCCCTTGTCAGCTCTCTTTTCGCTACTCTTTCTGTTTTCTTCCCTTAATGCTGCCGAAAAACCACGGGTCTTTATTACTGACAGCGATTCTTGGGAGATGTCGGGAGGATTCGCTGCGAGTGATGGGGTAGGCGCTGGTGCTTCCAGGGGCGGGGCTAGACCCCAAACCGCCGAAATCATGAAGACGTTTGGAGAGCGTTGTCCTGGAATTACAGTTACGATAAACCAAGAGAAGGCAGACTACCTAGTGATTCTCGATCACGAAGGGGGTAAGGGCGGCATTATGAGGGACAACAAGGTTGCTGTCTTTAACAGAGATGGCGATATGATCTACAGCGGATCAACCCGAAGTCTCGGTAATGCAGTAAAGGACGCCTGCAACGCCATCTCCAAGGAACTTTCAGGCAGAAAATGAACCGCCACATTGGCCATGCACTCTCTAATCAGGAAGTGGGCCTCCGCAGTGAAAGCAATTCCACATCCACATCCGCTTCTGGTCCGATTTGCCCGGCCACCCAGTAGTCCGTCGTTCCAAAAGAAAACAGCGCGCGCCCTTGATGTCTTTCCTCCATCTCATATGATGTGGAGCACTGGGGATGTGTTCATTGATGATCATGCTTCCTCTCACATTTCCGTGAAATCCCACTCGCCTCGGTCTCTCGGTTCCAATTCAAACTGGAAGTTGATCTGGGGACCCACCGCAGGAACACTCCATTCGTTCGCCAGCTCTTCCCGCAGAACGGTTGTCTTGCCCCCCAGCACCACCATCAACGGGATCACGGAGGGGATTTCCGCTTCGGGAACCGTGAAGTAGTCCTTGTCGAAGACCACAAAATCGGCGAACTTGCCCGGTTCCAGCGTCCCGATTTCCTTCTCCTTCAGCACGTAAGCGGCAGCATAGGACGTGGACATCTTCAGCAACTGGACCCGGTCCACCGCTTCCTGCGGAGCCATCGCCACGCCATCGGATCTCTTGCGGGTCATATACGGAAAGAACTGCGCGAAGGTAGTCGGGTGGGGATCGTCATACCCATCGCCCCTTCCTTCGTTGGCTACCATTAGCCCGCCTTCCAGCATGCTCTTGATGGGCCCGATCCGATCCGCATACTGCTCCTTATAGACCTTCGGTATGAAAAAGCCCCCATCATCAATTTCTTTGGAAGCGCAGCTGAAAATCATCCCCAGTTTGGCCATGCGGGGAATTTGAGCCGAGCGGGGATACCAACCGCAGTGGTCGGCGCTGTACCGGCGGGAACGGACATAGTCGAGGTCCATGCTCGGGTCATCTTGCATCGCCCGCTCGAGGATGTCCATGAAGTGATCCATGCTCTTATCTCCCATGACATGGTTCACAACGAACCGCAGGTGAGATCGGAAGGCAGTATAGATGGCTTCATTGTAAGGGGTGCCCGGCGCCACATTGCACTTTTCCGTGGCCTTGATCTCCGGGGTGGCGGCTTCCATCGTGGTGCAGATGGCCGGGGCGTCGAAGTCCAGGGCTCCCAGGGTGACTCCGACGTTCCAGAAGTACTTGTTTCCCATGCCGGCCATGTCACCCAACCGTGCGAAACAGCCCGGAATGTCAACCGCCATTTGCTGGCAGGCGCGGTGTGCGAATCCAAACCGCACCGGCATCCGGTCCTCCCGCGAGAGCTTCATGTAGGCGTCGTGGACGGAAAAGCCGATGATGTGCGAGCTGAATCCTGTGAAGCCCAAGGCCGCGAAGTGCTTCAGCCCGTCCTCGATGATGTCCGCCATCAGGGGAACCCGGGTCCGAAAGTATTGCTCCACCAGCAGCGTGCCCCCAACTTTGGGATTCACCATGGTGATTCCCTCGTTCTCATCGGTGTGATCCACATTAAACAGGTCCATGAAGGCGTCCCGCGCCGCCGTGTTCATCAAGTATTCGCCCTCGGAAGATATATAAACAGGCACCAGCGGAGCCAGCGTATCCAGCCTTTCCCGCGTCATTTGCTTCTGGTTTAAAAACAGGGTCCCGATGCCGACCCCGTATTTCCCCCGGCCGGGAAGACCGATCGTGGCCCATTGCCCGGGAGGCGCTTGCCCCATGCTCTCCTTGATGGCCAGCTCGATCCCCAGCGTCAGCTCCTCAAAAGTATTTCCAGCAACCCGAAACCGCCTCATGAACTTGCTCACTTCCTGCGGGTTGTTCCGGGCCCACCGGCTCAGGTAGCCGCCGTGGAGGTGGATGTGCGTGTTAATCAGTCCCGGAACCACCGTGCGGCCCTGCAGATCAATCTTGCGCGTCCGGGGGCCGGCATAGCGCAACACTTGGGCATTGCTGCCCAAAAACTGAATCTGGTCCCCTCGAATCGCCATCGCCTGGAAGATACTGCCCGGAGGGCCAGTCGGGGATAAGTCGTCCATCGTAACAATCTTGGCGTTGTGAACAATCAGGTCTGGAAACTGAACCATCTCGGCCGGGACGGTCAGCGTCT
>JADFGZ010000399.1 GCA_022567475.1 Acidobacteriota bacterium | reverse complement strand
ACCTGAAAAACATCACCGTGGAGATTCCCCGTCACACGCTCACCGTCGTCACCGGCCTGAGCGGCTCCGGGAAATCCAGCCTGGCCTTTGACACCATCTACGCCGAGGGGCAGCGCCGCTACGTTGAGACGCTCTCGGCCTATGCGCGGCAGTTTCTGGACCAGGTGGAGCGCCCCGACGTGGACTCGGTGGAGGGCCTGAGCCCCTCCATCGCCATTGAGCAAAAAACCACCGCCCGCAGCCCGCGCTCGACGGTGGGCACCATCACGGAAATTTACGACTACCTGCGGCTGCTCTATTCCTCCATCGGCGTTCCGCACTGTCCCAACTGCGGGAAGCCCGTCACGCGCCAGTCCGTTCAACAGATCGTCGAGCAGGTCCTCTCGCTCGAAGGCTGCGACCGCATCATGATCCTGGCTCCCCTGGTTCGGGGCCGCAAAGGAGAGTTCAAGAAGGAACTGGAAAAGCTCGCACACGAGGGTTACCTCCGCGCGCGCATCGACGGCGCGTTGCACAGCCTGGAGGAGCCGATTCGTCTCGACAAGCGCAAGAACCATACCATTGAGGTTCTGGTGGACCGTCTGCTGGTGAGGCCCGGAGTGGAGAAGCGGGTGGAAGCCTCCGTCGCGACCGCCATGAAGCTGGCCAAAGGGCTGGTGCAGGTGGCCGTGGTGGATGGGGAAGAGCGCCTCTATTCGGAATCGCTGGCCTGCGCGGACTGCGGCACCAGCGTTCCCGCCTTTGAGCCGCGTTCCTTCTCCTTCAACAGCAAATACGGAGCGTGCTCCTCCTGCCAGGGACTCGGCAGCAAGTGGGACTTCGACCCAGCCCGGCTGATTGTGGACTGGGGCAAGCCGCTTTTCGAGGGAGGATTAGGGCCCGGCTCCGGTTCGCTGGCGCTGCAGCGGGCGCTGGCCGAGGCAGCCGGGGAGCATCGCGTCGATCTCGGAACTCCCTTTGGTGATTTGCCGAAGCGGGTGCAAAATCTGATTCTCTACGGCAAGCAATCGAACGGGCAGCGCTCACGGAAAAAATTTCCCGGCATCATCCCGAGTCTCCGGCAGGTCTATGAAGAAAGCAGCTCGGAGGGATACCGGGAATGGCTGACGCAATATATGTCGGCTGTAGCTTGCGGCGACTGCCAGGGGCGGCGGCTGCGTCCGGAAAGTCTGGCCGTGCGGGTGAGGCAGTTCTCCATCGCCGACCTCACTGCGGAGCCTGTCAGCAAAGTGGTCCGGATACTGGAGGGGCTGAGCCTGAAGGGCCGGGAGGAGAAAATCGCCGGGCGCGTGGTGGGCGAGATACTGGAGCGGTTGCAATTCTTGATGGACGTGGGCCTCGGTTACTTGAGCCTGGACCGCTCCGCAACCACGCTCTCGGGCGGGGAGGCGCAGCGCATCCGCCTGGCCACGCAGATCGGCTCTAAATTGCGGGGCGTGCTCTACGTTTTGGACGAGCCTTCCATCGGTCTGCACCAGCGCGACAACGCCCGGTTGCTGGCGACGCTCGAAAATCTGCGCGACCTGGGCAATACCGTGCTGGTGGTGGAGCATGACGAGGAGACCATTCGCCGTGCCGATTACGTGGTGGACCTGGGGCCGGGAGCCGGACGCAAAGGGGGTTATCTGGTGGCTGCCGGCACGCCCGCCGAGATCGCTGCCAGCGAAGAGTCCTTGACGGGCCGTTACCTGGCCGGGAAGCTGTCCATCCCGGTTCCAGCATTGCGCCGAAAGCCGAACGGAAAGTTCATTCGGGTGTTGGGCGCTCGCGCCAACAACTTGAAAAACATAGAGGCCGGGTTCCCCATAGGGTTGCTCACCGTGGTCACGGGAGTCTCCGGCTCCGGCAAATCCACGCTGGTGAACGACATTCTCTACCGTGCCATGGCCCGAAAAATTTACCGGGCGATGGAAAAGCCGGGAGCGCACAGCCGCCTGCAAGGCGCCGAGCTGATCGACAAGGTCGTCTGCATCGATCAATCGCCCATCGGACGCACGCCGCGGTCCAACCCCGCCACCTACACCGGCGTTTTTACTCCCATCCGGGAATGGTTTGCCCTGTTGCCGGAGTCCCGCGAACGCGGCTATCGTCCTGGGCGCTTCAGCTTCAACGTACGCGGCGGAAGGTGCGAGGCCTGCCAGGGAGACGGGCAGCGGCGCATCGAGATGAACTTCTTGCCCGATGTCTACGTCACCTGTGAAATCTGCCGGGGCCGCCGCTACAATTCCGAGACACTGGCGGTCCACTACAAGGGGCACTCCATCGCAGACCTGCTGGAGAGCACGGTGCAGGACGTCCTGCCGGTGCTCGAAAACATCCCCCAGGTGATGCAGAAGCTGAAAACGCTGGAGGAGGTGGGCCTCGGCTACCTGCACCTGGGGCAGTCCTCGACGACGCTTTCCGGCGGTGAGGCCCAGCGCATCAAGCTGGCGCGCGAGTTGAGCAAACGACAGACGGGCCGCACCTTGTACATTCTGGACGAGCCCACCACCGGCCTCCACTATGACGACGTGCGGAAGCTCCTGGAGGTGTTGAGCCGCTTGACAGAGTTGGGGAACACCGTCATCATCATCGAGCACAATCTGGATGTAATCAAGACGGCGGACTGGGTGATTGATCTCGGACCCGAGGGAGGGGAAGCCGGGGGGAAACTGGTAGCCCAGGGAACTCCGGAGCAGGTGATGCGCTCCCGTCGGTCCTTCACGGGCCAAGCCCTCGCCAAGGTTCTTCCGGCGCGTCCGGGGACGAACGGAGGGCGCTCCCGGTAAAGCGAAAACGATCCAATGACCCTCTCGATCCGTTGTCCCGCTCCAAAGCCGGGGGGACCGTGCCTGCCATCTGCTTGTTCCCCGCGATGAATGGACTGCCCGTCACATTTCGGGAATGTTCCCCAACCACCGAATCCGTTTACAACAAGCAATCGAGCGCCGCTCACCGCTGGGCCCGTCCGCGAGGGACCGGGAACCGTTCCTCTGGCCGCGAGTGTCCCTTAGCATTTACGAACAGCCATGAGTTGCTATGAGCATTTATGATACAGGCCCGCTGGACCGGACCGGCTTGCGAACAACACCTTTGGCTAAACGGACTGCGAAGGTCCAGGCCAGCCAGTTCGCGCGTCCCTACCGGAAAGGGCAAGGCGTCGGGGCGCTGGTCGATTCGCTGCCGCAGATTCTGGCAGGCAAAAGTTTTCGCGCCGCCGTCGGGGCAATCCTCAGC
>JADFGZ010000398.1 GCA_022567475.1 Acidobacteriota bacterium | reverse complement strand
AATCCTCATTCCCAGCGACGACCAAGCACAGTAGGCCCGGTTCCCGCCATCTTCCACCCGCTGGGGCGGTATGCAGGGGCCATGGAATTGCAGATACAGGAATTTCCAGTCGGAAGACCATGTCTCCTCCTGCGCTTGTTCGATATATCGCTCTGCTTCCGGCCACTCCAGGAACGGGGTTTCCTCCGTCCGCATCTGCCCCGGCACCCACCATTTGGATACTTCCCTGGGATTGTTCATGTCGGAAACGTCAATGATCTGCAGAATGTGGTCAATGATGTGATAGGGAGGCTGTCCTCGTGTTCCGGGCAGTCTGGATGCCAGGTAAGCATACCGGCCCCCATCATAGTAGTTGCCATCCCCATGCGTGCCGGTGCTTCCAGGGCCTGTCGAGAAGTGGGAAATCTCAACGATGTTGCGGGGATCTGTAACATCGTAGAAGGTTACCCCCCGGCGGCCATCGGGCGGAGGATCGAGTGCAGGATGGGAAGCTTCTCCCTGGACCACGTTTAGGTAGACCCTGCAGCAGGAATTCGACTGCATCAGCACCCATTTCCCCAACGCCTGATTGTAGGCAACCTCGCCGCTAGGCGCCCTTTCGTTCACGATGACCGGTTCGGCGGGGTTGCTGACATCCACGACCTTGCCGCCGGCAAACACGTACCGGTTGCCCCCGATAGTCGTCATCTGCCCGCGATTGAAAATGCCTGGAACACGGGCCAGTAACGTCATGTTATGAAGGTAAAGCTTGGGGTCCGGATACAGGCGGGGAATCGACCGAGTTTCCTCATAACCTTCCTGGGCCTCCTCACCTTCATACACGTAGCTTCCGCGGCGGTCTCCCCCGTGCGGCTGGCCCTGGATCGGATAGCTAGTCTGTCCGGCCAGCCACTGTGAACTCAACAATGCCAGGATGAGCAGAGATGCTTGGGTTGCAATGCAATTTCTCACAACTCCATTCCTCCGTTGTTCTGGTTGATCGTTCCCCCCCTCGAAGAGCCAGGATGCGCGTCCGGGGAAACCGCCACCTAATTACTCCCGCCTAATTGAAAATATTGGTCAAAGATTACACGAGGGAAGGGTGTAAAGCAATTGGTGGACGGGGTTTGCTGTCCCTGTAGCCGGGCTCCGAGTGCGGTCGAGGAGGCAAGTCCCGGATTAGTCCATATAAGTCGCCTACTGTTTAGTAATGGTCAGAGCGCCGAATCGGTAAACACATCGGCGTTACGGAGGATCTATCCCTCATTTCCGTTTTCAAATTCCAAAAGCTAACCCTATACTGACCTCCGACGTCAATGTGCATGCTGGTTCCAGGGTCACGAGCCGCGATGCCACTCCAAAGAGGCCAATGTGATCTGAGCTTGAGTGGACAGGGGGGCTGGTGTATGCTTCTGGGCGAAGGGGAAGGTCAATATCGGAAATCCGAATCCCTGAGTTCCGGATGTGCTGATCCTGCATCCTAAGCATCAAATAACGAACATGATATTCAGACGGAGAGAGGCTCCGATGTGTCGAAGAGTTTATGGACAGGCAAGCAAAGGCTGGGGTGCGTTGCTACTTCTCGTGATCGCAGGCGCCGCATGGATTCTGTTCGTCGGTGAGGCGAAACGGCCAGAATTGAGCGCAGCCTCGCAGGCCGCTTTGCGGAGGCCCACTGGCTATCCCCAACTGGTCTCCGTCGAGCCGTTGCCAGTGGCGGACGGACAGATGTGCGAGTGGGTTCCCGCCAGCGCCAGCACCACACTGGCAGTTGCTCTCAGGCAGCAGCGTCTGGCGGAAAGCGCCTCTGCAAATACGCAGGCTGGGGCCTCCTCCATTGATGTAGACCGGGAACCGGTCAGGGTCATCCGGGATAGTTATCCAACCTACAGCGCCGTGAGCGTGGATCTCAACACCAACGAGGTATACCTTCAAGACGAGAATCTGTTCGGGTTAATGGTGTATGACCGGTTGACCGATACACCTCCTGCGGCTCAGTTTAGCGAGCCTAAGCGGATGCTTCGGGGGCATAACACCCGGTTGGAGTTCAACTGTTCCCTCTATATTGACCCCAAAACGGGCGACATTTATTCGGTCAACAACGACATGGTGGACCACATGGTGGTGTTTCCTCGCAATGCCGAGGGTGACGTGGCTCCCATGCGAAAGTTGCATACTCCGCACCGAACCTTTGGGATCGCTGTGGATGAGGAAGCCCAAGAGCTGTTTCTGACCGTTCAGCATCCTCCCCAGGTGGTGGTCTACCATAAAACGGCCAAAGACGAGGATGAACCGATCCGCACCCTGGAAGGGAGACGCACCCAACTGGAAGACGCTCACGGGATTGCGATTGACACAAAGAACAACTGGATGTTCGTAGCCAATCACGGCAGTTTCATCGACCCGCAGGCTCCCGGCACGGGGAAATTTGAACCTCCCTCGATCACCGTCTACCCGCTGAAGGCCAGCGGCGACACGCCGCCGTTGCGGATCATTGAAGGCCCCCGGACCCAGTTGAACTGGCCGGCGCTCCTTTACTTCGACCAGGAACGGGAGGAGCTGTATGTGGCCAACGACGTGGAGAATTCCATCCTGGTCTTCCGGGCAACCGATAGCGGAGACGCAGCGCCTACGCGCGTCATCCAGGGCCCCAAGACCGGAATGAAAAATCCCACAGGCATCTTCGTGGACACTAAGAATGATGAATTGTGGGTCTCCAACATGGGAAACCATTCGGCCACGGTCTACCCGCGAACGGCGAATGGGGACGTGGCGCCGCTGCGCACCATCCGGGGCGCCCCGGCAGGCAAGGAAGCGCAGATGATCGGGAATCCCGGAGGGGTCGGCTATGACACCAAGCGAGAAGAAATTCTGGTGCCGAACTGAGTGGCCCATCCGCAGATTGCGGCGTTCGCCAGGCTGGCGGACGGAGCACAACGACCCGAACGCACCATTTTCGGACAAGTGAGTAAGCTGTCGCGAACCATGCACGACATTCGGTACGATGAAATCCACGATGAATTTCTTGTGGTCAACCCGTTTGCGGAGGCGATCCTGACGTTCCGCGGAGGCGCTGATGGACAGGAAGCACCCATTCGAATCATCCAGGGCCCCCGGACCGGAACGATCGGCAGCCGTTTGGATGTGGACCCGATTCACGACGAGATTTTCACGTACAGCGGCAACAGTATTAAGGTTTATCCGCGCGAAGCCAACGGGTACGTTGCGCCCATTCGAAT
>JADFGZ010000397.1 GCA_022567475.1 Acidobacteriota bacterium | reverse complement strand
CGGTTGCAGCCGAAGAAAACCAGAAATGGGTGGACTTCGGCTACCAACGCTACATCAACGACGGCTACTGGTTTTATATGCCGTTCAAGTGGAAAGAGCCCGGAGTCAGCCTGAAATATGAAGGCGAGGAAGAAATTGACGGGACGACCTACGACGTGGTCCGGCTGACCTACGACAATGTCGGCCTGACCCCCGACGACATCTTCTGGGGCTACGTCAACAAGCAGACTCATCTGATGGACCAGTGGGCGTATGTGCTGAAAGGAAGGGACGTGCCCCGCACATACAGGAAATGGTCCGATTGGCAGAAATTTGGCGGCATTCAGCTTGCCTTGGAGAAGGTTGCTTCCGATGATCCAACCCGCAAGACTACATTCCGCAACGTTGGCATCTATACGGATGTGCAGGACCGCTATTTCACCGCGTCCGAGGCGACCTTGTCTGAGTTCCGGGCGGGACCCTAGGTCCGTTTCCCGTTGCAGGCATGGGATCGGGGCGCCTGTTTGCAGCGACAATGTTTGCAGGAATCGGGATTGCAGCGCACATGCTTGCAGCAATCATGATTGAATCGTCCCTTGCTGAATTTTGCAAACTCAAAAATCTGGCCGACCGGGCCATTGCCCAGGTGCGCGACGAGGATCTGTTCGCATCTCTCGACCCGGAGTCGAACAGCCTTGCCGTCATCATGAAGCATCTTGCCGGCAATATGCGGTCGCGGTGGTCCGACTTCCTCTCCTCGGACGGCGAAAAGCCGGACCGAAATCGCGACATGGAGTTCCTCACGGAACCGGGCGATACGAGGGAAAGCCGAATGGAGCATTGGGAGGCCGGGTGGCGCTGTCTCTTCGAGACGCTAGAGAGGCCTTACTCCCGACGATCTTAACAAAACCGTCTTCGTTCGCGCTCAGCCCAAGCTGGCTTTGGAAGCAATTCTATTGGAGTTGCGGCATTATGCTTACCCTGTTGGGCAGATCGTGTTTCTGGCAAAACACTTTGCGGGGAACAAATGGCAGACGCTGACCATTCCGCGCGGCAAGTCACGGGAGTTCCACACCGCTATGCGTCCGAAGAGAAAGTGAAGGTCAGCGGCAAGCGCGGTCGCGCTAGATCGCGCCAACTCGCAGAGGTTCGCATGCCGAAAAAGACGATTCCACCCCGCAAGACCGTTCGCCAGTCCCAATCCGAGATCACCCAAGTGGTGCTGCCCAATGACGCCAATCCTCTGGGCACCATTCTGGGCGGGAAGGTGATGCATCTGGTGGACATTGTGGCTGCCATCGCCGCGCACCGGCATTCGAGCAGCTTTGTGGTCACCGCAGCGGTCGACCATATGGACTTCCGCTGCCCCATCCGCGTGGGCGAAGTGATCGTGTTGAAATCCTCTGTAAACCGTGTCTTCCACTGTTCCATGGAGGTGGGGGTTAAGGTGTTCCGGGAAGAGCAGTTCACGAACCGGAGGCGGCACACCAGTTCAGCTTATCTGACATTCGTGGCTATTGATGAAAACAGAAAACCAAAATCAGCACCTAAAATATTCCCTGAAACCACTACAGAAAAAAGACGTTATCGCGAGGCGGAAAACAGAAGACGTTGGCGAATCAGCCAACTCCGAAGCAAACAAGCCAGGGCGCGCTGAGCAATCTTCCCTGACCTGGGATATTCCGGATTACATTCGGAAGGAGCAAATCCAGCCCACGGCTGCGGCTTTTTTACGGCCTGAAAACAAGGCACTCGCAGCGAGCCTGCCGAGTGGAATAAGCGCCGGCTGGGTTAGTTTTTTTTCTCGTTAGCTTTGTAAAGATATTTGATGCCGGGTTTGTAGATCAGCAGATTCGGTTCGTTCACACGGTTCACCTTGATGCAGGTCTGGTCATACCATTCGATCACCCCGTGAATCTGCTCACCGTCCTGCAAGACGATCACCATGGGGGTCTTCGCCTGCATCTGTTTCACGTAATAGAAATTTTCCGCGTTCGTCTGGTCCGGCGGGGCGGGCTTTTTCCGCTGTTGCCGGGGGCCCATCTGATCTCTTATATCCGTCAGGGACGGGCGAATCAATTTACGGTTCACTTTCTTCTCCTCATCATCTTCTCTTCATCAACTACAGCCGGCAAGAGCGGCCACTTCCACTCGCAATTTACCGGATGGGACTACAAAGGATTTTTTCGGGTCGATCCGTTCTTCCAGGCGGCTTCTACGCCACTTGTTTTACTCTTCGCCCGGAAATGGGCGTTCATTAGTGGTTTATTTTCATTCCTGCCTGCCGTGTTTCCACCGTTGTCCTGCGATTCAACATCGCGCGTGGAGTAAGAGGCCAACCAATTAACCTCAAGGCCGGGGCAAAGGGGCCGATTTTTATTGATCCTCAATCAGATATCCGGCGAGCCGGACCCACGCTGACGGCAAAGGCTTCCAGGGCGATCTGCGCCGAAACATTGCGCCGCAGATTTGCTTCCAGATTGCGAAGAGCCTGAGAGGCGCGCATCACCTCTCCTATACCCACAGAACGGGCCATCTGCGATAAAACCGATGCCCGATCCACATTTCGGAGTGGCTCCTTGCTGGCCCTTGCCTCTATATGGAGGATATCTTGGAAGAGACTATATAAGACGTCCAGTAAATTTTCAAGCTTTTCTTTCTCGCTGGCGAGCTTTTGCGTTTGGCGGAATAATTCGGCAAAGTTCTTCCGCTCCATGCCCGACCGCAGGATCGCAAGCAGGCCGTCCCGGAGTTGGCAATAATGCTCCAGGTCGATGCGCCGGGCCAAGCCGGGGCAGTCTCTGGAAACGGCGGCCCGCAAGTTGCGCTCCTGTTCGTCGCGGCCTACCCCGGCTTTTTCCAGGAAAGCCACAACCTGCCTTCGCGGCAACGAACACAGCGGGATGGTGACGCAGCGGGAGCGGATAGTGGGCAGCAGCGCCATCTCGTTCGGGGTGGTCAGCAGCAGCAGCGCATAGGGCGGAGGCTCTTCGAGCGACTTCAACAGAGAGTTGGCCGCCGCCCGGTCCATTCGCTCCGCCTCCGGCAATAAAAATATCTTTTTCCCGCCGCCCGCCGGCAAAAACGCAAGCGCCTGCTTCAGGTGCCGGGCCTGCTCAATTTGGAACAGACGCAGCGGCCCGTTGGGAGGCAACAGCAAAACGTCAGGATGGTTTTGGACCAGAAGGGGAACTTCCCGTGGACGCCGCGTGAGCTTTTCCCTGTCCTGCTCGGCCTGCTCCACCGCCGCCCG
>JADFGZ010000109.1 GCA_022567475.1 Acidobacteriota bacterium | reverse complement strand
TTGGATTCGTTGTCTCTTTGGAACGATCCCACTGTGCACATCCACCCCGACAACCCGCTGGAGAACGCCCTGGAACTGCTCAGCCAGACACCGGGAGTGCTGCCGGTCACCAGCCGCAGTGACGCGCGGCGCTTGCTGGGCGTGATTACGCTGGACAGCATCCTGAAGGGCATGCACGCCTCCCGGCGTTTCTAGACCCGCGCCACCGGGATCATCCACATTGATGAGACGATGAAAAACCGCCACCATGCGCAATTCGGCCAGCGCCCCGATTGACAATCGCCCGACAGCCGATACAATATGTGCCCCGGCGGAGAATAGGAGAACACTTATGGCAGAGAGAGAACGGGAAAGAGTAAGAGAGCGCGGACCCCGTGAGGAGTCGCCCTACGAGCAGCTGTTCGCGTCCCGGGAAGAATTTCATGAACGGCAGCGAACCGGCAAGGTCGTGATCCGGCAGAGCGACAGGGAATACGAGCTGAACCGCCAGGGACGCATCCTGTGGTTCTTGAATCCCATGTCCTACAACGACGCTTGCCTCAACGACTGGCTTTTGTTCATCCATGACATCCGGACACACTCCGGGAAGCACCGGCATCAGGGCGGGCTCTCCTTGTTCGTCATCGAGGGCAAAGGCTACACGATCGTCGATGGGGTGCGCTACGACTGGGAAGAGGGCGACCTGATTTTGCTGCCGTTCAAGGAAAACGGTGTCGAGCATCAGCACTTTAACCGCGAGCCGGGCAAGAGTTGCAAGTGGCTGGCATTTATCAACGTTCCGATCTGGGAGTGGGGCGCCGCTGAAATGACGCAGACCGAGTTGTCCCCCGAGTGGATCGCCCAGCAGGAAACCCAGTAGGGAATTAGTTAAGCCGCAAAGGAGAAAAACACAATGGCGCAAAAACCGGAATCCAGCCCAAAGAACCTGTTTGAGGATCTGATCCGGAGGCGGGACCAGTATCGCAAGCGAGCCCAGGACGCGGTGGTCGTCATCAAGGCCAAGGATGTGCAGTTTGAGAAAAACCGCCTCGGCCACATCGGCTGGTACCTGCACCCTTCCCTCACCAACACGGCCATCCGCACCATGATGACTTACGTGCAGGAGATTCCCTCCGGCGGGCGCAGCGGGCGGCTGCACTTCCAGGGCGGACAGGTCATCTACGTGTGGGAAGGAAAAGGCCATACGATGCTCGACGGCGTGCGGCATGAGTGGCAGCAGGGCGACTCGCTGAACCTGCCGCTCCGCCGCGACGGGATCACGGTGCAACATTTCAACGACGACTCCAGAGGGCGCGTCCGGCTGATCGTCTCCGAGCCGAACGTCGTCGATCTGCTCGGCATGGACCGGGGAACCCGGTATGAAGTGCTGGAGGAGGCCCCGTGAGCTTTTTGGGCGACGGGGACTTTATAGCGGGGAGGAAATCAGGCGGATGAGCACATTGCAGGTCGAGCGAGCAACGGTTGACTCCGGGGCCAACTCCAGGGCCCTGGCGCAGGTATCGGCCGAAACGGCCCGCGCCTTGGGAGCGGCGGCCGGCCAGGCGGTGCGGCTGCTGAGCGAGCGCGCCTGCAGCACGGTGGCGCGGCTGGAGGTGAAGTCCGGCCTGCAGAAAAACAGCATTCACCTCGACCGCCATATCCGCCGCGCGCTGAAGGCGCACCTGAATGACCCCGTGCAGGTCGAACCGGTGGAACTGAATACGCTGTCGATGCTGGAGCTGACTCCGGCCGTGGACGTCTCGACCGCGCACGATCTGATCCCCCATATCCGCGCGACGCTGCACGCCTCGCAGGTCCCGCTGGCCAAAGGCTCCGTAGTCTATCTGACGTTTCCGCATTCCAGCGGAGGCACCACCTACGTGGTGCACAAACTGGATGAAGCGCCGGGCCTGGTCGGCCCCGACACAAAAATCCATCTGCATTTCGCCGACTCCCACACGCCGGAGGGCGCCTTCGAGGTGACCTTTGAAGACATCGGCGGCCTGGATCGGGAGATTCGGCTGGTGCGGGAGCTGGTGCAACTGCCTTTGCAGTTTCCCCATTCCTATCGCCAACTGGGAATTCAGGCTCCGAGGGGAATCCTCTTCCACGGCCCGGCCGGAAGCGGCAAGACTCACCTGGCGCGCGCGTTGGCTAACGAGATCAATGCCCGCTTCTACTACATCAACGGCCCGGATATCCTGGGCGCTTACGCCGGAGAGACCGAGGCCAACCTGAAACGGATGTTTGCCGAGGCCGCCCACCATGCCCCCTCCATCATCTTCATCGACGAGGTGGACGCCATCACGCCCCGGCGCGGCCAGACCGGCGCGCACTCCGACACTCGGGTGGTGGGACTGATGCTCACCCTGATGGACGGACTGACGAAGGTGGACAGCGTGGTGGTGATCGGCACGACCAATCGCGTGGACTCGGTGGACCCGGCGCTGCGCAGGCCGGGGCGCTTCGACCGCGAGCTGTTCTTCGCCCCGCCCAGCGAACAGGGTCGCCGCCAGATTCTGGAGATCCACACCCGCGAGATGCCGCTCGAAGAGAGCGCCGAGCAATCGCTCGACTCGCTGAGCCAGCGGACGGCGGGTTTTGTCGGCGCCGATCTGATGGAGCTGTGCCGCGAAGCCGGGCTGAACGCCCTGCGGCGCAACGCCGTCGGCATCCGGGATGTTTTGGGCGCGGTGCATCTGCCCGACGAGAGAATCACGGTGAGCGGCAGCGACTTTGAAAAAGCTCTGGAGTGGATCAAGCCTTCCGCCATGCGGGAGACTCTGCTGAGCGCGCCCTCGGGCAGCTGGGACCAGATTGCGGGTCTGGAGCCGGTCAAGGCGCGCCTCAAACGGCTGGTGGGGGAAGCTCTCTCGGAGGACAAGACCGGCCTGGGCATTCTGCTGTGGGGGCCTTCCGGGACCGGAAAGACCATGCTGGCGCGCGCGCTGGCCCGGGAGTTCTCCGCCAATTTCATCCCGATTGAGGGTCCGGAGCTGTTTACCCAATGGGTGGGAGAGTCGGAAGAAGCGGTACGGCACGTCTTCCGCATCGCGCGTCAGGTTGCTCCGGCCATCGTTTTCTTCGACCATCTTGACGCCATTGCTCCGGTCCGCGGCAACCAGCCGCAAGGCACCTACACCACCGAGCGGGTGGTGAACCAGCTTCTGGCCGAATTGGACGGGATTGAACCGCGCCGCCGGGTCGTCGTGCTGGGAGCTACGGACCGCCGCGACCTGATTGATCCTTCGCTGCTGCGGCCCGGAAGGCTGGGCATGCACATCCACGTGCCGTTGCCCGACGCAGCCGCCAGGAAAGCCTTGGTTCAAATGTGCATGGGAACCGAATCGCCCGATGCGGGTCGCCATGCAAACGAGATCGCCACGAAGGCGGCCCGCAAGACGGATGGATTCTCAGGCGCCGATATGGTCCAGCTCTGCCATGAGGCCAAGATTTCGGCCGAGGAAGAATCGGGTGCCTCCGGCAAGCGGCAAGTCATCTGGAAGCACTTCCAAGCGGCGCTCGCCGCTCGGACCTCTCAAACCATCCCCGTCGCCGGAACCAAACGCAGAAAGAGACCGGCCTCTAAATAAACTCTGTTATTGCAGACGACATTGTAGACAACCATCCGGCCCGCGAGACTCCTGCCAAAGGATTATTTTTGTATTACGATAAATAATTCGGCAAGCTGTTTGGGTATCGCGACTTGCTCGGTTCCGGCTGAACTGCCAAGAAAAACCCCTTGATTTTTTGACTTTAACTGCCGCACAATTTATGTGCGGCAGTTAATTAGTAGACCTGAATGGCTCAGTTCGCATCTTAAGTAGAGGAGGTGGAAAATGGCGATCTCAACAGCCACTAAAGTGGCAAGTGCGTTTTTACACCTCTCTGAAAAGAGGGGTGCTGGGGTCACCAACCTAAAGCTGCAAAAATATCTCTATTACGCGCAAGCGTGGTTTCTCGTTTTCAACGATGAACCGCTTTTTGATGACGCCCTAGAAGCGTGGGTTCATGGTCCGGTTGTGGCGCATGTCTTTGGAGACTATAAGTCCTATCGCTGGAGTCCAATAGGAGATGGGGGAACGGCCATCGGAATCCCCGCCGTTGAGGCGCACCTTGAAGAAATCCTAAGGGTCTATAGCAAGTTCACGGCATCTCAATTGGAACGATTAACCCACCAAGAGAAGCCTTGGAGGGAAGCGCGGGGAGGGTTACCGCTAGACGAATCGTCTAGGAATGTAATTTCTCATGGGACGATGAAGCAGTTCTATTCAGATTTAATGGATGCCGCGAAGTAACGAGGGTCGCGGCATCCCAGAGCCGCGCCCCGACGAAATAGCCTCCAAACCACTTCGGTTTTCCTTCAAACACCTCGATACAACACACCAGAAGTTTGCAGTAACGAATTGTGAGGTTGGCTTTTTGCGCAGCTTACTTGCCGCCCTCCGCAAATTCAGCGATTGGGTGGTAGGAGACTTCGTGGATCAAAACAACAATGAACACCGGCATATAATTGATTTCGCCGCAACTTCGGAAACTGACGGTTTCGTTCGCGCTCCGAAAATTAACGAAGACCAGCTATGGCAGCATGATCCTTGGCAATTCGGCATCCCCACAGACGACCCAAGCTCTCGCTGGAGAATACATGGTATTCTGATTGACGATACGTTCTTCATTAGTTTGGCTTGACCCAAAACATGCACTTTTCCCTGATCCCAATTGATTCCAGCCCAGCAACTCCAAATTAGGACACTGCCGGCTGGGTCTTCACCTTGCCTCCGCAATGCGTTTGGGCGCATACTTTCCCAGCAATTCGATCCAACATGGCGTGCAATAACGGTGGGCTGAAAATGGAACACGACTCTAAGCCGCGCGAAGAGCCTAATCCGGAAATCCTGGAGAGCAGCGAGCCGGAGGAAACCAGCGAGTGGCTGGAAGCTCTGGAAGGATTGCTGGCCACCGCAGGGCCGAAAGGGACCGAGTTCCTGCTGAAGCGGGTCCTGGACCGGGCCCATCACCACGGCATGTCGCTGCAGTTTGCGGCGAGCACTCCTTACGTCAACACGATTTCGCGGGAGCAACAACCCAAGTTCCCCGGCAACCGGAGGATCGAGCGGAACATCAAGAGCCTGATCCGGTGGAACGCCTTAGCTATGGTGGTCCGGATGAACCGGGAGGAGCCCGGCATCGGCGGCCACATCTCCACCTACGCGTCGCTGGCGACCCTGCTGGAAGTGGGGTTCAATCATTTCTTCCATGCCAAAACGCAAGACCACTGCGGAGACATCGTTTATTTCCAGGGACACGCAGCCCCCGGTATCTACGCCCGCGCCTACCTGGAAGGCCGCCTGGGGCCCGGACATTTGAAACGCTTCCGCCGGGAACTCGGCGACCGTCCGGGTCTCAGCTCCTATCCGCATCCCTGGCTGATGCCTGATTTCTGGGAATTTCCCACCGTCTCGATGGGAATCTCACCGATCTCGGCCATCTACCAGGCCCGCTTCAACCGGTATCTCGAAAACAGAGGCCTGCACTCCTGCGGGGACAAAAAGGTCTGCGTCTTCCTGGGCGACGGAGAAACCGACGAGCCGGAGACTCTCGGCGCTTTGACGCTCGCCTCCCGCGAAAAGCTGGACAACCTGGTTTTCGTCATCAACTGCAATCTGCAACGGCTGGACGGCCCGGTGCGCGGCAACGGAAAGATTATCCAGGAGCTGGAGGCGGTTTTTCGCGGCGCCGGCTGGCACGTCATCAAAGTAATCTGGGGAAACGACTGGGACCCGCTGCTGGAAAAAGACACCAAGGGATTGCTGCTTCGGCGGATGGAGGAGGCCGTGGACGGCGACTATCAGAACTACGCCGTGCGGTCCGGGGCCTGGACGCGGGAACATTTCTTCGGCAAATATCCCGAGCTTCTTCAAATGGTGGAAGGGTTGAACGATGACGATCTCAAGAAGCTGCGCCGGGGCGGGCATGATCCCGAAAAGGTCTACGCCGCTTACAAAGACGCCTGGGAGCACAAGGGTTCCCCCACGGTGATCCTGGCCAAAACCATCAAAGGCTACGGCCTGGGAGAGTCCGGCGAGGGCCGCAACGTCACCCACCAGCAAAAGAAGCTGAATGAGCAGGAGCTAAGGGATTTCCGCGACCGCTTTGAGATTCCGATTCCGGAGGAGCAGATCCACGATTATCCCTTCTATCGCCCTCCGGAGGAAAGCGAGGAGATTCAATATCTGCTGGAGAGGAGAAAAGAGCTGGGAGGATTTCTGCCGGAGCGCAGCGTTCGCGCGGCTCCGCTGGAAGCTCCCCCGCTCGAGCAGTTCGCCGAGTTTTTCCAAGGCTCCGGGAACCGCGAGGTTTCTACCACCATGGCCTTTGTGCGGCTGCTTACTCTTCTGCTGAAAAATCCCCAGATCGGCAAGCTGATTGTCCCCATCGTCCCGGATGAAGCCCGGACCTTTGGAATGGAGTCGCTGTTCCGCCAGTTCGGCATCTACGCCAGCCAGGGCCAGCTCTACGAGCCGGTGGACTCGGATGTGTTTCTCTATTACAGGGAAGCCAAGGACGGGCAGATTCTGGAAGAAGGGATCACCGAGGCCGGGGCCGTTGCGTCGTTCATCGCGGCGGGCACCGCTTACGCCACGCATGGGATCAACACGATTCCCTTTTTCAGCTATTACTCCATGTTCGGCTTTCAACGGATCGGAGATTTGATCTGGGCCTTTGCCGACATGCGCGGAAAGGGTTTTCTGATGGGCGGCACGGCCGGCAGGACGACGCTGGCGGGAGAAGGCTTGCAGCACCAGGACGGCCACAGCCACTTGCTGGCCAGCACCATTCCCACGCTCGCCTCTTACGATCCTGCCTTCGCCTACGAGACCACGGTGATCGTCCAGGACGGTATCCGCCGCATGTACCAGGAACAGGAAGACCTTTTCTATTACATCACGATGTACAACGAAAACTATGTCATGCCCGCCATGCCGGAGGGCGCGGCAGAAGGGATACTGAATGGAATCTACCGCCTGCGCCGGGCAGAGAAGGGCAAAACGGCGGTGCAATTGTTCGGCAGCGGAGCAATCCTGCGGGAGGCGCTGCGGGCGCAGAAGATTCTCGCCGAGCAGTTCGGCGTGGCCGCCGACGTCTGGAGCGTGACCAGCTACAACCAGCTCCGCCGGGAGGCGCTGAACGTGGACCGCTGGAACCGGCTGCATCCCCAAGAAACCCCGCGCCGTTGTTATCTGGAAACCGCCCTCGGCAAGGCGAAAGGCCCCATCGTCGCCGTCACCGACTACCTGAAGATGCTGCCGGACCAGATCGCGCCCTGGCTGCCCGGCCGGCTTCTCTCGCTCGGCACGGACGGTTTCGGCAGGAGCGACAACCGTTCCCGGCTGCGGCGCTTCTTTGAGGTCGATGCCGAGTCGATTGCCGTTGCCGCTCTCTATCAGCTATCGCAGCAAGGAAAGATTCCCGCCGAGAAAGTTTCCCAAGCCATCCAACAGTTGGAGATCGATCCCGAGAAAGCAAACCCGATGACGTCCTGACCAGGGCTTCGGAATCCAGGCTTGCTTCCGGGCACATCTGCCCGCTCACCGCAGCAAGCTTGCCGAACGCAGAAACTTTTGATCCGAGTAGCTGGAAAGGCTCCGCAAGGCGGGTTTCTTCAGGAAACGAACGAGCGGCATTCCTTTTTCAAAACAATCCAGAACGGTGGGCAACAAGCGGGAACTGAGCGCCAGTCGCGGAGGGAATACTTTGGCAAATAGAAATTGTTTGTACTTCAGGTATTCTGCGGCAGGATGATTGCCGGAAAAACCCTTCGGCATCGACCGCAACGCTTCGCCTTCCAACTCGCCGAAAATCGACCGAAAGCGCCGTTCCTGCAGGATAGAAAAAAACCGGCGCGGAGAGGCTGCGATCTCCTCCCGAATGGCGCGCAGCGTTTTGGGGTCGGGCATATAGATGCCGCCGCCGATCAAAACCTCTTCCGTTGAAAAGTGGAAATAGAGTCCCGGGCCCGCATGCTTGTGCAACCCGCGCACGGGAAAAACGGCGGCCACTTGTGTCTTGTACGGAGTCTTGTCCCGGCTGAAGCGCGTGTCCCGGTAGATGCGGTAAAGCGAACTCCGGGGGTCGGCCACCATTTCCGGCGCAAAACGGCGGAGGGCTTCGCCGACCGACAAAATCATCTCGACCATCGGTTCCTTGACAGCTTTCTCGTAGATGTCTTTGCGGGCCTGGAACCAGGGCCGGTTGTTGTGCCGCTTGAGATCGGAGAAAAACCGGAGAGCTTGGGGAGGAAACCCCTTAAATTTTTCCCGTTGCATGATTCTTCGTTCTCTCACCATCGAAAGCCGCGCCCATCCGAGCCGCGCGAGACTGCCCCGAGCCATGTCCCGAGCGAAGCCGAGGGATTAGTAAGCGGACCCATACACCAGCTTTTCAACGACCTCCCGATAGTTTTTTGAACGGGGGAGACTCTATCAGAGAACTAGCCTATAGAAACTCGGCAAGGGAGATATCCTTACCCTTACAAGCGCCGGAAAGACTGCCGCGAAAAAAGCCTCGCAGCAGTCTTTCCTTAGTCACCAGTCACCGATGATGAATGCTTAGCCCTCAGGGATTATCCCTTGGAAGCTCGTCTTGCCGCCCAACGCTTCTTGGCGGCTTCCGAGATACGGCGCCGCGCCTTTGCAGAAAGGCGTCTCCGAGTCCGTTTCCCGCCCGGCTTGGCAGCAGAGCGTTGCGCCTGAAGCTTTCGGAGCATCGAAATAATTTCCTGTATTCTTTTCCCTTCTTTCTCTAACTCCTGAATAGCACTTTCTATTCCAGATTGTTGTAGCATGCTTTCTCCTTTGGGATAAGTTCTAACTATACGATCTGCATTCGGCCCTATGGCAGGTTCCAACTCTATCGTGCGGACCGGAGTAAGCTATCGCAAGGAGGGCATACTATAGACAAACGGATGATGTGTCAACAAATTCTTCGTAGAAGGATATCTTGAAAGGCTGGATAGGATTTGTTTGTAGGGAAAAGCGAGACTCTCAGTTACCAGTTGATCTCTTCGGTTTCGAAGACGATATCCGGGCCTGGAGATACTGCGTCACCCTGGGTTTCCGCAGTGATGAAAAGAATAAAGCTGCGCAGCGGGGTCAGTGTTGTAATATCCGCCGTATGGTTCTCGTCCACGCGAAGCTGGCCCGCGTTGACGACACGCTGCCGGTCGGGCGTAGCAACCCAAAGGACGTAACGGGTGAAGGTATCCTTCAGGGTTGAGGGGAGCGGCACCTTCGAGAGTTCCACCTCGATGGTATTATTCCGGTTGTAAGTCAACTCAATCCGCGCGCTGGCCTCCCCTGCGCTGGCCAGGGGAAAGGGAGCAAACCGTATCTTCTTCGCGCAACCTGCCCCCAACAAGCACAGGACCAACAGCGCGGCTACCAGCCATTTTGGCGTCGTATGTGTTGTCGTAGAAATCTTCCCGGCCTCCCAGTCTGGATGCAAGCCAGTATAGCGCAGGGAAAACTCCTGTGCCAAGCCGAGCGGATGGGAGAAAGGAAAGCTGGCTGACGTTTGGTTTCATTTGGTTTCATTCACCCCCTCGGCGCTCCCGGGGCGCTTCCGCCGTCTCCGGCGGCATAGTCCAAAAGCAGGGCGTGGCCTGCAATCTTTTCGCCCACAAACAGGGCAAAAAGACATACAATAATAGAGCCCACGCGGGTCTTGGCGCGTTTACCAAAGAGCCGCGGGCATCCCGGAGTGCCATCACAAAGCCATGCATACGGAGAGCGGCGACAACAACAGCTCCTGGTATGAACTTCCCCATCCTTCCCTTCCCAGCTTAAGCACCAGCCTAAGCAAAGGGCATATGAACCTCCGCATGTTGCTCCTGGCGGGGTTCGGAGCCATGTTAGTGCTGATCCTGATCTCCGGGGTGGTCGCCGTGCGCATCTCGGAAGAGATTCGGAGCCAGGAAACCGAGCACTACGACGACTTCCAAGATACCCAAGCCATCCTGAGCAGAATCGAAGTCAACCTGTTGAAGGCTCAAATCGGGACCAATGACTTCCTGCAAAACCGCACGCGCGATATGGACGATTTCTATGAGCGGCAGCTCTGGGGTATTCAGCAAGAGCTGGAGAACGCCCACTCCATGCAGGAGATTTTATCTCTCACCCTCCAGCAGAAACAGACATGGAACCTGCTGCAGGCCGAGGTGGATGAGTTCTGGAAGATGCTGGCGCCGATCTTTGAATGGACTCCCCGTCAGAAAGCGGTGCGGGCCGGGCGATTTCTGCGCGAAGAGGTGTTTCCCCGCCGGTCGGCCATCCTGGAGATCGCGGACCAGTTCAGCGCGCTGAACCGCCAGATTCTGCAGGAGAACCGGAGGGCGGTAGTTGCCGACGCTTCCCGGCAGTTTCGCAGATGGATGCTGATTCTGGGCGCCCTTTCCTTTTTGATTGCTTTAGTGGTGGCGCTGTGGACCACGCGCTACGCGGGGCGGCTGGAAGCAAGCCTGCAAGCACAATATGAGGAAAGCAATACCGCCAAAACCAACCTGCAACGTCTCTCGGCCAAGCTGGTTCATGCCCAGGAGGACGAGCGCCGCTCAATCGCCCGCGAACTGCATGACCAAATCGGGCAAGCCCTGACCGCCATCAAGGTAAACCTGGGCATGCTGGAGCAAAAAACGGGAACCGTTGCGCCGGAGATTCGCGACCGCATCCACGAATCGAAGGTGCTGGCCGAGCAGATGGTTCAGGAAGTCCGGGAACTCTCGCGTCTGCTGCGGCCGGCGATGCTGGATGACCTGGGGCTGGTGCCGGCTTTGGAATGGTACGTCCGGAGTTTTTCCCGGCGCTTTGGAATTCCGGTGAAGTTGAATACCGACCGCATGCTGGGCCGCCTTCCGGAAGAATGGGAAACTTGCATTTACCGCAGCGTCCAGGAAACCCTGACCAACACGATTCGCCACTCCGAAGCCACCGAGGTATTCATCCATCTGGAGCAAACTCCGGAGTCGTTGACCCTTACGGTGGAGGATAACGGACAGGGATTTGAGTTGAGCTCGCCCGCGGGCGGACTGGGTCTCATCGGCATGAGAGAAAGAGCCCATGAATTGGGAGGAACCTTGTCGGTGGAATCCAATCAGCAGAGCGGGACCCGAATCCGGATCGTGTTGCCGGCGCCGCCGCCCGCCGCCACCGCGGACCAACCAGCCGAAGCCGCTTCTGAAATTTACTCATGACCCCTCCGATCAGCATTCTGTTGGCCGACGACCACCGCATCGTGCGGCAAGGGTTGCGCCGCATTCTGGAGGAACACTCCCGGATGGAAGTGGTCGGCGAGGCCAGCGACGGCAGAGAAGCCGTCCAGATGGCTTTGGATAAAGAGCCCGACGTCATCATCATGGACGTAGCCATGCCCCACCTGGGGGGAATGGAGGCCATCCGCCAGATTTCCAAGCGGCTCCCGGCAGCCAAAGTTTTGGTGCTGAGCATGTACTCGGATGAAAGCTACGTGGTACAGATGCTGGAAGCCGGAGCCAAAGGATATTTATTGAAGGACTCCGCCGATACGGACTTGGTGGAGGCGGTTCTGGCGGTCAGCAACGGCAAATCTTTTTTTAGTCCGCTGATTTCCAAGATTCTGCTGGACGAATACGTCAGACAGGTCCAGGAGAAAGGAATCTCGGACCGCTATGAGTTGCTCACCGAGAGAGAGCGGGAAATTTTGCAGCTGATCGCCGAGGGCAAGACGAGCCGCGAAATCGCCGAGTTGCTGAACCTCAGCACCAGCACGGTGGACACGCACCGTGGCCACATCATGGAAAAACTGGACCTGCACAATCCCTATGAAGTTGTTCTCTACGCCGTCCGCAAGGGTTTGATCTCCTGATTCCCCCAAATTCTACGAGTGCGAACCCTTTCGGTTTGTTTGGAAAGCTCTTGGAGTGGAAATGGCACCCTTTGACTCCCAAAATACTCTCCTTCCAGTATGGTGCCACTCTTGGTTGGTTCGCTACGCTTAAAGGAATAGGAGCAGGAGTGGACTGTGCCCAACCTAAATAAAATACAGGGGTTTATTCGTTCCAGCCTCTCCAAGACTCGTTTCGTCGTCGTTTCCAACCGGGAACCGTACGTTCATAGCTTTAGCAAAACAGGAGAAATCCAGAGCAGCAAGCCTACCAGCGGTATGGCGTCTGCCTTGTACCCGATTCTGCAAGCCGTTAGAGGTATTTGGATCGCCCATGGAACCGGTGAAGCCGACGCT
>JADFGZ010000003.1 GCA_022567475.1 Acidobacteriota bacterium | reverse complement strand
CGCACGCAGACATCCCGCAAGTTCATGCCCTGCTGGCTGAAATCTATCTGCAAAGAGAAGACTATCCGCAGGCGGCTGTTGAAATACAAACCTACCTGGAAGAGTCGCCCGAAGGACAATTCGCCGGAAAGATGAAGGACACCCTGGCGCAGATCGAGGAAATGAACGCCCAGGAAGCCAGACGACTCAGTTCCCAAACGCCCGGCCTGTAGTGATTTCTCCAGCCCCCGTCTGCACTATCCAAATAATGGGCTAAGTAACAGGGTTCAAACCCTAGAGCCTTACCGCGTGTTCATTTCCACCGTCACTTTACGATGCCGTGACAGTTTTAATCACTTCGTGGATTTCCAGGTTCGGTTTTCCGGCGAAGATTTCCGGGCGGGAGCGCCCTCCGTGCGCTTCTTTGAAAGATTCGCTGTTGGTCCAGGCGTCGAAGTGCTCGCGCGACTCCCAATACGCCATCACAACGTAAGTCTCCCCCTGAATCGGACGCAGAACATCGTTGCGGATGAACCCGGGGGATTTGCCCACGGGATGCTTGCGCTTCGAGTCGTCCCGTTCCAGGAACAGCTTCTCAAACTCCGCCTCTTGGCCCTTGGCCACAGGAATTCGGTTGCACACCACAATCATCGGTTATCTCCTCTCTCACTATTAAAAAGTTTTCCTTCTCGCGGGCCGGAATTCGCTCCATGAAATTACGGGCCAGCCAGAATTTTCGCAGGCGGTATCTGAATTTCCCCTGCGGCGATTTTGCGGACCAGTGGCCGGTCGGCCTCCAAAAAATCATACCCCGGCAACTGCTGCCGGTCGGCCCAGCAGATTTGCTGGAAGACACGATTCTCTGCGGTCCCTTGGTATTGGGAGACCGCAAAAAAGTATAAAAGTACAGCGGCATGGCCCGGATATTGGTGCTCCGTTCGCCATATCTCCTCTCCGATTTCGGCAACAATTCCCAGCTCCTCCTGCAATTCCCGGCGCAGGGCTGTCTGGAGATTTTCTCCAGCTTCGGTCTTGCCCCCCGGAAACTCCCACTTGCCGGGGAAAGCATCCAGTGCCGGTCTCTGGCAAATCAGGAGCCGGTCCCTCTGAAGCAACAGCGCTGCCACTACAGTTTTTCTCATGTTCAGAACAGACCGATAGGAGGTCTGAAGTGATCGCTGCCAGATTCCGCAGGATATCCACCTCCTTCCAGTAGCAGCGGATTAGACAGTAACATAGCTTGCCACGGGGCACCATCGTGAGACCGCTTGGTCCTGATATACATACCGTGACAAAATGATAATGAACGTACGCGGCTACAGCTTAAAGCAGAGGCTTGGCTGATATTGGGAACGCACATTTCAGGTAAGGGTTGGAAAATTGTCGCTTGGGAAGTTAGATTCCACCTCTACAGCTTCAAGACTGCGCGTCGCTAGACGCCTTGCGCTGGTGAGCGTCCTTGCCAGCAGTTTGCTCGCGATCGCAAACGTGCTGTTTGGAGTAATGGCCCGCTCGACTTCGGTGGTTGCAGTGGGAGTCGAATTCGCAGGCGATGTGATAGCCTCAGCCACGGTTTTGTTTGGATTGATAGTTGCATCCAAACCTCCTGATGCGGATCATCCGTACGGCCACGGGCGTTTTGAATTGCTGGCCGGCTTAATCGTTGGATTAATCTTAGCTGCCGCCGGCTTGGGAATCTGTGTTCGGTCTTTGCAAAGGGTCAGTGAAATCCATCCGCCTCCAGCGATGTTTGGGGTCTGGCCTCTGCTCGCCGCGATTGTCATCAAAAGCTTCTTGTCGGCATTCAAATTTCGGCACGGGCGGCGCATCCGCAGTGTGGGACTCGTCGCGGATGCCTGGAACGATGCCGTGGATATCCTCTCCGGACTTGCGGCACTTGTCGCCTTAGGGCTCACGCTCTACGACCCGGAGCACTTCCTGGCGGCCGACCATTACGGAGGTTTTGCGGTGGGCGTCATCGTGATCTTCACGGGCCTTCGCGTGATCCGCGATGCCTCTTTGCAGTTGGTGGATACCATGCCGAATGAGGAGTTGATGGTCAACATCAGAAGGGCAGCCCTGAGTGTTCCGAATGTGCGCGGGGTCGAGAAATGTTACGCTCGAAAGACGGGGTTACAATACCACGTCGATTTGCATCTGGAAGTGGACCCAGACATTACAGTGCGGGCATCTCATGAGATTGCAACCCAGGTTCGCATCCATGTCCGCCAGAAGTTGGAGTGGATAGCCGATGTGCTGGTTCACGTCGAGCCGTCTCCTTCTTCCAAATCACCTGCCTCACCGACTGCGGGGGAAGGAACGGATAGCGCGAATCAGCAACGGAGGAGGTCTCCGGATTAAGCCTCTCACCGAGCCGGGTTCGTTTGCATCGAACGTCCTCCCATTCCCCGCTTACAGTGGAACACCACCAGGGTTGCTAGCAGCCTCCCGGTCCAATCTGTCTTGAGCCGATGTCTGTTCTCCGCTACGCTAGTATGTCCGACCCAAGCAAGCTGGAATCGAACACTGCGGGCTGGGCGCGAAGCAATTTTTTTCTGAGATTACTGGTCTGAGATTACTGGTCTGAGATTAGTGGAGGCTTTGTGTACAGCGATTTGCTGCTCGACCACTTCCAGAATCCTCGAAACGTGGGGGAGCTTCCGTCCCCCGCCGTGACGGTGGAGGTCAGCAACCCGGCCTGCGGAGACATCATGCAACTCTCCCTGCTGGCCGGGCAGGGGCATCTCCGGGATGTCCGCTTCAAAACCCGTGGCTGTGTGGCGTCCATCGCCTGCGGGTCGCTGCTCACCGAACTCATCAAAGGAAAATCGCTGGAGGAAGCAAAAAAGCTGTCAGCCGCCGACCTCAGCGCCGGACTCGGCGGGTTGCCGCCTGCGAGCGGGCATGCCGGCGTCCTGGCGGAAGACGCTTTGCGCGAGGCGCTTCGCCAACTCCAGTGAGCCGGATCAAGTCAGCCGGATTCAGTGAGCATCTCCCTCCGCGCCAGCAACGCTTGATAGTCCTCCGGCTTGTCAATATCCAATAAAATTCCTTCCTCGCCGGTTTCCGCCAGCTCCACCTCCGCAGCATGTTTCCGGACCACCGACCGCGCTCCCTCCTCCAGCGGCGCGTCCAGCAATTCCTGGAACAACCGGCGGGCAAACAGCACCGGATGTCCTCGGCGGCCCCGGCAGGTGGGGATCAGAATCGGCGCCTGTGTTTTCGCAAATCGTTCCAGCAGCAACCGGACTACTTCCTTGGAGATGGCCGGATGGTCCACCAGACATACCAGAGCCCCCGCCACCGGTTGATTTTCGATATGCCGCAACGCCACCTGCAAAGAGCTCAATTGCCCCAGCGAATAGTTCGGATTTTGCAGGACGACGAGGGCATCGGCAGGAGGGATTTGGCGTTCGATCTCCTGCGCGTGGTGTCCGAGAACCACCAGGAGCGGAGAAACCTCTCCTTGCAGCGCCCCGGCCAAATGCCCCAAAAAGCTCCGTTGCCCCAAAGGCAACAGGGCTTTGTCGCGCCCCATGCGCCTCGATTCACCGGCGGCCAGGATGATTCCCGCTACAGCTTTGGAGGAGGGTTCGGGAAGAGGCACGGGTTCCACCGCGTCAGGAGATTGCCAGGATCGACTTGGGATGGGGTTTGGCGTCCTGGAGGGCGTTGCGGCGCACGGCGATCATCTCGGCCACAACGCTGACGGCTATCTCTTCCGGAGTGACGGCGCCGATTGCCAAGCCCACCGGGGCGTGCACCCGCCCGAACTGCGACCGCGGGATTCCTTCCTGCTCCAAGTGTTTGACGATCTCCAGAACCTTGCGCTTGCTGCCGATCATGCCCACGTAGCGGGTCGCCGTCCCCACGGCCCAGCGCAGCACCCGCATGTCGTCGCGATGTCCACGGGTGACGGCGATCAGGAAGGAGGAGCTGTTGGGAAGCAGCCGGTCGAAAACTTTCTCGTAATCATCGGCGTAAATCTCCGCCGCCTCGGGGAACCGCTCCCGGTTGGCGTAGGTGTCGCGGTCGTCAACGATGATCGTGCTGAACCCGGCGACGGTTGCCACTTTGGACAGGCTGAGGGAGACGTGGCCCGCTCCGAAAATGTACAGGAACGGGGTGGGAAGAATAGGCTCCACAAAGACCTCCACGGTCCCGCCACAGAGCAGCCCGGTGTCGTAGGAGGGATCGTTGTTCAGATCAAAAGTCAGCTTGCGGGGCTTCTCTTCCTGGATCACCTGGCGGGCGGCAGCCCACACCTCGGCCTCCACGCAGCCTCCGCCCACCGTGCCTACGATTGAGCCGTCCTCGCGGACCAAAAGCTTTGCGGACTCAAAACTGGGAATCGAGCCGCGGACGTTGACTATGGTAGCCAGGGCCGCCTTGATCCCAGAATTCCGCAGTCGCGTAATTTCCTCATATATATCCATGTACAGCTATGTTATCGCAGTGGCGAGGAGGTTTTCAACTTCTCTCCTTTTTTCCGAAAAATACTTAAACGTTGACAAGGTGCGGAGAATGCTCGTAGGCTGATTGTTCGCGGGATGAGCATATCCTGCGCATCATCCGCATCATCACGGTGTGTCTGACCGTGTGTTTGGCCGCTTCGGTGGCAGCAAGAGCCGCGACAAAGGGAGGAAAAATGGCACCAAAAATGGTGAAATGCGTCAAGTTTCAGCGTGAGCTTCCCGGCCTGGAGGAGCCTCCCTTCAACAACGATCTCGGCAAGCGCATCTACGAGAATGTCTCGGCGGACGCCTGGAAAATGTGGCTGGAGCACCTGAAGATGGTCGTCAACGAATACCGGCTCAACCTGGTGGAGCGCGAGGCGCAAAAGATCGTTCGTCAGCAGATGGAGGATTACTTTTTCGGCGAAGGCGCCGCGCTTCCTCCGGGTTATGTCCCTGAGCAGACCAAGCAGTAAATCCCGTCCGGGAAATGTCCTGCCGCGCCTAGCGCACCACGGGCAGGGCAGGGGAAATCACAAATTGCAACTTGCTGTGGGCAGTTCTCAAGGCGGCCTCAACCTCCTCCGCCGCCGGGGAAGAAGACGAAGCCGCGCGCGCGAAAATAAATCCCAGGTAGCTGGAACCCTCCGGCCAGGGAACCAGAGTCTGCTGTATTTTGGCCGTAATGCGGATCTCCTCGATGCCCGGAGTTTCGAGCGCCTTCTCTTGGCCCCTCACCTCCAGCAGCACTCCCGCTGCGGGAACAGGAATCATCATCACCCCGGAGGCGGCTGCCTCGCGGCGTACCGAGCCGATGGGCAGCTTCAGGGCATGGCGAATAATCAACTCTTCAAGTGACATGCCCGCATCAAACCGCAGCGAACGGGAGCAGAGGCCGCCAATTGAGCGCGCTGCCACTTCCAGAATCCGGGGACCCTGTGGCGTCAGCCGCAGCTCGGCATGAATCGGCCCGTGGGATAGTCCCACCGCCGCGATGGCTTGCTCTGTGCACCGTATGATCTGATGCTGGGTGGCTTCGGGTAATCGGGAAGGAGTCGTGTAGATCGTCTCCTCAAAATAGGGGCCTTCCAGCGGGTCCGGCTTGTCAAACAGGGCCAGGACCTGCAAAGCGCCCCGGTCGAGAATCCCCTCCAAGGCCACTTCCGGCCCTTCCAGGTAGCTTTCGGCTAGTATCCACTCGATTGCCTCGTCTTTTGTCCTTCGGATATCCGGCGTTTTGAGCAACGCCTGGATTTTCCGGAATGCGGCGGTGAATTGCTCTGTGTTGTCCGCCCGGATCACTCCCCGGCTGGCCGAGAGCGACAACGGTTTCAGGACGCAGGGAAATGCCACCCCCGGTGGAGTGGAGGGAGGATCGTTTTGCGCGGGAAACCGGCAGAAGGCGGGGCCATCCACCCCTGCGGACTGGAGAAGCTGGCGGAACTGATACTTGTCGCGACAGGCCCGAACGGCTGCGGGAGAGTTGTGCAACAAACCGAGCGTCTGGCAGGCCATCGCGGCGGTGAGGGTGGGTTTGTCGCCAACCGGGAGGACTGCGTCCAGCCTGTGATGGCTAGCGTATTGCACAATAGATTCCACAGAAGCAGTGGGCTCTTCAAATCGTAATGGAATAGCGCCGTCCCGCCAGGGGTCTTCCAATACATGGCAGCGGTCGCTGCCCGCCACGACGGCGATGCCGAGCTTTTCGGCGGCCTCCTTAAATGTGGCGGCCTGATAGCCGGTGGTGGTGAACAGCAATAAAAGACGGTTTTTCTGCACTGTTTTTCTGGAGGAGCTTGACTAAAGAGTTTTACCGGGATCGATTTACCATGCAAGTGGAGAAGGGACTTATAAGTGACAAGTGATGAGTGACAACTGTTAAATGACGAGACAGGTCACTGCCAACTGGTCACTAAAAGTTGCTTCAAAATTATCCTTGTTTTGTCAGGGCACGACTTTAGTCCTGCCGTTGCAGTTCCTCTCCAAGAAGCGCTTTAGCGCCTGAGGTGGCTTATCAAACGCAGCGAATCGAAGGTCCGCTTCATACCTCAGCGGCTGAAGCCGTGTTTATTGCACTGCATCTTCGGCACGGTTGAAACCGTGCCCTGACAATACCTTAAAGCAGGTTGTAAAACCGCTTTTTGTTACTGTCCTCTTCTGACTCCTGACTCCTGACTTCTGTCTTCCGCACATGGTCTAAACCAGAGCAAACTGCTCTGCGGTAGGCTCCGCTCAGCAGAACCAGGGCTCGTTGATGTAGGGAATCGTCGCCCGTGCGGGGAGCGGTTCCATCCTGAAAGTGGCCGCGCCCTTCTTTCCAGCCGCGCGCTCGGCCATCTCCCAAACTTGGAAAAAGATTTCGCTGCGGGTTTGGCCGAGAGCTTCCGTCCGGCCCACGGTCTCGCGGACATCCTGAAACAACTGTTCCACCCGGGCATCGTGATGTATCCACGGATAACTCAGCGCTCCCTCATCGAATTCTCCGACCTGTGCGCGCATTTCAGGCAGTTCCAGGAGCCTTGAGCCGGCGGGGATCAGCAAGCGAATGGCCAACTGGATGGGGGCGATACTCTCCGCCAAGTCCAGTTCGGCCATCAGCGAAAGCATATCCAGGTAACCTTCCAGCGATGTCCACGGCGTAAAGGTTACAAAGGTGGGCGAGAGATGCAGCCCCGCATTGCGAACCAGCTTGACCACTTGCACAAAGTCTTCCCGCGTGTGGCCTTTGTCCAGAAGGCGCAGCACGCGGTCATCGACAGCTTCCACCGCGCTCGTCACAAACAGGCATCCGGTGTCGCGGAGCGTTCTCAAGTGCCGCGCATGCTGGAGCAGATGCTCGATCTTGATCGTGGCATCGTAGGTGAGGTGCGGGTGGGCGCGGTGAAGTTCATCCACAATCGCCAGGGAGTGCCCGACCCCGTTGAAGAAGTCCGGGTCGCCGAAGGTGATGTGCGAGGCTCCCGCCGCCACCTGCCTCCGGATGTCCTCGATCACCACTTCTCGCTGGACAACGCGGAAACGGCCCTGATAGACCGGCACAACCGGGCAGTGGCGGCAAAGGTGCTTGCAGCCCCGGCTCGCTTCCGTGTACCCGACCACGCGCTGTTCGCCGTTGCCCCAATCGAGTTTTGCATAGTCTCGCAGGGCGGGGAGTCCACTGCGGTCCGGGACACGGAACCGTTGCCGTGCGGTTGAAATCACCGGCTCGTGCTGCGGGAGCCCGGCAGTCTGTTGGTTTGTTGTCTGCAACCTTTCGACGAGTGCCAGCAGTCCCGCTTCAAACTCGCCGCCGAGGATCGTCTCGGCTCCCAGCTTTCGCAGGAAGCTCTCGTTGACGGGAGCATAAAGGCCGAAGAAACACAGATGCGCCCGAGGGTTCAACTTCCTCACTCGTCCGGCCAGAAGCGTGGCGATGCGGGTGGCCGTGTGCATGGGAACGTAGAAACCCACCAGGTCCGCCGAGCGGATCGGTTCCTCCTCGAAGGCGGTGCGGGAGAGGTCCAAACAGGTGACCGTGGCGCCAGCCTCCCGCAGCCATGCCGCCGGCGAGGCCAGCCCAAACGGTTGCCGGCCCAGTTCATAGGTTGATAGAAGAACAACGTTCATACTGCGCTATTTTCTCATAGAAAAATAAATCGGGTCAGATCGGGGCCATGTGATTCACCGGCCCGTAGCCGTGTCCGAGAGCGGGATTGGTTTCAATGGCCCGGGTGATGTATCGCTTGGCAGCCTCCACCGCGCGGATCAGCTCCGCTCCTTTGGCCAGCTCGGCGGTGATCGCAGCCGAATAGGTGCAGCCGGTGCCGTGCGTATGCGAGGTCGCGATGCGCTTTGCAGAAAAGATTTGGAAGCGGTTCTCCATGTAGAGAACATCGCTGGCCTCCTCCACCAGATGGCCGCCTTTCACCAGGACTGCCCGTGGACCCAATCCAGCAATCGCTTTGGCCGCCTCATGCAGCGAATCCATGCCGCGGAACTCAAGACCCGAAAGCGCCATCGCCTCGTGGACATTCGGGGTGACCAGCGTTGCGTGCGGGAGCAGTTTCCGGGCCAGGGTGGTCCGCGCGTCTTCGTGGATCAGCGGCGCTCCGTGCTTGCTGATCATGACCGGGTCCACCACCAGGGGAAAGGTGAATTGAGCCGCTCTTTCCGCGATTGCCTCAATGATCTCCAGCGTGCCGAGGGCGCCGGTCTTGGCTGCTTGGGGAGGCAGGTCCTCCAGCACCGCATCCAGTTGCGCCAGAACGAAGTCCGGCCTCAGGTGCTCGACGGAACTGACGCGGCAGGTGTTCTGGACCGTCAGCAAAGTCAGGACGCTGGTTCCGTATACACCGTACTGATGGAACGTTTTCAAGTCCGCCTGAATGCCCGCCCCGCCGGATGGGTCCGACCCTGCGATGGTCAGGGCGACCGGCGTCATCTTTTCGTCTCCAGTTTTTGTCTCCAGAGAGAGCCGGGGAAAAACTGCAACGCGCACTCCATGCGGGCGAGGTGAAATGGCGGGGAGGGCGAAGGAGGGCGCCGCCTCTTTGTTTGTGTTTGCTGGAGGCTCAACTCAGCCTCCAATCTGGTACATCCTGCGGTTCTGCGTGAAGATTCCTTCCGGAAGCCGGTGTCCCATCGGCTTGAGCTCGACCGCCTTGCGGAGCACCTCGCGGACGGCATCGGGACCGCCTTGGCGAAGCTGTTTTTTGATGTCCATCTCGTCGTCGTTCAGCAGGCAGAGATGGAGCTTGCCCTCGGCCGTCAACCGCATGCGGTTGCAGCTCCCGCAGTAGGGCGCCGAGACGGGGCTGATAAAACCAACCACTCCCCGGGCGCCGGGCAGTTTATGGTTGCTCGACTCATCGGAAGAGTCACTCTCGATGGACGTCAGCAATCCCAATTTCTGTTCGATCCGGGCGCGGGTCTCTTCGTTCGAGACATACTGATCTGTTGCGACGCGGTCGCATTCTCCGTTGCCAAAAGGCATCATTTCGACGAACCGGATGTGCCAGTCCCGGTCAATCGTCAAAGCGGCCATCTCGGCTACATCCATGTCGTTATGTCCCCGGGCGACTACCGCGTTCAGCTTGATCGGCCGCAGGCCGGCCTGCTCGGCGGCCTCGATGCCTCGCCAGATGTCTTCCAGCCGGCCCCAGCGCATGATCTGGCCCAGCCGCTCGGGCCGGAGCGTGTCCAGATGGATGTTGACGCGCCGCAGGCCTGCTTCCGCCAGAGGCTTGGCCAGGCCGGGGAGCAGTATGCCGTTCGTGGTCATCGACAACTCTCCCGCCCCGTCCGTTTGGGCGATCAACCGCACAATGTCCAGCAAGTCCGGGCGCAGCGTCGGCTCGCCTCCGGTGAGCCGGAATTTGCGGAACCCGACCGAGACAGCCGCGCGCACTACGCTGGCTATTTCCTCCGGGGTCAGCAGATGTTCTCGGGGAAGGAAATGCAGGCCGTTGACCGGCATGCAGTACACGCACCGCAGATTACAATGGTCTGTTAAGGAGATGCGGAGATAGTTGATGTCGCGTTGGTATGAATCGAAAGGCATGCACCCGCCTCTTGTCCTTCCGCGCTAGCACTCTAGCGAAAGCGGCCAAGGCGTTAGGGCCGCCGCTTGCGTTGACGAAGCGGCCATCGTCCTGCCAGGGAACCTGCTTCGAGGGAGGCGGCTGAGGAGTCCGGATAACTCTTGCCAGACAGACCGCTGAGCCGGTTAGACGCTGAACGAGCTGCCGCACCCGCAAGTGCTTTTCACGTTCGGGTTGGAAAACTTAAACCCAACGCCTTCGATGGAATCGGTGAAGTCAACTTCGGTATTGTCGAGATACAGCAAGCTGGCTTGGTCCACGAAGACTTTCACTCCGTCGAATTCAAAAATCTTGTCCATGCTGAAGTCGTCTCCGTTGGCATTGGTTTCAAAGGTCATCGAATAGGAAAATCCGGAGCAACCTCCGCCGACGATCCCAAGCCGTAGTCCCACCGGCTTCGGTTTTTGCTGGCTCATGATCTCTTTTACCTTGCTCACTGCTCCTGGGGTTAACGATACCATCTAAATGCCTCCTTGATTCGCTTCACTCTAGCTGTAGTGCGTGTAGAGAGGATTTCCCTCTGCATATCCCGCCAAACTAATTGTACCCCCTTTTCGCACGGCGATGTCAAGCAGCTTTGGGTCTTTGGTTCCATCGGTGCTCAATCCATAGGGGCCGTTCGCATTGGCGATTCTCCGGTCCGCTGTTTAGTCCCCTTGCTCAACCGGGTTTTCCAGCACCCCCAGCCCCTGCACTTCCACGCGGATTGTATCGCCGGGACGCAGCCAGCGCGGGGGGGTGCGCCCCGATCCGACGCCCGAGGGCGTGCCGGTGGCAATGATGGTTCCCGGCTGTAGCGTCAAGAACTGAGTGATATCGGCGATGATGTCGGCGACGGTAAAAAGCATGTCTGCCGTGTTGGAATTCTGCAACAACTCGTCGTCGATGTAGGTTTTCAATTCCAGATTTTGCGGATCGGGAATCTCGTCCTTCAAGACCAGATAGGGGCCGGCGGCGGCGAAGGTGTCCACGCTTTTCCCCAGCACCCACTGCGAAGTCCGGTCCTGGATCGCACGGGCAGTCACGTCGTTGAAGGTCATATAACCGGCGACGTAGTCCAGGGCATCTTCTTTGCTGACGTTGCTTGCGGGCTTGCCGATCACAAAAGCCAGCTCCACCTCGTAGTCCGGCTGCTTCACAATTTTAGGGATGCGAATGGGATCGCCCGGTCCAATCGGCATGGACGCCTTGGCAAAAACCGTCAATGCATTCGGCATCTCCCGTCCCACTTCTTCTATGTGTTCCCGGTAGTTCAAGCCGATGGCCAGGATGCGATGGGGGTTGGGCAGCGGGGTCAGCAGCTTCACCGAGCCGGCGTCATGCAAAGCGCCGGATGCTCTCAACTGCCGGACTCCGCCCGGATTCGCCAGCATGGGCCGGATATATTCCAGGCATTGGCGGACAGCCTCCAGGGCCGCATCCCCGCCTTGGAGTATGCGCAAAAGGTCCGGCGGCACCAGCGAGTCACCGGCTTCGGGACTTCCTGCTCCGCTATCGGACAGGTAAAAGGCATAGCCGCGGTTCAGATCGATGACGTAGTTTCCCTCGACGGCTCCTGCCCGCGCTTCGTCTCCGCCCCCGCCCCCGCTGGAATAGGTCACCAGCTTGGTGGCCTGGGCGGGAGAGCCCAGCAGCAATCCAAAAACAATCACCCCAAAAACAATCACCAGAGAAAAAAAGCACTTGCGCATTCCGTTGCCCCCCCCATCCGAACCTGTAGGCTTCGGTTGATATCGCCATTCTATTTGGAATCATTATAGAGTATTTCCAGATGCGGCGGCATGGCGTATAGTGACCCATTCAGTTCGAGAGAGAGCCGGAGGTTTTTATGTCAAAACGGCTGGAGCCGAAATTGCCGGACCGTCTGTTTGATCTGCTGAACGGGGAGAACCTTTCGCCGAACCTCAACAAGGTGATTGTGCTGGTGACGGTGGACGGGAAGGGCTGGCCCTACGCGGCCATCTTGAGTTATCTGGAGGTGCTCGCTCCCGACCGCACCAACATCCGCCTGGCGCCCTGGAGCAACAGCACCACGACGGCCAATATCCGCAGCAACGGCAAAGTCACCTTGCTGGTGGTGGATGAAAACATGGCTTACTATGTCCAGGGAACCGGCACGGAATTGTCCCGCGACATGGAAGGCTTTCCGGGCATGTCCAAGGTGAATGTCCGGATTGAATCCGTGCTGGAGGACAAGGCGCTGGACTATGAAGGCTCGGCGCGGATCACCACCGGCATACGGTTTGAGAATCCGCAGATGGACGCCGCCTATATCGAACGCGGACGGCGAGTATTGGCGGGCCTTCGCCGAGAATCAGAAGGCCAATCATAGGGTCACAAGCGGGGCCACAAAAAGGGCGGCAAAGGGGAAATCGAGTGAAGGGGCATTTGAAGCATCTGAAAAGCGGGCTCACCTGGGGCGAGAAGGACCTGCGGACGGTGAAAAGCCCGGAAGAGTTGCCGGAACAGTTCAACATGGCTGTGGCGCTTGTGGACCGTCACGTGGCCGAGGGCAGGGAGTCGCAGACGGCGCTACTGGGGCCAGCCGGGAATTTGACCTATGGGCAGCTTTACCGGCTCACCAACCAGGTGGGGCACGCTTTGCGCGCGCTGGGCTTGCAGCGGGAACAGCGTGTCCTGCTGTTGCTACGAGACTCGCCGGAGTTCATTGCCTGCTTTTTGGCTGCTATGAAGCTGGGGGCCGTGCCGGTGCCTCTGAACACCTTCGCCCATCCTTCCGACTACGAGTTCTATCTGCGCCACAGCCGGGCCACTATACTGGTGGGGGAAGCCGAGTTTTTGTCTCCCTTGGAATCCGTCCTCGAACGTTTTCCTGACTGCACCATCGTCGGCGTCCGTGGCAAGGGAATGGAACGGGCACACGGCTTTCAGGAAATCATCTCTTCACAGCCCGATGAACTCGATGCCACGCTTACGCACAAGAACGAGCCCAGCCACTGGGTTTACACCTCCGGCTCTACCGGAGAATCCAAGGCCGCCGTGCATCTGCACCGCGACAATATTTTTTGCGTAGAGCCTTATGCGCGGCATGTGATCGGAATGACCCGGCAGGACATCTGCTTTTCGGTGGCCCGGTTGTTTTTTTCCTACGGGCTGACGAACTCTTTTTTTATGCCTTTGTGGGTGGGGGGGGCCGCCCTGCTTCTGCCGGACCGCCCGGAGCCGGGTCTGGTGCTTGCAGCGATGGAACAGTACCATCCCACAATTTTCTTTTCGGTGCCAACCGCCTACAACAAAATGTTGCGGGAGAACGTGGACCCTAAAAAGCTGAGCAGCTTGCGGCTGTGCGTCTCGGCCGGGGAGGCGCTGCCTGCCCCGATTTATCGGGAGTGGCTTCAGAAGACCGGCTTGCAGATTCTGGACGGAGTGGGGAGCACGGAGTTCGGTTACATCTTCCTCACCAACCGGCCCGAGCAGGTGAAGCCCGGCAGCAGCGGCAAAATGCTCCCCGAACACAAAGCGCGTTTGGTGAATGAGGCGGGCAATGAGGCAGACGGCGAGGAACTGGGCGAGCTATGGGTTTCATCACCCAGCATCGCGTCTTTCTACTGGCGCAACCATGAGGTCAGCAAGCGCACCTTCGTGGGGGAATGGTTGCATACGGGCGACCAATATTCCCGCGATGCGGATGGCTGGTACACCTATCACGGGCGCACCGACGACCTGTTCAAGTCCGGCGGCATCTGGGTTTCCCCCATTCAGGTGGAGAGCACCTTGCTGGAGCATCCGGATGTCGCGGAGGTCTCCGTGGTGCCGGAGCGCGATCCGGGAGGGCTCGAAAAGCCCATCGCCTATGTGGTGTTGAAAACCGGCTCGCAGGGCGGCGCTCCCATGGAACAAGAACTGCGGCAGTTTGCCAAGCAACACTTGGCGCCCTACAAGTGTCCCAAATCTTTTTATTTTGTCCCGGACCTGCCCAAAACTGCCACGGGAAAGATACAGCGATTCAAACTGCGCCTGCAGGCAACTTCCGGCAAGAAACCCTAAATGCCAGCACAACTGCTTATATGTGAACAGCTTAAATTGTTCATGTGAATAACTTACATTGTTCCGCCATGCACCCTTTGCCGTACTGTCCCCGTGTGAATATTTACTTGACACGGAATACAACGGCGGGTACCATATCCTACGGAGTTGTTGGGTGTCGGCGTACCGCGAAACATAAGTGTTTAAGAGCCACCGTTTCTGCGTCAGCAGTTAGGTGGCTTTTTTTCGGTCCAAACGGTCCCGCACAGCTTAGTGGTTCCCGTCGTTTCAACCCGCAACGGTTTTGTAAAAGGAGGAGCAAAGTACATTGGAACGCACAACCGGAAAAGTAAAATGGTTTAACAACACCAAGGGTTATGGCTTTATTGGCCAAGACGACGGGGCGGACGTTTTTGTTCACTATTCCGCCGTTCAAGGAGAGGGTTACAAAACTCTGCAAGAGGGTGATCTGGTGGAGTTCGAGGTCACTCAGGGCCAAAAGGGTCCGCAGGCGGAAAACGTAACCAAAGTATAACCTTACCAGTATAACTTTCGACTAAAAGCCAACCGGCTTTTGAAAACAGCCCAGCGCTCTTGAGAATAGAGATGCTGGGCTTTTTCATTTTGGGCCTGTCTGACTTCTCCTGGCGGCGGCAAAAAATGATTGGATCTCCTTTTCTGCGACAGCTCCTTCCCGGAGAATCTCCCAAGAGTTCGGACGAAGATCGAGAACCGTAGAAGGCTGTGCCGTCCGGCTGTCGCCTCCATCGACGATCAAGGGGAGTTGGCTGCCCAGGGAGTCGTTTACCTGCTGGGCGGTGGTGCATTCTTTCCCGCCCGCCACATTGGCGCTGGTGGCGGTGAGCGGGCAACCTGCCGCTTCGATCAACGCAACAGGAATGGGAGCGGAGGGCAGACGAAGCCCGATCCTTCCGGTATGGGCCGTTACCGGAGGAGGCAGCTTGGGAGAAGCCTCTAGGACGATGGTCAAAGGTCCCGGCCAGAATCGCTCGGCCAGCCGGTAGAACTCGGGGGGCGGAGCTGCCGATAAATCAGCAGCCATCTCCAGAGAATCCACGAGCAACAGCAGCGGCTGGCTTTCTGGGCGGTTCTTGATGGCGAAAATTTTCTGGACGGCTGAGGGGTCAAACGGATTGGCGGCCAGCCCGTAGAAAGTGTCGGTCGGGATGGCGATCACCTGGCCCTGGCGCACCAGTTCCGCAGCGCGGACAATGCGAGCGCGCTCCGGAGAGCGGTTGTGAATCTGAAGTATTTCTCCCACGCTGGCATCTCTAGTAATCAGCAGACTGGAACACCGTCTTGCCGCCTACAGCGGTCAGCAAGGTCTGAATGGTGCCGATCTGGTCTGCGGGAATAGAGAAATAGTCTTTGTCGATGACGATGAAGTCGGCCAGCTTGCCCACCTCCAGCGAGCCGATGTGATCTTCCCGCAACACCTGCTCGGCTGCCCAGATGGTGGCCGCTTTCATCAGGGTTGTCTTGTCCAGCGCCTCGCTCCGGTTGTAAGTGATCCCGTCGTGAGGCATCACGCGGGTGGCAAAGAACTCCAGAAACCCCCAAATGTTGCCGTCCCATTGCGGCGGATAGTCCATGTCTTTCGATTCGGGAGGAACCTTGTGCAAGTGCGCGTCGGTGTTGAAGACCACATGCACGCCGGCGTCCGCCAGGCTTTTCATCGGCGCCAGCCAGCGCATGTATTGCTCGCCATAGGCTTTCACAAAAGCTCCGCCTTTGATGTCACCCTGAACTTGGTAGCCGTTGAAACCGGGCATGATCCCATACAGGGCCATCTTCTCAGCCTGGTCGGGACGCAGTATCGGGTTGTGCTCGGTGCTGATGCGCGCAGCCCGAACCTGCTCCAAGGTCAATTTGCCGCCGGCCAGCGCTTGCTCAATCATGTGCAGCAAAGCGTCCATCGAGCCGTCGCTGTAGACGTGCAAGTATCCGATCCGCAGTCCGGCTTCGAGCGCCGCCCGCACATTCCGGTAGCCTCCGTATTGCTCGAAATTAGCCGCCTTGGGCTCCGAGCAGGGCATGAAAAGCTCCACCGGATTGTTGGGATTGGGCACGGCCGTGGTGCAGGTGCCGATGCCGCCTTCGCCCTGGGGGCCCCACTCCCAGCCTTCGTTGGAGACCCCGGCGTTCCATATGAAATCGTTCCCGATTCCCCGGAAGTCCCCCATATTTTGGTAGAAGAAGGTGAGATCGTCATCGTTGCCCCATCCCTTGCCGCCACCGCCTAGATACCATGCCCACCGAACCGGCATCTCCCCGCTCTGATAGAGCAGATTGTAGGTCTCCATGATGGAGGGCGAGCCGTAGTAATGGTTTCCAAAGGTGGTGATGCCCTGTGCCGCGATGCATTCGAGCAACTCCCGCCGGAGAAAGTCCTGCTTCTCGTCGGTCCGGCCACGGAAAAGAATGTCATAGGTCACCGCAGTGCGCGCATACAAGCCCACTCGTTCGATCCCCAGATATTTTTCCATCTCCTGTTTCGCTTTGGTGTTGTTGGCGCCGGGTCCAATGGCTTCCCCGACCATCACCATGAGCGGGTTGTCCGGGGCCAGCGTATCCAGAAACCGTCGTGTCAGCGGCCCGGTTGCTCCGGATTCTGCGTAGCGGGAGTCTACCCTCGGAAAAAGAGGATAGACGATCTTTCTCGATTCAGGCAGGCTCGCGCCTCCAAACAGGCTGACCCAAATCCACTGGCCGGGCCCCAATACGCGCGTCCTTTCCTGGACGATCCGCTCCAGTTCGCGCAGCACCGTGGCTTGGTCGTTGCCTTTGGCGTAGAAGATTTGCAGTTGCGGGTCGTTGTATTTCTTGGCTGCAAAATCCCCTTCCGCGCCCAGCCAGTGTTCCACGGCCCAAAGATGCGGATGGGTGTGACCGTCAATCAGGCCCGGCAACACTCGCCGCCCCTTGGCGTCCAGCACCTGGGTGTTGGGACCGGCCAGTGACCGGATCGCATCATTTGTTCCCAGCGCCAGAATCCGGCTGTTCCGCACCGCCATGGCTGCGGCTTCGGTCAGTTGCTCGTCCATGGTGGAAATCTTGCCGTTGACCACAATGAGTTCCGGATAAGCCTGAAGCCGCTCCAGCTTTCCCGACAAATCAGCGGCGCTTTGTTCTTGCGCCCTCGCCGGCGGCGAAAGAAATATCAGGACCAACAGAAGCAATTTACCCAAAAGGACAATGCTTTTCATTTCACCTCACCTCGTCACCTCACCTCGCCGGGGACATTCCATTTCCTGTCAGGCTGCCGCTGCCGCGCAGGAGGGATGCCCTGTGCCGCCAGCCTTCCTGTATTTGTAGAGAGTCGCGCGCTAAGAGATTGCGCAGATTCTTCCCTATTGTCAATGGCTTTGAAACGATTGGTAGTGTCCTAAATCTGTGTTGCTAATATCCGTATGGGTTGTCCCAGACTGGGGGCTTGTGAATTTGCTGTCCATTTTTACCCGTCACGGATTTCGGCATTTGGCACTGCTTAAGGATGCCTCTATGAATATGTCGCGAGAACGATGCCACCTCTTTTAAGCCCTCTGCGACTCTCTCTGGGCTGGCCACCCCAACTGCTTTCTTACCATCCTGAACCGCAATACGGACTGGCTCAGTTAGGTCTGTGTCCTGAGAAATGACCAGGGCCGTATCAAATGCATTTGTAAATGCATCTCGTAATAGATGTGCTGCCAAATTAACATCCGAACCCTTTTCCGCAGTATGCATAATTTCAACGTAATCCCATTTGCCACTGGGAAGACGTCTTGAACGTGGCCTCATTGCGGACTTTGTATAGAACTTTCCACGATGGATGCGGAGTCCTGGGATGTGCCCCTCCAATGCCCTAATGTAACAGTTTTGTCGGATTGGCACAGACGGGTCTATCTTCCCAGATACGCCAGACGTGTAATAATTCACCGCCGTTATCTTGTTGCTCGGATTCAGGAGAGTGCTTGCGAGGGATTTCAGATCGAGCCACTTATGCGGGGAATTTTTTAGGAGCCTGTTGTAGAGGTTGAACCCATCCACGTAAACAATTGTGCGCAAAAAAGCAGAGGCCGCGCCCGAAGGCGCGGCCTCTGAACCAGCAGCAAGCTGCTGGCGAGTTGATCTTGTCATCTGCATGATCTTATACTCCGTAATGGCTTGTCAAGGGAATTGCGTATGGTACAGCAAGCCCCCTTATTTTCCATGTACTTATGTATGATCCAGCCGCCATTGCTGGTGTTAGTCGGGTTGATCCGTGAATCCGGCAGAAATTATACCACGCAAAATAGAGGGCCAAGACCGCTTTCAGGTTCTCCCACTTCTTCGAGAAAGCATTCGGCAGGCGGGCGAGTCGCCGAAGCTGCATTCTCATCGTGAGGTTGTTCCGCTCCACGTGGGACGTGCAGGTGCGCTCAGGATCGGGATTGCCCATGACAGGGGATGGGACCGCGCCTACAACGTCAGCCGGTGGATATCTGACTTCGCCTTCGCGGGGAGAGGCATATACCTTTGCCAATTGCGCGAAGTCGCAACGGTCTAATAAGTACAAATCCAATCAGCAACAGAGATTTAGGACACTACCGTAACGATGGGTTGGACTATTCGGCTTCTATGGTGACCGTGTTGCTGGCTACGCCATCGACAACCAAAACAACTCCCACTGTCCCGGCAATTCCTTCGGGAACGCGGGCGTTGACTTGATAAAGTCCCACCCATCCCGGAGCCAGTCCCGCAAAATCGACATCCGCCGGAACTCCGTTCATCGTCACTTCAACCAGGGAAGTTGTAAGGGAAAGAGTGAAGAAGGGCGCAGGCTGTCCGCTGGGGACGCTGGGCATCACATTTCCCAATCCGGTCGCGAAGATTTGCACAAATTCTCCGGCTGTGGCGGGCAAGGAAGCGCTCACCGGAAGCTGGCTGCCAGGGTGGGTGATCGCGCCAGGCCCGCTGCCGCTGGAGTCCACGCTGAATATTCCGGGACGAACGGTATCGAGAGTGAGAGAAACCGGAGCCGAAGAAGATACCCCGTTGTCAACCGTCAGGGAGACGGGGGAGCCGTTCAGTTCGAACGGGATTTGAGCGTTGATCTGCGCCGGGGATACAAAGAAGAGAGGAGCTTGTATCCCGCCGATTTCTACCGTCGTGTTTGCCAAGCTGGTTGGGAGGGGCAAAGCTTCGGCGGCAACGGTAGAGGCAGACAAGTTTGTCCCGAAGATGGAGATGATAGAGCCGGGGGACAAGGAAGTGGATGCGGGAGCGAAACTGGCTCCGTTGACAATTCCAGCCTGCGGGACCAGGGCCGTGCCTACGGAAAACACCGTAAAGCTGGCGGCCAATGGGGTCGCGGGCACGGTGGCCGTGACCGTAATTGAACCGGACGCCGCTCCCAATAAAACCGTCACAGAGGCATTTCCTTGCGCGTCGGTGTTTGGTGAGGCCGCCGTGAGAGAGGCGTCCCCCTGCTCCACTGCAAATTCGACGGGGACTCCGGCGAAGGGGATTTGATTGGAATCTCGAACCGTCACCTGCAGGGGCTGGCTCAAAGCGCTCCCCGGGCTGCCGAGCTGACCATCACCTGCCGTGGCAGCAAGAGAAAAGTTGGCACCTGTGGGTCCCGTAAGAACTTCCACTACCGTTGTGCTGGTTTCGAAACCCGGAGCAGAAACGCTCACCAAGGCTCTGCCCGGACTGAGGGCTGAGATTGGGAAAGTGGAGAAAGTGGCCCCGCTGGATATAACCACGCTGGAGGGAAAACTGGCCGTCGCAGGGTTGGAATTTGCCAGGCTGACGGTGACATCAGAGGTGGCCGGCGCCAGCAGTTCGAGCTTCCCTTGCACCTGGTTTCCGGGAAACAGGCCCAGCGGGCTGGGGGTCAACTGCAGGCCGCGAATCAGTTCGGTGCTGGCTGCGCCCAGGAACGAAGTGGCGCTGGCGAAGAATGGTTCCCACTGCTGACGGATCGTATCCAACTGCGCCACCAGTTCCGGGCTTGGAGAAGCACCTTGCTGTGCTATCAGAAGAAACGCAAAATTAAAGTTTTTCGGGGCGATGACGGAGTTGGGCACGCGCGGTCCGTTGGCATCGATAATCTGCTGGATCACGACATCAGCCCGCCTGCCGGAAAAGCTCACATTCAATTCCGGAGGGCGCGTGGGGCTGATGAAGAAGCCCGGCTCTTTTACCAGGAAGGTGGGAGCCACTTCTTGAGCGGACCGAAGACCCATCAGGTATTGGTCGATTTCGTTGTACTGCTCCACCGCGCCTGTGGTGGTGAAGGTCCCGTTTTTGTTGTCGCGTATCCGATTTCCTTCCATTACCGAGGCCTCGGAGTTGAAAAGAAAACTCCAATGTTGCAGGTCGCGTCCCAACAGCGCCGTGCTGTTGGAACTGCCCTCAGGATCGTCGAAGGCGACGTAGGTCAAAAAACGATGGCCGGTCTCCTGCCCCAGGATGCTGAGCGTGGAATCGATTCCTCGCAGAAAGATAGTGGATGGATCGATGGGATACTTTATCAGATTCCCCATATTCACCACGCTCTGCAAACGGGAGCTGCCGAACTGGCTGGAAAAATTAAAGACCGGCGGCACGGAGACTTCCCCAATGCCCGTAATCTGGTTCGCGATGTTTACTTCAAAAGCGAACGCTCCGTCCATGTCGAAATTAAAATTGGTGAACACAATCAGGAAGTCATAGACGTCCTCGTGTGTCTGGTAGAAACGCTGGGCAATGGCAGCCAAGTCGATCCGGGTCGAATCAGTAAAAATCTCCGCCGCGGGTCCCTCCAGGATCGCAGCGGCGCTGGTTTCGCTGAGGTCGGGAAGGTTCGGCAAACCAGAGAAGTCGCCGGGCGAGATCCCTGCAATCGCCTGCCGACCGTTGATGCCGCTGTAGGAAAACTGGATACCGCCGTCCGGCGTGAGGACCACCTGGAAAGTTTCCCGCGGTCCCAGCCCGAAAGTCGAAAAGTCAGGGATCGCACTCCATGTGACGACAAAGCGATCGTTCGATGACAGGTAAGTCAACTGGCCTGCGGCGGAAGGGTCCAGGTCCGCAAAGTAAGGGGCGATCCGTGGCGGACCCGACAGAAACCGCGCCAGACTTCTTTCGTTGATGGCCGTGTCTCCTTCCAGGAAGGTCAGGTTCCCGTCGGAGTTGATGAATACAGCACCGTACAGCTCTCCGAAGTAAGGGAAGGAGAAGCCGAGGGCCACCTGCCGGGCGCCGTCATCGCCTATATTGGCGGGATTGCTGGCGGGCGGGGGATTTAACAGAACGCCGCTCGCGGCGGCGTCCGGGTCGAAGGCTCCGGGCCCGGCAAAAACCCTAAAACCTTGCGCCTCCGGAACGAACGTCAGGCTCCTTTGGTCAAGATCGAATGAATTGGGTTGGGTCACCAGGGTTCCATCGTCCGTCAAAACGGCGATGTGGCCCTCGTCCACAGATGCGGCCGGTCCGGCGAGGGCGGAAGCCTGGGGCTGGAAGCCAAGGCTTCGGCGCTGGTTGGAGTACTGGCGGTGCAGCGCAAGTTCCGTAAGAACGCGGCCCGGATAGGTGCCGCAGACCATGTCCCCGCCGGCGGAGGCGGCAGAGGCGTCCGGCGCCACAGAAATCGCCAGAATAAATAAAAGGGAAAAGCGCTGGAGAAAAGAAGACTGGAGAAAAGAAGAGAAGATGCGGCCTTTAGAGAAACCCAATTCCGAAACCCCGAAGCGGTCCGTTCCGCCTATTCTAGCATGAGACCGTACCAGGCCTTGCAGTCCGGCTGTGCTGGTCCGCTTACCCTGCTCCGAAGGACTCATGGAAGCTTTCAAGTTGCACAGAAGGCCTGTCTTTGACTAAAATATCTGTTTAAGGGCCATTCGGTCAGTGACATTGGCAAATTACGAACCCAGCATTTGAAGCCATGCCGGGACAGGAAAGGTTGCAGTGCTATATCTTCTCATAACCAGGGGTAGTGTCGCCTTACTCTGTTTGCTGCTGAGCATCTCTTGGACGGAAAACCTGTTTGCGCAATCGCAACCAATTCCGGAAGGTCTGGTCAGCTCGCAGGCGGCGTCTTTTGTTTTGGGCCAGAGAAATTTCTCCGATATCTCCTTCTGCACGAGATTACTCGTCGAACCGGAAGAAGAAGATGGAGGGGCAATTTTGGAATGCTTCGGCCCCAGCAACCGCAGCCTGGACGACGACGACAGAGACTTTGTCAGAGACCTTGTCAAAGAATTTGGCCGCAAGCACCTGGGATCGATCTCCGGGATCGCCATCGCGGGCAACAAGCTCATTGTGGCCGACAGCTCCTATCTTGCTCCGCCCAACCACAACCGCATTCTGATCTACAACGATTTAGGTTCGCTCAAAGCCCGGCTGCCGCAAGCCGAGTTGCCTGCCGCCGATGTCGTGCTGGGCCAACTGGATTTTGATACCACCGACCCCGGAACCAGCGCCCAGCTCATGAACCAGCCGGTGGGAGTTGCGACTGACGGAACCCGTCTCTTTGTGGCGGAGTGGGGAAACAACCGCGTCCTCATCTACAACCAGATTCCGGAAACCAATGGGGCGGCGGCGGACATCGTGGTGGGCCAGCAGGGTTTCGATACGTCGAACTTCGGGTCGGCCCCCAATGAATTGCGCCGCCCCAACAGTGTTTTTAGCGACGGCGTCCGCATGATCATTGCGGACACGCTGAACAACCGTATCCTGATCTTTAACCAGATTCCGGCGCAGAACGGGGCCAGCGCCGATGTAATTTTGGGGTCTGACACTACTCAGATACTGTCCCCGGATGCCGGTACGATGGTCAATCCCATGAGCGCGACCACAGACGGCCAGCGTTTGATTGTGTCGGACCTGGGAAATAACCGAGTTCTGATCTACAACAACATCCCCACGCAGAACGGGGCAACCGCCGACGTGGTGCTGGGCCAGCCCGACATGACCAGCAATGCTGCGGGCAATACGGAAACCTCTTTCAACTTCCCGCGCTACGCCGTCAGCGACGGCACCCGCCTGTTGATCGCCGATTCCGGCAATAACCGCATCCTGATCTACAACCAGATTCCCACCGAGAACGGAGCGGCGGCGGACATTGTGCTGGGGCAGGAGGATTTCCTGGGGCTGCTGGAAAGCTGCGCGGCCTCGAATTTTGCCGTGCCGATGTCGGTGGCCAGCGACGGCGAGATGCTGTATGTGAGCGACAGCAGCAACCGCCGTGTCCTGGGCTTCCTGCCCGGGCCCGCTCGTGGCGCCGAGAGGAGTAGTCAACTCGGCCAGCTTTTCCACCGACCCGCAGACGGCTGCCTGCGGCGTAATTCTGCCGCAGCCGCCGGTGGCGCGGGGCGGGATAGCCTCCATTTTCGGAGCCGATTTGGCCGACACCACGGCCGCAGCCGATTCGCTTCCCCTGCCGAACGAGATGGGGGGCGTCAAGGTAAAGTTCAATGGCCTGGAGGCCGCTCTGTTTTTTGTCTCTCCGGGACAGATTAACGTTCAGGTCCCCTGGGAATTGGAGGGCTTCAGCGCCTCGATGGTGATTGAGCAACGGACTCCCACGGAAACGGTTGTTTCCGCCGCTGTTCCGGTGGCGCTGGCGAACGGCGCGCCCGGAATCTTTTCCCGGTCGGGGACCGGGGAGGGGGCTGGAGTAGTTGTGCACTCCGACTTTTCGCCGGTAACGGAAGGATCGCCTGCCATACCCGGGGAGGCGCTCATCGTTTTTGCGACCGGCTTGGGAACGGTGGATCAACCGGTGTTAAACGGCGCTGGAGCGCAGTTCGGCGCGTCGGGGAGCGTTACGATTGGAGGGATTGCCGGGACGGGCCAAACCGCCACGATCACGGTGAATGGCCTGGACCATTCCTATACGACGGTGGAGGAGGACACTCTGGATGACGTCGTGGACGGACTGACCGATCTCATCAACGAAAACGACCCCAACGTAACTGCCTCTGCGGACACGCTTGATTCAAATGTGAATTTGCGGGCAAGGGTCTTCGGCGATGAAGGGACGAACATCACCTATGGCGCCTCCGTACCGCTGGGTTCCACCCTTACAGCGGATGTGGATGCTCAGGAGGTGGTCCCCGGAAGCGTGACCCTCGGAGGGATCCCGACACCGGAACAAACCGTGACGATCACTCTCAGCGGCACTGTCTTTTCCTACACCCCCGTTGCAGAGGACACATTAGAGACGATCGTGCTCCGGTTGACCGAATCGATCAACTTCGATCCCAACGTCTTTGCCACGGCGGACCTTGGCGCTTTCACCATCAACCTGCATCTCAGGAATCCCGACGACGCCTTGAATATTATCTATACGGCCTCTGTGACCTCGGCAACCCTCCTCACGGTGGATACCGGGTCCGCTACCCAGGTGCCTGGAACCATAACCATAGGCGGCGCTGTGGAGCCGGACAATATCGTGAACATTGTTCTCGGCAACACCACCGTCATTTCCTATACAACCGTCGCCGGGGATACCTTGGAGACGGTCGTCAGCAAGCTGGCCGAGTTGGTCAACAACGATCCGAACGTCTCCGCCACCGCAGACCTCGCCAATCTCGCGGTGAACCTGCAACTCAGGAACCCTGACGAAGGACTGAACATTTCATTTTCAGCCACCGCCACGGGGCCGGGGGGCATCACCATGACCGCGTTTACGCCCAGCGACCACTTGGCCCCCGGTGTTGCCAACGTGATTAATAATGTCAGTGTTACGCTGGGTGATATTGCTGGCACGGTGCCGGGGGACGTCTTCATCGGAGGGACTGCGGGACCGGACCAAACCGTGACGGTCACGCTCAGCGGCACTGTCTATTCCTACACCACCGTGGAAGGGGACACTCCGGAGACGGTCGTAACCAGGCTGGCCGGCCTCATCAACAACGATCCCAACGTCTCGGCTACCGCAGATACTGCCAACCTCAGAATTGTATTGGGGGCCAAGAATGACCTGGGAACAAACGTTTCATTTACGGCTTCCGTATCGGAGGGCGCTACCCTCACCGTGCTGCTGCAAAGCCTGAACATTACCTTCGGAAGCCCCGCCCTGGTTACCTTTGCGGGCCTGGTGAAAGGCGCGGTAGGCCTTTACCAGGTAAATTTCCTCGTCCCGGACTCCATAACGCCCGACCCCAATACAAGATTGACGCTCACCCAGAACCTCATCATTTTCGGTTCCGTTACCCAATTTGACATCATCAGCAACGCTGTCCAGTTCGCCATCGCCGAGGCGCCCGCCGAATAAAGCGGCGAACCTGTTCTCGCGGGGGGCGTGCAGGGAGCGTTTCTTCTACCGGGTTTTCCGGGAGGCGCGTTTGCGCTGGTAGCGGGCCTCGATCACGCTTTTCATTCCGCCGCGAATCGTGAATTCGCCTGTGACGGTGGCCTGAAGCGGTTTGCATGCCTTCACCAAGTCCTTCAGGATGCGGTTCACGGCGTTTTCATAAAAGATGCCCAGGTTCCGGTACCCCAGGATGTAATACTTCAGGGACTTTAATTCCACGCACAACCGGCCGGGAATATAACGGATGGTAATGACGCCGAAATCCGGCAGACGCGTCTTGGGACAGATGGAGGTGTATTCCGGAATCTGAATGGTGATCTCGTAGCCGGAAAATTGGTTGGGCCAGGTGGCTAACGGGGGAAGCGAAGCGTCGAGCCCGGAACGCGCGTGTCCTGGCGTGTATTCTGGCATGTCTCAAGACCCTTTTCAAGAAGCGAGCCACTGGAAGTAGAGCAATCCAAGAAGCGTCTTGCCGTCTCGAATCTTTCCCGTTCGCATCATGGACAGCAACTCCGGCATAGGGAAGGAACGAACCAGGATTCGCTCATCGGATTCCGGGCAGGGCGGGCCTGGACGAATGTTCCGGGCCAGAAAAAGCGTCAGCTTCTCGTCAAGGAATCCCGGGCTGGGGTAATACTGCACCAGCTTGCGCCAGGACGAGGACTCATGGCCGGTTTCCTCTGCAAGCTCCCGTTTGGCCGCATGCAGCGCGCTTTCATTTTTCTCGAGGGAGCCGGCGGGCAACTCCCAAAGAGAACCCCCGGCGGCCAAACGAAACTGGCGCACCAAGATAATCCTCCCGTCGCGGAAACGCGGCAGAATGACCGCGGAACCGGCGTGGTGAACCAGTTCTCTTGTGGCAGGCACGCCTCCGGGTTCGACGACGGAGTGCCGGCGAACGGAAAAGACCTTGCCGCGGAAAATCACTTGAGACGAGCTGCGCCATCTGGCCAATGTCAACTCTTCGCCACCCTGTTTTTATTGCCCAACCCTTCGCCGCTCACGCCCGGCTTGCCCCCGGCAGGAGAAAAAGCTCGGAGAGCCTTCTCGCACCGTAGCTCCAATTTCTGGGTCCAAGCAGCCGATCGTGCTGGCGCAAATCTCCGTGAGGGAGCCTGCCCATTTCCACAAGGAGCTTTCAGCCCTCGCCTCACCGGGGCGCATTATACCATGCGCAACGCGTGCGGCCTGGGAGCCGGGGCGGGGTGACACGACTCCTCGTTTCCGCAAACCGGCGGAGGAAGCAATGCAGAGGAAGCAAAACATTGGATGGATCGAGAGATGTTGCTATACTTGCTGTCATCCGTTGAGGAGGGAAAGGGAATATGAAGGGAGAGCACACAGCTACAGCTACAGCTACGGCGACAGCGACCATTTCCGCAATACTGGTGGATGACGAGCCGCTTGCCCGCGAAGAATTGGCCTTTCTGCTGAAAGCGCATCCGGAGGTTCACCTGGTGGCCCAGGGCAAGAACGGCCTGGAAGCCTACCAGCTGATCAAAGAACACCAGCCGGACGTCCTGTTTCTGGATGTCGCCATGCCTGGGCTGGATGGCATGGAGTTGGTGCGCAAGCTCCTGGACAAAAAAAGCAAAGTTCCGGTTCCTTATATGATTTTTGTCACCGCTTACGATCAATACGCCGTCCAGGCTTTTGAGCTAAACGCCATCGACTATCTTCTGAAGCCGATCGACAAGGCGCGGCTGACGCAGTCGTTGCAGAAAGTCCGCCGGGTGCTGGAGTCGCCGCCGAGCCCGGCAGCGAAGCTCGAAGAGATGATGCGCATGATGAGCGTGCGACCGCCCCAGCAGACAAAATTGCTCGTCCGCAGCAGTAACCGGCTCTTGCTGGTCGACGCCAGCGAACTCATCTATGCAACGATCGAAGACGGACTCATCAGCATGGTGACGCGAGGGTTGGAAGGGCAGTCGAATTACCGCACGATTGAAGACCTGCAGGCTAACCTGGACCCCGCCGTCTTCTGGCGCGTCCATCGCTCCTACCTCGTGAACATCAACCACATCAAGGAAGTGGTTCCCTGGTTCAAAAGCTCTTACCAACTGAAGATGGATGACCGCAGGAATACGGAAATTCCCGTCAGCCGCGCGCAAACCAAGCGTCTGAGAGAGCTGTTAAAACTGTAGTTTTTCTTTGGAACCCACTCGGTCTGGCAGGAAAACAGACGCCTCTCCTGAGACCGCGCCGGTCTTCCAGTCCGCCAGTCCGCAATTCCGCGCTCCGCCTTCCGGTTCGCTGCCGCCTTCAAAACATCTCCGAGACGGTGACAAAGCGATAGCGTTCGCTCAGAGCCCGCACGATTTCTTCGAGCGCCGCTGCTGTTTGTCTGCGGTCGCCTCGTTCGCCGGGAGGGCAGCCGTCGTGAAGGAGAATAATCGACCCGCCATTCACCTTGCGGAGGATGTGGTCTGCAATGCCTGTGGCCGGCAAACGACAATCCCGTCCGGAAACGGACCACATAACCGCAGTCAGCTCGCGCCCGTGGAGGATGGGGAAGAGCCCGAACCAGCGAAGCCCGTAGGGCGGGCGAAACAGCCGGGGGCGGTGTCCGGTTCGTGAGACGATCACCTCTTGCGCCCGGTCGATTTCCCAGGCGATCTTTCCGGGGGTCTTCCACAGGAAATAGGGGTGCGAGTGAGTATGGTTGCCGATCTCATGCCCTTCCTCAGCAATACGGCGCGCGTGCTCGGGGAATCGTTCCACATTCTGGCCGCACAGAAAGAAGGTGGCGCGAACGTCCGCCTTGCGCAATATTTCCAGAATCAGCGGCGTGGCTTCGCCGGGCCCGTCGTCAAACGTCAGCGCGATTGTTCCCGCAGCAGGATTCCCGCGGACCCGTGTCCTGCCCAGCCATTGGGAGGCGGGGGCCGCCACGGCGTAGCAGACTATCGCCGCGAGGACTCCTAGAGGAAGCAGAAAAGCGAGAACCCACAAAATCAACAAGCCTGCACCTCAATTTCTGGAAATGAGATCAATCCCCGCGCGCCGGGGGCTGCTCTCGGAGGATCAGCAAATCTCATGATTAGAACCGGTCTCAAAAATGGTCAATTTTTGGAAACGTCAGGGCACGGCTTCAGCCGTGCCGCAGAAACGCCAGAAAAAACAGGGGCTTCAGCCCCTGAGGTAACTTTCGACATTTGCCGTTGCGTCTTGTCACACATTTTTGAGACCGGCCCTAAACCGCCTGCAGGGTAATCCCCGCTTTTTCTATGGCGGCTTTCAGCGACTGGATCTGTTCCGCGCCCAACTCCTCGGTCTTCCATCGCGGATATCGTTTCACTTCAAACCCCCGCAAGCGGGCGATGGCAGCCAGCACGGCCCTGCTATTCGCCTTCGTTTTGGCCATGGCCGCGACCAGTCCGTAGAGCTTGCGCTGATGTTCAAAGGTCTCCTTCCAGCGCTCGTTCCGGATGGCGTCCCACAAGCCGACGCACAGCTCCGGGAACAGGCTGGTCGGCGGGTGAATCGAGCCGTTGAGTCCCAGAGGAGCGGCGGCGGACAAATTAAAAATCGACCCGGAAAAAACGCCGAACTCAGCCGGAAGGGTGTGAATGTAGTTCAACAGTTCATCCACCGCAATAAACGATACCTTGAGCCCGCAAATCGTGGGGATCGCATCGACGTACCGCCGCACCGTCTCCGCCGTCATGTGAATGCCCGTGTAGAGGGAATTATCGTAGAGGAACAAGGGGTGTTCCCCGAGCGCGGCAGCCACGGCCCGGAAGTGTTCCAAAATATCGTAGTCGGTGTGGTCGCTGTAATAAAAAGGCGGCAGGACGGCGACGGCGGCCGAGCCGATGCTTTTGGCGTGGACGGCCAGCTCCACCGTGGTTTCGGTGTCGGCGCAGCCCACGTGCGTTATGACCGGGATGCGGCCCTTTACCTGGTCCAACACCGCTTCGGCGGCCCGCCGCCGTTGCGCCGCCGTCATCACGGGCCCCTGCCCGGCCGAGCCGAGAATAAACAGCCCATGAACGCCGCTTTTCACCATGAATTCCACCAGCTCGCGCAGAACCGGCTCGTCCAGCTCGCCCTTGTGGTCAAAGGGCGTAATCAGTGGAATTAAAATTCCTTCGCAGACCGTCCTAGCCATAAAACAATGCTCCCTGATTGGATTTTTCTCCGGCACAACTCCAACGCCCGGCCATCCCCGAAAAGCCTTGCCGCATCTTATGCGAGTAGTCAGGAGCTAATCGGGTGGGCAATTGTACCAAATCCTCTGCGGACAGAGCCCAGCCCTCCGGCGGTTTAGCTCTGGAGGGCGGCAACATCCGGCCCGAAAAGGGGTTGAACCAGGCCAGGGGCTGGGGTATATTCCACCCACAAATAAAGGCGCAATCTTGCGTTCCCTCCAGCCAGGGTGGAAAATCGGGGTGAGGAGACCAGTTCGATACTTTAGGAGGTAGGAAGATATGAGCGTTCAGCCACACCGAAGGTTGTTGCGCAGCAGTTGGAACGCCGTTGCCATGCTGGCCGCAATTGCTCTGATTGCCGTGTGGATCGTATCGCCGAATGGGCGGAACCTTTCGGGAGCATCTGCGACGGACCGTTCCTCATGGCGGACACAGACCGGAGGGCCGCAGTTGGTATCCATTCAACCGTTCCCCGAAATGGAGGGAGCCGTCTGCGAATGGATGCCGGCCAGCGCCACGGCGACAGCATCCACCAGCCTGACCGCCGCTCTGTGGCAGGAGCCTGCCTCGGGCCTAGCCGCCCAAACCTCCCCGGATGGTGTAAGAACCGCCACCGAGATTGAACGCGCGCCGCTGCGGGTCATCCGGGACACCTACCCGACATACAGCGCCATCGCCGTGGATATCAACTCTAATGAAGTGTACATGCAGGATGAGAACCTGTTTGGCTTGAAGGTGTTCAACCGGCTGGACAACACTCCACCGAACGCCGCATTTACCGAGCCGAAGCGAGTGATTGCCGGTCCGAACACGAAGCTTGAGTTTAATTGCGGCCTGTATGTCGACCAGAAGACGGGCGACGTCTATTCGGTGAACAACGACACCATGGATACCTTGACGGTGTTCGCTCGCGGGGCCAGCGGAAACGCGGTGCCCAAACGGGCGCTCCACACCCCGCATGGAACCTACGGGATCGCCGTCAATGAGGTCGCGCAGGAGTTGTTCCTCACCGTCGAGCACATCAACGCCGTGGTGGTTTACCGGAAGCTGGCCGACGGCGAGGAAAAGCCGCTGCGGACGTTGCAAGGGCCTCAGACCCAACTGGAGGACCCTCACGGGATCGCCGTCGACGCGAAAAACAACTTACTGTTCGTCGTCAATCAAGGCAACCATAAGCTGAGCGAGCCTCCCTGGACGGGGCGGTTTGAGCCTCCCGCGATCACGGTTTATCCGCTCGGAGCCAGCGGCGACACCGCTCCGCTGCGGGTGATCGAAGGTCCCAAGACTCAATTGAACTGGCCGTCGGCGATGTTTATCGACGAGGAGCGGCAAGAGCTTTACGTAGCCAACGACGTGGGCGACTCCATCCTGGTTTTCCGCAGCACCGACGGCGGGAACGTAGCGCCCATCCGGGTCGTCAAAGGTCCGCAAACGCAGCTCAAAAATCCCACCGGGGTGTTCGTAGATTTGAAGAACGACGAGCTGTGGGCCTCGAACATGGGAAACCACCGCGCGGTGGTATTCCCCCGCTCGGCGAACGGCAACGTGGCGCCGCTGCGCGTCATCCGAAGCGCTCCGGAGGGAAAGATGGCCCTGGCCATCGGCAATCCCGGCGCTGCCGCCTATGACAGCAAGCGGGAAGAGATTCTGGTTCCCAACTGAGTGGCCCATCCGCAGATTGCGATCTTCGCCAGGCTGGCGGAGGAAAATGCGAAGCCCACCCGCTTGCTGGCCGGTCAGGCAACCCGCCTGGCCCGCACCATGCACGACATCCGCTACGACGCGGTCCACGATGAAATAATTGTGCCGAACCCTTTCGCCCAGGCGATCCTGGTTTTCCGGGGAGGCGCCGACGGAGAAGAAGCGCCGATTCGCATCATTCAGGGGCCACATACGCTGTTGCAGGGAACGGGCGCGGCGGCGGGCGGAGTGGACCGCCTGGACGTCGATCCGGTCCACGATGAAATCTTCGTCCCCGCCGGGGAAAAGATTTTGGTGTATCCGCGGACGGGAAACGGCGACGTGCCGCCGCTGCGGATCATCGAAGGCCCCGACACCACGCTCTACAGAGCGCAAGCGATCGCCGTGGACCCGGTGCATAACGTCATCGTGGCCGGAACCCACAGAAGCTACAACAACGGTCAGGGGGCGCTGCTGATCTTCAACCGCACCGACAACGGAAACGTCAAGCCCCAGAGAATCATCATGGGACCGAAGGCGGAGATCGGCAATATGAACCAGATTCTGATCTATCCGCCCAAGGGCTGGATCGTGGCGGCCCAGACGGGGAACTCCTACGGGGTGCTGGAGCCGGAGGGCGTCTATATCGGTGTCTGGAGCATCTACGACGACGGCGACGTTCCGGCGCGCTGGAAGCTCGCCGGAGATAGAAGCGTCATCAAGAAGCCGCGCGGAATCGCGCTGGACCCCAAGAACAAAGAGTTGATCGTCGCCGACATGCGGCTCAATGCGGTGCTGACGTTTTATTTCCCGGAGATTTTTTAGTTTTTTCCGATACAGTCTTCGAAGAACTTGGATGGGTTGGCGGCCTAAAAAATGCGGAAAGTTCCAACATTTCATTTCCTTGACCCGAATTGTGACCCGCATTGCGACCCGAATCGTCTTTTGTGCTCGAACCTAACCAACCGATCACCGGAGGACACGTGAACACCATGAAATCCAGCCGCCGGCGTTTCTTGCAGGATGGCGCTATACTAACCGGATTGGTCGCCGGGACAGTGCGATCTGCAAGCGGGCAAACGCCCGGCCCCGGCCCCGAGAACCCCGCCCATCGCTCGGCTGGCTTTGTGAGCGCGATGGGCGAGCGATCACGTTTTGAAGCCTCGGCGCGCATATGGTCTGATTCTTCCACGGGCCGCGTGACTTCGTCGCGGACTCCGCTGCAAGACTCAAAAGGAATTATCACGCCGTCGATGCTTCATTTTGAACGCCACCACGCCCGTGTCCCGGAGATCGACCCCCGTCGGCATCGTCTCCTGATCCACGGCCTGGTGGATCGCCCGCTGATTTTTACCGTGGCGGAGTTGGAGCGCCTGCCTTCCATCTCGCGGATCTATTTCCTCGAATGCTCGGGGAATAGCCGCAATCCGCGCCGGGGGAACGCGGAGACAGCCCAGCAAACCCACGGCATGACCAGTTGCAGCGAATGGACGGGGGTCCCGCTGTCGCTGTTGCTCCAAGAGGCGGGGGTGCAAAGGGAGGCAAGCTGGCTGGTTGCGGAGGGCGCCGACGCAGCCAAAATGACGCGGAGCATACCGCTCACCAAAGCCATGGACGACATTCTGGTGGCCTACGGGCAAAACGGCGGGGCGCTTCGTCCTGAGCAGGGCTACCCGTTACGGCTGCTGATCCCCGGATGGGAAGGAAACATCAGCATCAAGTGGCTGCGGCAAATCCAGGTGGTGGACCAGCCCTACATGACCAGAGAGGAAACTTCCCGCTACACCGACCTGCTGCCGGATGGCCGCGCGCGCCAGTTCACCTTTGAGATGGACCCTAAATCAGTCATCACATTTCCTTCCGGCGGAGGGAATCTGCCGGGCCCCGGATTCTACGAAATCACGGGCCTGGCTTGGTCCGGCAGGGGCGCAATCCGCAGGGTGGAAGTATCCACCGACGGCGGCGCAAACTGGCAGGACGCCCAACTGCAGGAGCCGGTGCTGCGATTCGCGCATACCCGGTTTCGCTTCGCCTGGAAATGGGACGGCGGCGAGGCCGTGGTGCAGTCCCGCTGCATCGATGAGCAGGGCGGGTTTCAGCCGACCGTGGACGAGCTGATCCGGGTCCGGGGAACCAACTACAACTATCACCATAACCACATTCAAGCCTGGAAGATCAACCGTGACGGGAGCGTGCGAAATGCGCTGGTCTGATTTTTTGGTCATGGCAGTTTTTGTGGCTGTCTGTGCCGCAGCGCAGGCGCAGTCGCCCGCCTATGGCTTGGGCAGAACGCCGAGCGCGGAAGAAATTCGGGCGTGGGACATCGCCATTGGACCCGAGGGTAAGGAACTTCCGCCGGGAAAAGGAACCGCGAAAGAAGGCGCCACGATCTACGCAGCACGGTGTGCGGCGTGCCACGGGCAGACGGGAACGGAAGGGCCGTTCAATCGCTTGGTGGGAGGCCAGGGAACACTGAACACCAATCGGCCTGTAAAGACGGTTGGAAGCTACTGGCCATTTGCCACGACGATCTGGGATTACATCAACCGCGCTATGCCGGTGGATAATCCTGGATCGCTCGCACCGGACCAGGTATATGCCCTGACCGCTTTTCTCCTGTATCGAAATAGCATCATTCAAGAAACCGATGTCATGGACGCCGCGAGCCTGCCGAAGGTCCGGATGCCGAATCGCAATGGATTTGTTCCGGACCCACGGCCGGATTGGAAAGCGCCGGTTGGCGGTCGCAACTGAACCGCGTGAGCAGGTCTGCGCGCGGTTAGCGGAATTTCAGAGTTGGTGTAAAACGCCTTGCTTATAAATCCATCCGTGCCGCCAGACGAAAAGAAATCCCTCGAACAATTCGACGCAGAATTAGCAAAGCACCATATGCGCGGCCAGTGGAAGGCCGATGAACTGCTGGTCCAAACGATAGGCGGGCCGAAACCGGCAGGGAGCCCTTACGTCTGGAAATGGTCCGCAGTCCATCCGCTGCTGCTGGAAGCGTGCAATGTGCTGCCGGAAAGTTTCACGGCCCGTCGCCACCTGGGCTTCATGAACCCGGGGCTGGAGCGGGGAGGAGCCACCCACACCATCCGCATGGGGCTGCAAATGGTGAGGCCGGGGGAGATCGCCTGGGCTCACCGGCATACCATCGCAGCGCTTCGCTTTGTGGTCGCAGGGAGCAAGCAGGCATACACCGTCGTCGACGGCGAGGTCTGCCCCATGGAAAACTACGATTTGATTCTGACCCCGCAGTGGAGTTGGCACGATCATCACAACAAAAGCGGAGAAAACATCATCTGGCTGGATGTTCTCGACGCCTCGCTGATTGCGGCGCTGAACGCAACGTTCTACGAGCCGTACGGGGAAAAACGCCAGCAGGCGAAGCGGTCCGGTGAGGGCGACTACGTTCCGGAGCAGGCAGGTGCCCGGCAACCGCCGCTGCGTTATCCGTGGAGCGAGACGGAGAAGCTGCTCCAAAAAATGGCGCACCTGGAAGGAAGCGCATATGATGGCCTCTCCCTGGAGTATGTGAACCCCATGACGGGTGGCCCCGCGCTGCCGACGCTGGGATGCTGGGTGCAGATGTTGCGGCCGGGGGAGAGCACGCAGGCTCACCGGCACATCTCCAGCGCCGTTTATTTTGTGGTGCGAGGAGAAGGCGAAACCGTAGTGGGCGACGAGCGGCTGGAATGGAACCGGCACGATTCTTTTGCCGTCCCCAATTGGAGCTGGCACCGGCACATCAACCGCTCGAAGACGGACGCAGCCATTCTGTTCTCCGTAAACGACACTCCCGTATTTCAGGCGCTGGGTTTGTACCGGGAAGAGCCGGAGAATTCCTTGCAGCAGGCGGCGGCTCCCTTGACGCCCACTCCCTTGGGACGGAAGTAAGCGTGAATCCAGGAGCAACCGACCCGAACAATCCGTATTGCAGGCCGTATTGCAGGTTTGTTGTAGAGTAGGGAAACGATCTGTGGTACAAAGCCCTTTGCCTATGCAGCCGAATGCGCAATGTGCAATGTTCGGCGGAGCACTCGACTATGTCAGCAGCGAAAACCGTTACAGACCTGCTGCAACCAGGAGCGGACGAAGCGGTAGCCATCGCCGCGCCCGGCCGCCCGTCGCTGACCTATGCCGGTTTGCGGAAGCATGTCGCCGGCACGGTTCGCAGACTGAACCAACTGGGTATCGGGCGAAACGATCCGGTAGCTATCGTGCTGCCCAACGGTCCGGAAATGGCGACCGCCTTTCTGTCGGTCGCCGCCGCAGCCACGACCGCTCCCCTGAACCCGGCATATCGCGAGGAAGAGTTCGAGTTTTACCTTTCCGACCTCAAGGCAAAACTTCTGCTCGTGGAGGCGGGCAGCGAAACGCCGGCTCGCGCCGTGGCCCGCAAACACGGGATCCGTGTTGCCGAATTAACCATCCCCTCCGGGGCCGCCTCCGGGTTGTTTGATATAAGCGGGAGCCCGGCGGGTGATGGACCTTCCCGGGGCGGAATGGCGGAATCGGGCGACATTGCCCTTGTGCTGCACACCTCGGGCACCACCTCACGCCCTAAATTGGTTCCCTTGAGCCAGCAAAACATTTGCGCCTCGGCAGCCAGCGTGGCCCGAAGCCTGGCGCTCGGTCCCGGCGACCGCTGCCTGAACGTGATGCCGTTGTTCCATATTCACGGCTTGATCGCGGCGGTGCTGAGCTCGCTCGGAGCAGGGGCTTCGGTCTTCTGCACGCCGGGTTTCAACGGGCTGAAGTTTTTCTCCTGGTTGCAGGAAGCCACCCCGTCCTGGTATACGGCGGTGCCCACCATGCATCAAACCATTCTGGAGCGTGCGGCGCGCAACCGGGAAGTTGTCGAGGCCGCCCGCCTGCGATTGATCCGCTCCTCGTCGGCTTCCTTGCCGCCCCGGGTGATGCAGGCTTTGGAAGAAACGTTTCATGCCCCGGTGATCGAGTCCTATGGCATGACGGAGGCGGCGCACCAGATGACCAGCAATCCTCTGCCCCCGCGCGAGCGCAAGCCGGGCTCGGTGGGTGTGGCGGCAGGGCCGGAGGTCTCGATCATGGACAAGGACGGGCGGCTCCTGCCGTCAGGAAGCGTCGGGGAGGTGGTGATCCGGGGACCCAACGTCACCCTGGGATATCAGAACAATCCGGAGGCCAACGCCGCGGGTTTCACAAACGGCTGGTTCCGCACCGGCGATGAGGGAACGATAGACGAGGCGGGGTATCTTCGTCTGACCGGCCGCTTGAAGGAGATAATCAACCGGGGCGGCGAAAAAATATCGCCGCGCGAGGTGGATGAAATACTTCTGGACCATCCCGCGGTCCTCCAGGCCGTGACCTTCGCGATGCCCCATGACAAGCTGGGAGAGGACGTAGCCGCAGCGCTCATCCTGCATCCGGGCGCGGCAGCCACCGAAAAAGAGATACGGGAATTTGTGGCCCAGCGGCTGGCGGGTTTCAAGGTGCCCCGCCGTGTGCTCTTCCTCGGCGAGATACCCAAAGGACCTACCGGCAAGCTGCAGCGCATCGGGCTGGCCGAAAAGCTGGGACTGGTTCGAAACAAGAGATGAAAATCTGCATTTACGGGGCCGGGGCCATCGGCGGCTACCTGGGCGCCGAGCTGGCGCTGGGCGGAGTGGAAGTCACGCTGATCGCCCGCGGACCGCATCTGGAAGCGATGCGGGCGAACGGCCTGACGCTGTTGATTGGCGGCGAGAAAAAAGTTGCGCAGGTGAACTGCACCGACAACCCCGCCGAGGCAGGCCCGCAAGACTGCGTCATCCTCACCCTGAAGTCCCACTCTGTTTCTGCGGTCGTGGACAAGATGGCGCCGCTGCTGGGACCCGGCACCGCCGTCGTGACCGCGCAGAACGGCATCCCCTGGTGGTATTTCTTCAAGCTTCCCGGTCCTTGGGAGGGCCGGCATTTAGAGAGCGTCGATCCGGGCGGGCGCATCCGGAATACGCTGGGGCCGGAGCGGGCGATCGGCTGCGTCGTCTATCCCTCCTGCGAGATCGTCGAGCCGGGCGTCGTGCAGCACATCGACGGCAAGCGCTTCATGCTGGGAGAGCCGGACGGCTCCAGGTCCGAGCGCATTGTTGCGCTGAGCGAGGCTTTCACCCAATCCGGTTTCAAGGCTCCGGTCCGAAAGAAAATCCGCGACGACATATGGCTCAAGCTGTGGGGAAATCTCTCCTTCAATCCCGTCAGCGTTCTCACGCTCGCCACCCTGGAGCAGATCACGGGCGAGGCAGCAACGCGCCGGGTGATTCGCGACATGATGGTGGAGGCGGAAGCGGTGGCGGCCGCGCTCGGCGTGAAGTTTACGGTGGACGTGGAGACGCGCATCGGCTGGGCAGCCGATGTGGGAGCGCACAAAACATCGATGCTGCAAGACCTGGAAAAAGGACGGCCAATGGAGATCGACGCGCTCGTCGCCGCCGTGGCCGAGATGGGCCGGCTCGTCAGCGTGCCGACGCCTACGATCGACGTGGTGCTGGCGCTCGTCAAGCTGCGCGCCCGCCTTGCCGGGTGAGCGCCGGGTGAGCAAAACTGTGCTCCGTTTCATCTTTTTCGAGGCATCCTTTTAGGAACGCACATGGCGAAAGACCCAGAAGCTCTCCAAAATTTGGTGCTCCCGACGCTGACCCTCCGGGGCTTGGCGAAGGAGTTCGGCCCCGGCATGATCTTGATGATGACCGGCATCGGGACCAGTCATCTGATCACAGCGCCGGTGGCGGGCGGACGGTTCGAGTACGCCTTGCTGTGGTGCATCCCCATCGCCTACGTATTCAAATACTACGGCTTCGAGATGGCCTTTCGGTTCACGCATGCCACCGGGAAAAGCATGCTGGACGCCTATGCCACGGCCTGGAAGCGCTGGCCGTTGTGGTACGTGCTGGGCACGACCTTGCTGCAATGCGTTGTGGGCCAGGCCGGCAGGCTCATTGCCGCCTCGGCCGTGCTCTTCTTCCTCTTCAATGAATATCTGGGGCTGGACGTTCCCATGGCGGTGTATGGCTCCCTGCTGGGGATGCTCTCGGTCGCCATCATCCTGCGCGGCAAGTATGCGGCCATCGAAACGGTCACCAAAATCCTGGCGGGGATACTCTTTGTTTCCACCCTGGCCGTTTACCTGGTTGAGCCAGCGCCCTGGTCGGCGATGGGACATTTTTTCATGCTGGATGCGCCTCCGGGCTCCTGGCTGGTGATTGCTGCGTTTCTCGGCCTGCTGCCCACCGGGATGGACGTGTCACTACAGGCTTCCGAGTGGGGGAAGGCCAAGCGCGTGGGAATGGGAAGAATCCGGGAACAACTGGAGAAGAGCGGAGCAGCCAAACCGTTTGACCCGCTGACTTCCAAAAAAGAAGACCTCGCGGTGGATACCTCGCGGGTCCCTCCTCATGCTCTTGAATACTGCCGGCGGTGGTTCCAGATCGGCTTGTGGGATTTCCGCCTCGGACACATCGTCTCCTTTTTTATTGCCTGCGTCTTTCTCTTCCTCGCCGCCGTCTGGCTCCACCCCAGCGCGGTGGAGGGATCCGGGGTGATGGGGGAGATCGCAAAGATCTTCACCGCAAGCGTGGGTCCCTGGATGATGATCGTATTTTTCTTGGGAGCGTTCGCTGCGACTTTTTCCACCGCGTTCAACTACTTTGACGGCTGGCCGCGGGTGGTTGGGGCGTGCTGCCGGAATCTGTTCCGGGGCACGGCCCGGCTGCGCGGGATCGCCCGGGACGAGCTTACAACGGAGCATCGCAGCCGATGGTACTCGGAATACAACATCTACCGCGCGACGATGTTGTTCTCCCTGATCGCTGCCGTATCGATCATCGCGGGCGCGCCCAGGCCGGTGTGGCTGGTCCTGGTGGCCTCAGCGCTGGCCTTCTTCATCGCGCCCGTTGTGTTCTTCTTGAACCTGTACTATTGCTTCACCGTAATACCCAAGGAGGACAAACGGTTTTATCCATCCGCTGTGGCGACATGGTGTGCCTGGGGGAGTCTGGCGGTGTTCACCGGGCTGACCGCCTTACTGATCTTGGCGAGGATATTCCGAATCGAGTTCTTTCGGAGCTAGACCTGTTTCAGAGTTTGTGTATTCCATAGTACGCTCTCGTCAGGGCACGGTTTGACGGGGTC
>JADFGZ010000108.1 GCA_022567475.1 Acidobacteriota bacterium | reverse complement strand
CAGGCCCTGAATATTGGCATTATCGTATTGTTGATTCCTCCGGTGACGATGATGGGGTGCATATTGTTGTATGCGTTCCGTGGCCGTAATGCGCAGAATCCCTGGAAACGCAGGGAGTTAGAAAGTCATGATGGGGCGCTCGAAGCCGGTGAACGCAACGGTGTGGCGCTTCCCCCGCAGTTTTTTGAACGGCCTGTCAGTCCTCTCTCTTGAAAATCACTTTCATGCGAAATACAGCCATCGACGGCCTGCTTTGGAGACCGTGCAGAGTTGCTGCTGCGATTCTTGCCATGCCGCTGCGAGCGCTTCTCCTGCTCACCGTTTTTTACGGGCCGCTGTTCGCGGAGACCTCCGTTCAGGGAGACCGGTGGCTCGCCGACGCGAAGTATTTGTCGAGCGACCGGTTGAAGGGGCGGGGAAATACCACCCCGGAGTTGGACGAGGCCGCCTCCTACATCGCCGGGCAGTTCCGCAAGGCGGGCCTGGAAGTTTTGCCGGAGGGCGCCTTTCAGCCTTTTGAAGCCAACGTGGGGGCTGAGCTCGGCACGGACAACAGCCTGGCATTGCTTGCTCCTTCGGCCCGTTCTTACCAAATCCGCCAGCACTTTATCCCCCTGAGCATGTCCGGCAGCGGGGAGCACTCCGGCGAGCTGGCCTTTGTCGGGTATGGAATCACCGCTCCGGAGTACGACTACGATGACTATGACGGCATCGACGTTGCGGGGAAGCTGGTGGTCGTGCTGCGCCATGAGCCGCAGGAGACCGACGAGAGCAGCGTCTTCCGCGGGAGGCGGTTTACGCGGCATGCGGGGCTGGTGAACAAGGCCATCAACGCTCGCAACCACGGCGCGGTGGCCATGCTGCTGGTCAACGACCCGCTCTACCACAAGGGGGAGGAAGATAAGCTTGTCCGGTTCGGAAGAGGCGGTGGCCCGTCCGACCTGGGGGTGCTGGCCGTTCACCTCAAGCGAGCAGTGGTGGAGCAGTGGATGAGCCAGGCAGGCAAATCGCTCCTGGAGCTGCAGGAAGCAATCGACCGCGACCTGACGCCCCGCTCTTCCCACCTGCCGTCTACTATCCAGGTGAAACTCCAAGCCGATGTGCGGCACCGCAAGCGGACGCTGAAGAATGTCGCTGCGTTTTTACCCGGCAACGACCCGGATTTGCGCGACGAGATCATCATCATCGGCGCCCATTACGACCACCTGGGCCTGGGAGAGCAGAACAGCCTGGTGCCCCAACGGATGGGCCAAATTCATAACGGGGCTGACGACAATGCCTCCGGCACCGCCGGCTTGCTGGAGCTCGCCCGCACGTTCGGCGCGGAGCGCGGGCAGTTGCGCCGCTCGGTTCTCTTTCTGGCATTTGCCGGGGAGGAAATAGGATTGCTGGGTTCGGCCCACTATGTGGAGGAGCCTCTGGTGCCGCTCGACCGCACGATTGCCATGCTGAACCTGGATATGATCGGGAGGGTAGCGCAGAACAAGCTCTACATCGGGGGCGTGGGCACTTCTCCCGGCTTCCGCCAGATGCTGGAACAGGAAAACAAAGAACCCGCTTTTCAGATCGAGTTTTCTGACGGTGGTTACGACGCCAGCGACCATGTCTCCTTCACCCGGAAGCAGGTGCCGGTGCTGTTCTTCTTTTCCGGCCTGCACTCGGATTATCACAAACCCTCCGACACCTGGGAAAAACTCGAGCCGGAAAACACGGCCCGGCTGCTGGAGCTGGTCAGCCGCGTGGTCCGGAAGATCGACGCGGAAGACGAGCGGCCGCAGTTTACCCAGGTGCGCCGCAGGAGGAGAGCAGGCGGCAGAGGGGGTGGAGGAGGCGGCTACGGACCTTATTTCGGGAGCATCCCGGATTTCGGTGAGAGTGAAAATGGAGTGAAGTTCGCCGATATCAGTGAGGGCAGCCCGGCGGCCCAGGCGGGCTTGCAAGCGGGAGATATCCTCATCGAGTTCGACGGAAACCAGATGCGAAATCTCTACGACTTCACCTATGCCTTGCGCGGCAAGAGTCCGGGCGACGAAGTCCCCGTGGTAGTCCTCAGAGGCGAGCAAGAGGTCCGTGCCGTGGTCAAGCTGGGCATCAGAGAGTAACGGAAGAAGTTCACCATCAATCCCATGCTCAGCGCATGACGACCCTATTGGCGGCGGCGCTCACCGCCATCCCCACCCCCACCACCACCACGCAGCCGATCACGTTGTACCAAAGAAAAGACACGTCCGTAAAAACGCTGGTCGCGATCACCGCGATCTCGCCTACAAATAATCCAATGAATGCCCCGTTGCCTGTGGCTCGCGGGAAACCGAAGGCAAGGACGAAGACCCCCAGCACGGAGCCATAAAACAGCGACCCGATGCTGTTGACGGCTTCAATCAACGAACCGATCCCCCCGACAAAGCTCGCAAAAACAGCCGCGTAAACGCCCCAGAAGGCGGTTCCTATCTTGGCGACCCGAACATAATGAGCATCTGAAGCCTGCCGCTTCCAGTGACGGCGGTAGAGATCGATGACCGTGGTGGTAGAAAGCGAGTTCAGCTCCGAGGAGATGCTGGACATCGCGGCGGCAAAGATGGCCGCTATGATAAGCCCTACGACCCCCACCGGGAAATAGTTGGTCACAAAGTTCAGGAAGATGTAATTGGTGTCGTTGTATTCATTTTCGGGATTTACCTCACGCAGCAGTTGAATCCCTTCCTGCCGGGCGTCTTCCACAGCCTGGTTGGCTGCCTGCAGTTGTTGTGGGCCAGCGGAAGGATTTGCGCCAAGGGGGGAGCTTGTGCCGCTGTGCCTGTCCTGGAGCAGGCGGCGCGCCACCTGCTGGCGTTGTTGGTGGGCCTGCCTGTATTTTTCCTGAGCCAGTTCATAGCGTCCGCCCAGAGGGGTTCCCTCCAGACGTTCGATCTTGGCAGCTTCGGCTTGATTAAACAGCATGGGAGGCTGCTCGAATTGGTAGAAGACGAAGACCATCGTTCCGGTCAGCAGAATGAAAAATTGCAGCGGCAGTTTGGCGCAGGCGTTGAAGATCAGGCTGTTGCGGCTGTGGCCGATAGATTTTCCCTGCAGGTAGCGCTGCACCTGCGACTGATCGGTGCCGAAATAGGCCAGGGCCAAAAACATTCCGCCGAACAGTCCGGACCACAGGTTATAGCGGTTGCTCAGGTCGAACGACAGGTCCACTGCGTTCAGTCTGCCGGAGGCTCCGGCCAGATAAAAAGCATCGCCCACCGAGACGTCTGAGGGAAGCAACAGGATCGCGGTTAAAAAGGCCACAACAAGACCTATAAAGATCAGCATCATCATCTGCACATCGGTCCAGGTAACCGCGCGAATGCCGCCCGGCACGGCATAGGCGATGACGACGGCTGCCATGACGATGACGGTAACCTGCTCGCTCCAGCCGAGAATCAGAGAGAGGACCACGGCGGGAGCGTAGAGCGCCAGCCCCACGCCCAGGCCTCGCTGGATCAGGAAGATGATGCTCGTCGCCAGGCGGGTCTTTGCGTCGAACCGTTGTTCCAGATACTCGTAGGCGGTGACGACGTTTGCTTTGTGAAAGCGGGGAACCACGATGGCGGCGATGATCACCATGGCAATCGGCAGCCCGAAGTAGAACTGCAAGAAGCGCATCCCATCCACGTAGGCTTGTCCCGTGGTGCCGATGAAGGTGATGGCGCTGGCCTGCGTGGCCATGATGGAGAGTCCCATGGCCCACCAGGGCATGCTTTTGTCCGCCAGCAGATATCCCTGAATCGTATTGCTCCGGGTGCGGCCCTTATAGAGGCCGTAGCCGACAATCCAGAGAAGGAAGAGGACTAGAACAACCCAGTCGAGTGATCTCATGAGGGAAAGTTATAGGCTTGGGTGAATGCGTAGAATAGAAAGATCAGCACACAGAGGTACCCGAGCACGGCAAGGTAGAGCCGCCGCCATGTGCTAAAGAGCGGAGGTTTTTCTTCTTCCAGATTTTGGTTCATGACCGGATCTCCGGGCTTTTTAGCAGCGCTTTTTACATCTGGGAGCAGGATAGCGCCCTGTTCATCCAGCTTTCAGCTTTGTTGATTTCGCGAGACTCTCAGGCTAGCAAACAACCCGAAATAGAACAATGTCTTTAGCTGACGGAAGGTGGAGCAAATCAGCTTCCCGGTTGGAGCGAAGTTCGCACAGCATCCCGGCGGCAACCCTTGACCCGATCCTGAGCTTTCACTACCCTGAATCGATCATGCAAAAGGGCAAGGTTTGCAGGGTGAGCGCTCTGTATCGGGAACTCCAGCGATTGGAGTTGCTGGCGGGACAAAGAATTTGAAGGCGGCTTTCCGGATGACTAATTTTGGTTCAGCTTCTGGCAATCGAATGGCCCGTTTGCCGGGCTCATCTATGCTGTTGGAGCGGCTCCTGCTGAGCGGGTGTCTCGTGTTGTTGGGACTGGCTGTTTTTCTTGCCTGGAGCCATGACAGCGATCTGCTCCTTGTGATTTATCAGGGAACCGATGCCGGCGCAGTGTTGTTCTGGAGGCTCATCAGCATTTTTGGATCGAATCGCTACCTGGCTCCGGCTGTTGTAGGACTGAGCTTGCTGTTATGGGTGGGGAAGCAAAGAGCAACTGCCGTGTGGCTGGTCCTGGGATGGGGCATGACCAGCTCGACCGTAGCGTTGCTGAAATGGCTGGTGGCGCGGAACCGCCCGCCGGTTCCGTCTTTGGTGCAGGCTTCCGGGAATGCATTTCCCAGCGGACATGCAGCCGAATCCTTGTATGTATTTTTCTTCTTGTTGCTCTTGCTGGCGGGCCCCATGTTGCGGCCTGCTTCCCGGTCCTTAGCGGGCATCTTGAGAATATTATTGCTGCTGCTGTTCGCGATTTTGCCTCTGGCGGTCGGCTACAGCCGCGTCTATCTGGGAGTCCACTGGCCGAGTGACGTGCTGGGAGGATGGGCCATCGGACTGTTTTTTTTAGGGCTTTCGTATCTTTTTACCGCGCAGGTTACCGCACAGGACACGGTGTCGCTGGCTGCCCCGGAACGCGAAGCGCAGGCTTCCATAGGCGGCCCTACAGGGCCCGGTGTTGTCTGCAAGAGGACTCCCGCCTTGTTGCATGCCCGCAACCCCCATATAATAGTAAGGAAAACCCATGATTGGTTCTTTGCTGGCTAAAATAATCGGCACCAAGAATGAGCGCGAGCTCAAGCGGATGGCGCCGCTGGTTCAGGCCATCGGCGAGCTGGAGCCGACGATCGAGCGCCTTTCCGACGAGCAACTGCGGGCCAAGACCGGCGAGTTTCGTAATCGTTTGGCTGCGGGCCAAACCATGGATGACCTGCTGGTCGATGCCTTTGCGGTGGTGCGGGAGGCGGGCCGCCGGTCGCTTGCGATGCGCCACTTCGACGTGCAGCTCTACGGAGGCATTGTTCTGCACCGCGGCAAAATCACCGAGATGAAGACCGGTGAAGGAAAAACCCTGGTTGCCACGCTGGCGGTCTACCTCAACGCCCTGGGGGGAAAGGGCGTCCATGTCGTCACGGTCAACGACTACCTGGCACGGCGCGACGCGGAATGGATGGGGAAAATCTACGAATCGCTGGGCCTGACCGTGGGGGTGATTGTCCACGACTTGGACGAAAAAAAGCGCCGTGAAGCCTACGCCTGCGATGTCACCTATGGAACCAACAACGAGTTTGGTTTTGACTATTTGCGCGACAACATGAAGTTTGACCTGCGCGACTGCGTGCAGCGAGGGCATCATTTCGCCATCGTGGACGAAGTAGACTCCATTTTGGTCGATGAGGCGCGGACGCCCCTGATTATCAGCGGAGCAGCCGAACACCACGCCCCCACGTATTTCAAAGAACTGAAGCCGTTGGTGGAGAAGCTGGTCAACAAGCAACTCAGCATGGTAAACGGGCTGGTGCAGCAAGCCAAACAGTTGCTGGAGGGAGACGAGGAGCAGCGTGAGCTGGCAAGCCAAAAGCTGGTGCAGGCCAAGCGGGGAGCCCCAAAGTTCAAGCCGATGCTGGAACTATTGGAGAACCCCAGCATCAAACACCTCACCGGCCAGGTGGAGAAGCGGCTCTCGGGAGACTACGAAAGGGAGTTGCTGGAGCCTCTCTACTTCACCGTCAACGAAAAGACCCGTATCGTAGACCTGAATTCGCTGGGACGGATGCAATTGGCGCCCGCCCTGATGGATGAGCTGGCCAAGGCCGATCTGGCTTGGGAGGCCCAGGAGATTGAAGAAAATTCCGAATGGACGCCGGAGGAGAAAACGCAAGCGCTGCACGAACTGCAGCAATCGTATGACTCCTTTTCCATTCTCGACGTGGATGAGCAGGTCCGGAAGATTGAAGAGCGAACGGATTTGGAGGAGGAAGAGAAGGCGAATCTCATCGCCCGGGTTCCCCACTTGGCGGAGCAGCGATGGGCCAAGAACGAAGCGATCCGGCAGCTTCTGAAGGCGTACGTGCTGTATGAGAAGGATGACGAATACGTCATTGTGAACAATGCCGTAGTCATCGTCGATGAGTTTACCGGACGCCTGATGCCGGGGCGGCGGTGGAGCGACGGGCTGCACGAATCCGTGGAGGCCAAGGAGGGCGTCAAGATTGAGCGGCAAACGCAAACGCTCGCGACCGTCACCTTCCAAAACTACTTCCGCATGTACTCGAAACTCTCCGGCATGACGGGCACGGCCGAAACCGAGGCGGCGGAATTTGAAAAGACCTACAACCTGGAAGTTGCCGTCATCCCCACCAACCAGCCGCTGCTCCGGCAGGAGAATCCCGACGTGGTTTTCCGTACTGAGCGCGAGAAGTTCGATGCCGTGATCGCGGAGATCCAGGAGTTGCACCAGAAGGGCCAGCCCGTGCTGGTGGGAACCGCCTCCATCGAGCGGTCAGAACGCCTCAGCAGCCTGCTGAAGAAAACCGGGATCAAGCATGTGGTGCTGAACGCCAAGTATCACGCCAAGGAAGCGGAGATCGTGGCCCAGGCCGGACGGAAGGGCGCCGTTACCATTGCCACCAATATGGCCGGGCGCGGCACCGATATCCTGCTCGGCGGCAACCCGGAGTTCCTTGCCAGAGACTACCTGCGCAAGCAGAGCATTGCTCCGGAAAGCGCCACGGCGGAGCAGTGGAAGGAGGCCACTGCGCGCTTTCAACCTGCCGTGGCGAAAGAACACGCGGAGGTGGTGGCGCTGGGCGGCTTGCATATCATCGGGACGGAGCGGCATGAAGCGCGGCGGATTGACAACCAGTTGCGAGGGCGCTCCGGCCGGCAGGGGGACCCCGGCAGCTCCCGCTTCTATCTGTCCCTGGAGGACGACCTGTTGCGCATCTTTGCGGGCGAGCGGGTCAGCGGCATCATGCAAAAGCTGGGGATGGAAGAGGGCGTGCCGATTGAATCCAGGCTGATTACCAAGCGCATCGAGGCGGCGCAGAAGGCCGTGGAAGGGCAAAACTTTGAGGCCCGCAAGCATCTGCTGGAATACGATGATGTCATGAACCGGCAGCGCACCGCCGTCTACGGCTTGCGCCGCCAATTGATGGAGAGCGAGGATCAGAAGGAATACATCCTGGGGATCGCCGAGGACGTGGCAAAAGAGTTTGTCGAGACCCACTGCGCCAAAGATATTCATCCCGATGAATGGGACCTGAAGGGGCTGCGAAACGGCTTTTTTACGCAGTTCGGCCTGGACCTGCGGGCCGAAGGGGTCGATCCCACTCAATTGAATCATGAGGAGCTGACCGCAGCCCTGTTTGAAAAACTCCGCCGCAAGTACGACGAGAAGGAAGGCCAGCTCACACCCGACGTGATGCGATGGCACGAGCGGATGATCCTGCTGCAGGTGGTGGATAGCCAGTGGAAATATCACCTGCTGTCGATGGACGACCTGAAAGAAGGAATCGGCCTGCGCGGTTACGGCCAGAAAGACCCCTTGGTCGAGTATAAGAAAGAATCCTACCAGATGTTCCAGGCCATGATGAACCGCATCGACGAAGAGGCGCTTCGGTACCTGTTTCTGATGCAGCCGGTGCAGGAAGAGGAGCAGGTTCGGGAGATCGAGCGTCGCCAGCGCAAACAGCAGGCCGAGATGATTTTGAGCGGCGCCGAGGACGGCTCCCCCGCCATCAAAACGGTGGTGCGGACGAGCGAAAAAGTGGGCCGCAATCAGCCCTGCCCCTGCGGGAGCGGCAAGAAGTACAAAAAATGCCATGGGACGGCGGCCTGAGGCTGCTCTGGCAAAAATTACCAGGATTGGACTAAACAATTCCATGTTGACTGAGTATCTGGAAAAAAGATTGAAAAAGGCAAAGTATAAGATACTGAGGGACGGGAGCTATTTCGGCGAAATTCCCGGGTTGAAAGGTGTGTGGGCGGATGGAAACACTCTGGAGGATTGCAGGGAAGAACTGAGGGAAGTTCTCGAAGACTGGATATTGCTCAAAGTGAGAAATGCGGAGCAACTCATCGCCTAAGCCGAGCGGATGCTGCGGGCTTACCGGGAGGCAGGGCTGAGTTCGGTTAATTTTTTCAATAGAATCTCTAGCCGGATACGCAGAGACGGAACTCCAACTCCAAAATGATCCTTCAATCGCAGGCCCCGGCGCGGGTAGACCTGGCCGGCGGCACGCTCGATATCTGGCCTCTGTACCTGTTTCACCAAGACGCCCAAACTCTGAATTTCGCGGTCAATTACTACGCTCGCTGCCGGCTGACTGCGAGGCGGGACAAAGTCATTGAGTTCGTGTCGCACGATCTGCGGCTCCGGGAAAGATTTTCTTCACTCAGCGCCCTGATGCAGGCAAAATCCTGCCGATTGCCGCTGCTCGCCCGTCTGGTGATGGCGTTTGGACCGCAGAGGGGCTTCACGCTCGCTACCGATTCCGACGTTCCCGCGGGGTCCGGCCTGGGTGGCTCCTCGGCTCTCAACATTGCCATTTGCGGCGCGCTCAGCCGGTTTGCTGGCCGCAGGTTATCCTTGCCGAAGCTGATTGAAACAGCGCGCAATGTGGAGGCGCAGGTTCTGGGGGTTCCCACCGGAGAGCAGGATTATTATTCAGCCGTATACGGCGGGGCTCACTCGATTCGGCTGACGCCCCACGGCGTAGTTCCCGAAAAGCTGAAGGTAGCTTCCAAACAATTGAGTGAGCGGTTCCTGTTGTGCTATACGGGTGAGTCACGCAACTCCGGGGTCAACAACTGGGAGGTTTTGAAGGCCCACGTGGACGGCAACCGGCGGGTCATTCGCCAATTCGACCGCATTGCAGCCATTGCCGCTGAGATGCGCCAGGCTCTGGAGACCCAAGACTGGCGGCGGACAAGCGAGTTGCTGAACCAGGAATGGGCGACACGCAAGAAGAACTGTCCGGGGATTACGACCCCAGGAATCGAACGGTTAGTGGCTGCCGCTCGCCGCAACGGAGCCCTTGCCGCCAAAGCCTGCGGAGCCGGAGGCGGCGGCTGCGTGCTGTTTCTGGCCGAACCGGAGGCCAAGCCGCGCCTGGAAGCTGTCCTGCGCCGGGCTGGCGCTTCCGTGCTGCCCTTTCGAGTCTCGGCTACCGGCCTGGAAGTGCGGAGCGGAACTCGACGGGCCATCTCCGCCTCCCGATGAGCGGCCTTGCAAGGCTGGAATAAGCCTGTCCACCACAGGGCAGGCGTATCGGAAAGACGGTTTCCCAAAACTCATGGATCGCAGCCAATACTTTTTGCTTCCGGATGGCCGCCTGCGCGCCGGGTGGAGACTGCTGCTGTTTGTTGTCTTCTTCCTGATGTTGGTAATGGTGTTCGATAGCGTGGCGTTTGCCTTTCTTCGGCAGCTTGCAGGCGCTTCTCAAATGACGGTTTTGGGGGTCGTCAGCGTTTCACACCTCGCCACGGTCAGCGCGGCTACCTGGCTGATGCTGCACCTGATTGAACACCAGCCCTTTCAGGCGGTGGGGCTGGCGCGGCCACGGGAATCGCTCGGCGAGGTGGCTTTGGGCATGGCGGGGGGAATAACTTTGGTGGGGACGGTGACCGTGGTGGAGTGGGCGGTTGGCTCCATTCATTTTCAATCGTCGGGAACCAGTGCGGCTTCTACCTTAATATCTTTACCTGTCATCACGGGAGTCATGGCGCTGGCGATTACCTGGGAAGAGTTGGCGTTTCGCGGGTATCCTTTTCAACGGCTGGTGGAAGGAACCAATCCTGTTATCGCGGTGTTGATTTCCTCGCTGATCTTCGGGGGGCTGCACGCGGCCAATCCATATGCCACCCTGTTGAGCACTGTGAACACAATGCTGGCCGGCGTGTTGCTCTCCATCGCTTACCTCAAGACCCGGGCGCTTTGGCTGCCCCTCGGCTTCCATTTTTCCTGGAACTGGACATTGGCATTTGTGGGGCTGCCGGTCAGCGGCATGGAAGTGATCAAAATGCCCTGGCAGGCGGTGCCTTCGCCAGACCACATTTGGCTTCATGGGGGTAGTTACGGACCGGAGGGCGGTTTGGTGGCAACCGTTGTCTTAGTGGCGGGTTGCATCTATCTCATCCAAAAAAAGTGAAAAAGCTCCCGGGCATTTTTATGCTCAGGCCTTTTCCGGTTTGGGAAAATTTTTCAGTACGGCCAAATGGTCCCGGTAGTTCAGACGGGCGGCGATGAAGTCCTGGTGGCTGAGGTGCAGCTCCCGGGAGATTTTGCGTATCTCGTTGTCTTCCACCGTGGAGATGGATCTGTCCGCGGCTGAAACGGCGTAGAGGCAATCGAGCAGCGCAAGCTTCTGCTCGCGGGCGGCGATTTTCTGGAACTCCCGGGTGACCAGGAAGTTTTCAGTGTGCCCAAATAAGAGACTCTGGGTTTTGGCCATCTGGATCACAAGGATCGCTTGTTCTTCGGGGAGAGAGGCTCTTTCTTTGACGATGCGCTCCATTGCGCACGTCTCTTCTTTGCTGATGTGCATATCCGCGTGAGCCACACGGCTCAGCAGGTAAGCAAAGGAGGCGATGTAGCGAGCCCGCTCCGGCTCCATCGAATCCAATTTCTCAACAATCTTGCGCACAGTCTCGGTGTCTGAGGAACGGGTGTTTGCCTGGCTCTTCTTTTCCGCTTTGCCCGTTTCCAATCCCAAAAACTTCCAGATGGACATGATTCCCTCTTCCGTGGATTATTTTTCGCCGTCTGCCATCTTCGGACAAACGCTTCTTCCGTCAGCGAGCAGCAGCAACTTCCACAACGGTCCGGCAGAGCAACCCTGAAAATGGGGCGAGACCTGCGGCTGTTTCTATACGGCAGCAGAATCGAACCGCCGGGAGCGGAGGAATCGGCGGATTTTTTCGTGCTCCTCCGGGCTGATGAGTTTTTCGCTTAAGTAGAAATCTAAAACGTCCCGCACCGGAAAGATTCCGTGAAATTCAAATCCCTCGCTGCTGAGGCCGTCTCCTTGCTGGCGGTCAAAGAGGACGATGATGCGCCGAACGGGGAGCCCTTCCTGTTGCATCTTTTGCGCTGACGCGCGTTTGGTCAGTCCGGAGGCAACTACATCGTCGATCAGGTTGTACTCGCAGGCGGTGGCGTCCTTTTTCCCGATCCAATAAGTCGCGGGCATGCCTGGGTACTGTTTCCCCTCTTTTCGCAGCAGGGCATAGGAGATCGAGGGACGAAGCTGCTCCTTCCAGGCATACAGGGCGGCGGCCAGCGCCAGCGGGGTGGCGGTGTCCGGAACGCCGACAACACACTGCGGCGTCTGGCTGTTGCGGGTCAATTCAGAAATCTTACGAGCGAACTCCCCGCCGACCTTCCAAAGCAGGCTGGGCCGTGCATATAAGTTTTCCCGCAGGTCGAAATAGATGGGGGAGTTCAAGCCGAAGCGAGCCCGGACGGCGTCGCCGGTCAGGACGGCGCCCGCGCGCAAAAGTTCCTTCAACAGGATTTTTTGTTGCTCAGTGAATGGAACGGAATTCATTTTCGCCACGACGATTGAAGCTGCTCGTAGATGATAGCAACCGCAATTTCAGCATGCAACATCATACAACAGGGGGTAGGGGGCGGTTTCCGGGCAGGCCGTTGACCCAGCGCTGGCCGAGGTTCGCTAAACGCCAGGCGACTTTACGTCCAGGGAGGCTGGCGACCGCATTCGGCGCGCGGTGATCGGCCGAGGCAGGCTGCTGTCCCCGATTGATTTACTCTCTCCTCTCGTGTAATCTCTCCCCTATATTTCCCATCAGGCAAGGAGTAACTTTTTTCCGATAAGGAGAACCACTATGCGTAAGATGCAATATGTTGTTGCCGCGATCACGCTGTCTCTGCTGG
>JADFGZ010000396.1 GCA_022567475.1 Acidobacteriota bacterium | reverse complement strand
GCGGGTCGGTCTGTGCTCCTCCGGGCGGCTCCGGGACAATTTGGTCCACAATGCCGAGAGAGTCCAGGTCCTGTGCCGTGATCTTCAGCGCGTCGGCTGCCTGTTCTGCCTTCTTCGCATCCCTCCAAGTGATCGAAGCGCAACCCTCTGGGGAGATGACGCTGTAGACGGAGTTCTCCAGCATCAGGATGCGGTCGCCGATCGCAATCGCCAATGCTCCTCCGCTGCCACCTTCTCCTGTGATGGTGACCAGGATCGGGACCGGGAGACGTGCCATCTCGAGGAGATTTCTGGCAATGGCTTCCGCCTGGCCCCGTTCTTCTGAACCGATGCCCGGATAGGCTCCCGGCGTGTCCACAAAGGTGAAGATAGGCCGGTTGAACTTGGCTGCCAGGCGCATGATTCGCAGCGCCTTGCGGTAACCCTCCGGCTTCGGCATCCCAAAGTTTCGGTGAAGCTTCTGAGTTGTGTCGCGCCCTTTCTGGTGGCCGATCACGACGACGGGGTGGCCGTGAAACCGCGCCAGTCCGGCAACCAGGGCGGGGTCGTCGCCAAAAGTTCTGTCGCCGTGGAGTTCCGTGAAATCCTGGAAGAGGTGCTTGGCGTATTCCAGCGTGTAAGGCCGCTGGGAATGCCGTGCCATCTGCACGCGGCTCCAGGGAGAGGGGTGGGCAGCGACTTCCGCTTTGAGTTGGTTCAGTTGCCCGGTGAGCTGTTCGATTCGATTCGCGGTATCCGCGTCGGGCGGAGCCTCGGAGTTGGAGGAATTCTTTGCCAAGGCCTCGATTTCTCGCTCGATGCCTTCCAACTCCAGTCTGGCTTTTTCCGGATCGGCCATTTGTTAGTCTTCCTTAGCGGTGATTCCGATGCTACATCTGCGCTTTAGAGAAGGCGCACGGAATTTTTTCCGCAGATCTGCTCCACGGTGGAGACGAACTCGGCATCGGGCTGTACTTGGATGTCTGGCTCCAGAAGGGCTTGAAAGTCTCGCTCCCGCTCCAGTTCAAGACGTAGAGAAGCGTTGCCGGGCTTCTCTCGAAAAAGATCGAATAACCGCCGGGCAGCGCTTCCGTTCTTCCCTTGCAGCCGCACGCGAATGACCACAGTAGACCGGCCAGGAACCCCGGCATCGATCGGGGTCAACTCCGCAACCACGATCCGGACAGGAGCATTCTCCTCCATTTGCAGCCGTCCCTTGACAAAAACAATCGCTTCCTGCTGCAAACGTTCATGCAAGCGGCGGTGGGCTTCCGGAAAGACTAACAGCTCCACTTTGCCCGTCAGGTCTTCCAGCGCTACAGTAGCCCACAGATCCCCTTTCTTGCTGCGTGCAGTTCGCACCGAGGCGATAATTCCGGCTACGGTCACTTCCTCTTGTGGGGAGTGATCCGTGAGCGAAGCAGTTTCGGCGGCGCCGAGACTCCGCATCTGGGCCTCATACTTCTGTAAGGGATGGCCGGTGATGTAGAAACCAAGCACTTCTTTCTCACCGGCAAGGGTCTGTGACTCGGGCCAGTCCGCAACATCCGGCAGCAACTCCTGGTCCGAGGTAGGCTTCCAGGAGCCTCCAAACAGATCATGCTGTCCGGATTCGCGAGCCCGCTGCAGCTTTTGGCCGGATTCCATGGCCCGGTCCACGCTGACAAACAATTGGGAGCGCCGCGCCTTCAGGCAGTCCATCGCCCCGGCCTTGATCAGGCTCTCCAGAACGCGTTTGTTGAGCAAGCGCAGATCGACAGTTTCACAGAACTGGTAGAGAGACTCGAAGTTTCCGAGGCTTTGCCGGGCGGCCAAAATGGAATCGATGGCGCTGTGGCCCACATTTTTTATGGCTCCCAGCCCGAAGCGGATGGAATCGCCTGCGGGGGTGAAGTTCCAGGAGCTGGTCTGGATATCCGGGGGTAAGAGCCGGACGTTCAGTTCCCGGCACTCCTTGATATATTGAACCAGCTTATCCGTATTGCCGGTTTCACTGGTCAGCACAGCCGCCATGAACTCCACAGGGTAATGAGTCTTCAGGTAAGCGGTGATATAGGCCAGGAAGGCATAGGCGGCCGAGTGGGATTTGTTAAATCCGTAGCCGGCGAACTGCTCCATCAGATCGAAGATGCGAACCACTTTCTTTTTCGGAAAACCGTTGTCGAGGGCCCCTTGGACAAAGCGCTCGCGCTGGGCTGCCATTTCCTTGTGTTTTTTCTTGCCCATGGCGCGGCGCAGCAGGTCCGCTTGTCCCAGGCTGAATCCCGCCAAGCGGTTGGCGATCTGCATGACCTGTTCCTGATAGACGATGACGCCGTAGGTCTCCGAAAGGATTTCCTGCAGCTCGGGCAAGTCGTAGGGGATGGGCTTTTTCCCATGTTTCCGCTGGATGAAGTCATCGATCATCCCACCCTGCAGCGGCCCCGGCCGGTACAGGGCGTTCAGCGCCGTCAGGTCCTCCAGGCGGGAAGGGCGGTAACGGCGGAGAATATCCCGCATCCCGCTGGATTCAAACTGAAAGATGCCGCTGGTCAGACCCTTGGAAAAAAGCTCGTAGGTGGCTTGGTCATCGAGCGGCAGCCGGTCCAGATCGATTTTTTCGCCCCGCTTGGACTCGATCAACTGGAGCGTGTCATCGACCACGGTCAGGGTCGTCAGCCCCAGGAAATCCATCTTGAGCAAGCCGACGGTTTCCAGACCGTTCATGTCATATTCGGTGACGATCTCTTCCTTGTTGCTCCGGTAGAGGGGAATCATCTCGGTGAGGGGCTGCGGAGAAATCACCACTCCCGCGGCGTGTGTGGAGGCGTGCCGGACCATGCCTTCCAGCCGCCGGGCGATCCCCATCAGATCCGCTACGCGCGGGTCTTGCTCCACCAGGCTGGCCAGGGCAGGGGACTGGCGCAAGGCCTGTTCGAGCGTTATATTCAGGACGTTCGGCACCAGCTTGGCGATTCGGTCCGCTTCCGCGTAGGAAAATTCCATTGCGCGCGCGGTATCCTTGATGGCTGCCTTGGCGGCCATCGTCCCGAAGGTGATGATCTGCGCCACATTTTCGCGCCCGTACTTTTTCGTCACGTAATCGATGACCTCGCCCCGGCGGTTCATGCAGAAGTCAATATCGATATCGGGAAGGGAAACCCGCTCCGGGTTGAGGAAGCGCTCAAACAGCAGGTTGTGCTGGAGCGGGTCGATGCCGGTGATTCCGAGCGAATAGGAAACCAAGCTGCCCGCCGCCGAGCCCCGCCCTGGACCCACTGGAATGTTTTGCTGCTTGGCGAAGCGAACAAAGTCC
>JADFGZ010000395.1 GCA_022567475.1 Acidobacteriota bacterium | reverse complement strand
CTGAACATTTGTAGCCACCCCCGCCATGTGTAGCTAACCCAGCACATTAAACTAAAGATATATCATAGGCAGATAACTGAGTACAAGAGGATAAATATGGATAATTATAGGCCGGATATACGGTTCTATTCTCTGCGTGGCCGCGAGTTTGAGACTATCAACCACCCTTGTGTAAGCTGGGCTATATCCCGTAGTTCGCCTTGCTCTGACGCGCTTAACAGGTTGTTGGAAAAAGCCATTGGTCCGCTCCCTCATAGCCTGCCCTGAGCCATGTCCCGAGCCATGTCCCGAGCGAAGCCGAGGGAGAAGCCGAGGGAGAAGCCGAGGGATTGCCGAAGGGGTTGCGGCTCGGAATGAGCGTGTTGATTGGGCTGCACTTGCCTTGCCCAACCCTGGAAGCAAGAATCGTGTGTGTGGGCGGGTCGGAAAGTGCTATAAAGAAGGTGTTATTAAGGAAGCTGGATATGGCACAACCCACTGGCAGCATTGAGATTAGCCGGGCTCTGGAGGTCGCGGCACAGGCGGCGCGCGCGGGCGGGAAGGTGGCCAAGGCACGGCTGGGAGACCCCGGCTACGTGAAGTGGAAGGGCGACCGGGACGTCGTTTCGGAGGCTTCGATGCAGGTTCAGGAGGCAATCGTCTCAAAGCTCCTGGCGGAATTTCCCCACTCCGCAATTCTGGCCGAGGAAGGGCCGGAGGATGCCCCCCTGCCGGTGGATGCCGAGCATCTCTGGATCGTCGACCCCATCTGCGGCAGTCTGAACTTCGTCCAGGGCATCCCGTACTTTGCCGTCTCTATCGCGCTGCGCTCGGAGGGCAGCATCCGCGTCGGCGTCGTCTACGATCCCTGCCATGACGAGATGTTCGAGGCAACGACTGAAGCCTCGTCGACCCTCAACGGCAAAAAAATCGCCGTGCAGCAAATCTCCGAGGGCGCAGAAGCCTGGGAAAGCGCCGTCGTGGGGACCGACTGGCCCCACAGCGGCCCGCGCCGCGAACAGGCCAGGCGGATTGTGGGGGTGATGACCGGCCAGGTCACCGAGTGCAACCTGATGGGCTCGCCGTCGCTCGGGATCGCCAGCGTTGCCGCCGGGCGCCTGCACGCTTACTGGCATCTGGATTTGAAGATTTGGGACATCGCCGCGGCGAGCCTGATCCTGGAGCGCGCGGGCGGAATCCTGACCGACGCGCAGGGCACGACCTGGCTCGACTCCGACGGCGGCTACATCGCCAGCAACGATGTGATCCACGGATGGGTGCTGGACTGCATGCAGTCGGTTTCAAGTCCTCCGGCCCGGCCACAAGGGTTCCGCTGAGGACGGGCAGCAACGGCGAAGGAAATTGTTGTCAGTTCTTTTGCAACGCTAGACGTACAACGCAACGCGTTGTATAATGCAGAAGTGATTCAGAGCTTTCGCTCGAAGGAAACGGAAGAACTTTTTCAGTACCATCACAGCAGACGGTTCCGTTCCTTCGAGCGGGTCGCTTTGCGAAAGCTGCTCCAGCTTCACGCAGCTACGGAGTTGCGCGTCCTGGCTTCACCGCCGGGAAACCAATTGGAAGCTTTGCGAAGCGACAGGAAAGGGCAGCACTCGATTCGGATCAATGACCAGTGGCGAATCTGCTTTGTCTGGCGCGGTGGTCACGCCCATGAAGTGGAGATCGTCGATTATCATTAGCATGAGGGAATCATGAGAAAGCCGCTAATGTCCCCGGTCCACCCCGGCGAAATTCTCCGGGAGGATTTCATGAAGCCGCTCGGCCTCTCGATCAACAAGCTGGCGCTGGAGCTTCATGTGCCTGCGACCCGCATTGGGGAAATTGTGCATGAGCGCCGCCGCATTAGCGCCGATACCGCCTTGCGCCTTGCGCGCTACTTCAATACCAATCCCGAGTTCTGGCTCAACCTGCAAAACTTCTACGACCTGGAAGTGTCAAGACGCTCCGGCGCGGTTTCCGCCATCAAGCGCGAGGTGCGGCCTGCTGATGCCCTGGCGTCTTGACGGACACAGCGAGGAAAAGCGCTCGCCGTAGCTACACGTTAGGTAGACGCCGGTGCCTCATATCGCCAGTACTTTCCAGCCTCACGCTTCATCAACTGGCAGTCGATCATAGCTCTACGCAGACTCGCTGTATCAGCGTGGAAATGCGCCAGAATCCCGTTTACTTGTTTTTCCGTATATTGTCGGGCTGGCTCGAACTCCCGGAGTATGTGCCGGAGCACGGCTATTAGCTTCTTGCGTTGCGCAGGAATCCGTTTCAGCGAGCCGTCCGGGTTAGAAAAGTCCTTCACGACCTTAGTGTCGTAGGGAGCTAGGTGGATATCCTCAATCGGCTGCAGCGCGGATTCTTTCGGCAGCAGTTGCTTAGCTGTTTCATGCATCACGTCAAGACGAAGCGAATAAAACTTGCTGTGCCCCTCGGTTTGGGCCGTAACCAGCCCGGCCTCGGTCAGTTTGGCAAGATGATGCGATACCGTGGCGGGTTTGATGCCCAACTGGGCAGCCAGTTGCTGTCCGGAGAGAGCTTTTCTGGCCAACAAGCCAGCCATCTCCAGGCGGGTCTCATCAGCAAGGGCCTTGAAGAACGGCAGCAGTTGGGGAACGTTCTCAGTCATGGGAAACTCCTCGAATATTAGACGGTCATCTAATCTTACCATGTCTGAAATTTCGGAGGAACTCTCAGAGTGTCAGTTTTTTGCGGGGCCGTTTCAGAGCGGGTAGTTGAGGCAAGAAAAACCCACGGCGAAGAAATTCACTCACCATGGTTAACCAATCAGGTTAACCAATCAAATCCGAACCGCGACCGCCCTGCGGCCCAAAGCCTACAGGCGGCGGGCTGTGAGGAAGGTGAGGGAGCGGTCAGTAGCAGGAGTCAGGAGCCAGAAGTCAGAATGAAAAGCAGATCCTTCGCTCCGCTCAGGATGACCGCCCGCAGGACGGTCAATCCGAGCCGCGACATTATCCACAGATTTCGCAGATTTCACAGATATCGTTCTGCGTAATCTGCGGACCCTAGCACGAAAGGATTTCCAATGGGACTGCGAACTCCGGAGCAATTCCGCAACAGCTTAAAAGACGGCCGCGTCGTTTACTACAAGGGCCAGCGCGTGGAGGATGTCACCACGCATCCGGTCCTGAAAATAGGGGTGGATTCCTCGGCCGTTGATTATGAGTTGGCCGAGACGCCGGAGTTTCGGGAGCTGGCCGTAGTTCAGACGCCGGAAGGCGAGGCTTTCAGCCGGTTTTTCCTGCCTCCCCGCTCGCCCGAGGACCTGCTGC
>JADFGZ010000107.1 GCA_022567475.1 Acidobacteriota bacterium | reverse complement strand
CGCGCCGTTCGGCAGCCTGGCGATGCAATACTCGCCCGACAATCAAATCCCCTACGTCTCCAGGGTGGATGCTGGAACGATTGAACTCATAAGAAGTTTTGGCAAGAAGGTGGTCAGCTCAGCCGACTTGGTGCAACTGTTCGAGGCGCGATGGACGTCGGCGGCGCTCGAATCCCACATGGAGGCGGGCAAGCGAATTGATAGAATTATCTCCGAGGCTTTTGATGAGATGGGCGCGCGAGTGAGCGCGAAGGGGGAAACGAGTGAAGCCGCGATCCAGGACTTCATCCTGGAGCAGTTCAAAAAAAACGGCCTGGTTACCAGCGACCCGCCCATCGTGGCCGTCAACGGCAACTCCGGCAACCCGCATCATGCGGTGAGCCGGGAGCGGCCCACGCCGATCCGCGCGGGCGATTTTGTGCTGCTCGACGTCTGGGCCAAACAAAACAAGCCGGGGGCTGTATATTATGACGTGACCTGGACCGGCTTTCTCGGCGACAATCCGCCGGAGAAAATTCAGCGGGTCTTCGACATCGTGCGCACAGCCAGGGACCGGGCGGTGGAGACGGTGCAGGCGGCCCGCCGCCAGGGCCGGAAACTCTGCGGCTGGGAGATTGACCGCGTGGCGCGCGATTTTATCGAGCAAAGCGGGTACGGGGATTGCTTCCTGCATCGCACAGGGCATTCCATCGGCGAGACGGTTCATGGAAACGGTGCTAATATCGACAACCTGGAAACACGGGATGAAAGGGAGATTATTCCGCTGACGGCTTTTTCCATCGAGCCCGGCATCTACCTTCCCGAGTTTGGCGTGCGGAGCGAGGTGAATGTTTTCGTGGAGGAGCGGGAAGCCCGCGTTACCGGCGCGGTGCAGAACGAGCTGATTCGGATCCGAATCCGGTCCCACGCTTCCGGAGCAAGCAATGGCGTCTAAGCAAGCGGCAACCCGTAGTTCGCTCGAACCCAGCCTGCCCGTTGTGCCGGTCCTGGCCGCATGGCTGATCCCCGGCGGCGGTCACCTATGGCAGCGGCATTGGGGCCGCGGCGGCCTGCTGCTGTTTTCGGTGGGCTCCATGTTCGCTTTGGGCTTGGCGATGCGCGGACGTTTCTTTGAGTTGATGCCGGCGAACATCGTGGAAACGCTTGGCTTCCTGGGCGATCTAGGCACGGGCCTGCTGTTCCTGGGCGCCAGATTCTTCGGCTACGATCAAGGTGTGATGGCATCGCCCATGGCCGATTACGGGACCAAATTTCTGCTGGTGGCCGGATTGTTGAACATTCTTTGCATACTGGATGCCTACGACATCGCCACCGGTAAAAAGAGCTAGCGACCGCCGCTGTGTTGCGCCCTTCGGGGCCAGAACAAACTGCATTACAAAATGACCATCTCTCACTTCGCCGCCGCCTTTCTGTTCGCCTTCTTCACCTCCGTGGTGTTCGCCGTCACGAGCAAGGAGACCAATCGCGAGCGGCTTCTTTACGGCCTTTGGGTCTTCGGAATCTTTGCCGTGGTGAGCTTCGGAATGGCCTGGATGATGTACCTGGGCCACGGCTGATTCCGCCATGCGGATCACTTCTGGTATCCCGCGCGATTTCGAATTTCTGCTACAGAATAAACACATAGCCAATAATGCTGCTCCGATTAGAAAGTTCTGACTCGGAGAGAACCATGACGACTTTCAGAATGCTGGGGCCGGGGGACGAGATAGCATTGGAAGCTTTTCTTCTGACGCACGTGGACAGCTCCATGTTCCTGCGGTCGAACCTGCGCGACGGGGGACTCGTCTACCAGGGCAAGCCTTACCAAGCGGATTACATGGCAAAGGTGAGCGGGAATCAAATCCTTGGCGTGGCAGCCCATTTGTGGAACGGAAACCTGATGCTGCAGATGCCCGAAGAGACCGGAGAATTGATGCAGGCCTTCGGAAAACAGGCCCGGCGTTCCTTGAAGGGCTTGGTCGGACCACACTCTCAAGTGGCAAGCGCGAGGGAAGCGCTCGGCTTGTCGAACGCTCCCGCCACATGGGAAAGCCACCAGAATCTGTTTTCCTTGCACCTTTCCCAACTCACCGTCCCGGAGGCGTTGCAGGCAGGACGGTTCCAATGTCGGCATTCCCGCAAAGCGGACCTAGATTTGCTTATCCAATGGCGTGTTGCTTACATGATTGAGGCTATAAATGAAAAGGAGACCCCTGCCCTTTGGAGTACGTCCCGCGAAGCAATTGAAAGAAATAATTCGGAGGGCAGCCTGTGGGTTCTGCTGGACGGCGGACGGCTCGTTTCGATGTCGGCCTTCAATGCCAGCCTGCCCGACAGCGTACAGGTTGGAGGAGTATGGACCCCGCCGGAGCTGCGCAGCCGCGGGTACGCTCGCTGTGCGGTTGCGGGTTCTTTGCTAGAGGCTCGGGAAAAAGGAGCGGAGCGGGCAATTCTGTTCACGGAGGATGCGGCGGCACGGCGGACATATCTCGCGCTCGGCTTCCGCATCATTGGGGACTACTGCATACTGCAATTCGACTCTCCGCAGAATGTCGGGGATCAGCAGCCTTCGCCATAGGACTCGCAACATTTGCCGACGGCCTTAGTGCGTGAAGAAAAAGCAGCCAACCGCCGGGTTTGTGGGCGGCTCGGAGGGCATGGGAAGAGGTCTTTGGGATGGCTCGCCCATCAGAAGCTCCGGCTCGGGCGGCGAGGTTTCAAGCTTCCGAATGGTTATACCGGGAAGCTTCGGGGCAGACTCCGCTCTTCCCAGTTTCGAAACATCGAGTTGCAGAAAACCGATCAAGCCGTTTCGGATCGCGCGGCTCCCGGCTGAGAAGGTTGCTTCGATCACGGTCTGCCGAGTGCCTTTCCCTTCGTTATCGTTATCTTTGCTTTCTTCCTTTCTTTTTTTGGCTGAGACCTTCAAGCGGGAATCCTTTGGAAGAACCACTCGGTCGAATTCATAATGTCCCTCGGGCACAACGATCTCAGCGCGAATGCTTCCAACCGTCTCCCCTTCCGCAGCGGTGAAGTGGAGCGGCAAAGAAATCTTCCGGCCAGCAGATTGACTGCTCTTCCCCAGCTCTATCTTCGATTCAGAACTCCGCGCTTCGGAGGCTGCCCTTTCCGTTTGCAGTATTGTCGGACGCAAAGAAGCACCCGCGAGTGCAGTTTGCGGCCCTGGAATGACCGCCAGCGCTAACAAGGGCAGCAACGCCAGCGAAACGGAATGGGAGCAGTGTTTTCTGAAAATCATGCTAAGGATTCATTTCTTCCCGCCAGGTTCAACGTCCGCCAACCATCTTACACTTTTCAAGCCTGGAGGCGGGGTCTGCCTGATAAATTTTCCCGGCTGATTTTTCCTGTCTCTATTTTCCTGTCTTGCAACGCGATACACGGGGCGATAAGCTTTGTGTGGCTGGCGGCAATCCAACTTTTATTGGGGCGGGTGCTCAATCCAGCTTTGGGTCGGCAGGCAGGCTCCGCGCGCGAGCCGGATTAAACTTGCGTTAAACTAATGACAGGCAAACTGCCCCTATTACTCAGCGGACTGATTGGCGTCTTGATGGGGCTTGGGGCTTTCACCTTTCAGTTCGCCGAGGGCTTGTCCTATTTCAGCAACGATCCCAACGCCTGCGCCAACTGCCATATCATGAACGATTATTTGGACTCCTGGCAAAAATCCAGCCACCACGGGCAGGCCGTTTGCAATGATTGCCACACGCCACAGGCGCTGCTGCCCAAGCTCGTCACCAAGGCGGACAACGGCTGGAATCATTCGTTGAAGTTCACGTTGCAGAACTTTCAGGAGCCGATCCGGATTCGCCCCGTGAACGCCGCAAAACTACAAGAAAATTGCATCCGCTGCCATCAGGAACTGGTGAGCGACATTCGAAGGGCCAATAATGATTTGACTCACGAGGTGCGCTGCACGCGCTGCCATGCCGGCGTGGGTCACGGTCCCCGCAGATGACCCGCAGATGACCCGTAGATGAAATGAGCCGATAAACTGCTCGGCTAAAATGAGAAGATAAACTGAGGAGATCAACCCCGGAGAGTAACGATGAAGTCTTCGCGTTCCGTCTATATCCTGCTGAGCCTGGTGGTAGCCGTGGCCACCTTCCTGGTCACCATGCTTCTTATGAATATCAGCGAGAGAAAGCAGGAAGCCAGGCAAACGTATTTTCCCCTCGCCAACCTCACCGAGGATACCGTGGACCCCGCCGAATGGGGCAAGAACTTCCCTCGGCAGTACGACGGTTACCGGCGGACCGTCGATACCGAGCGCACACGCTACGGCGGCAGCGAAGCCTTCCAGAAACTGGATGAAAACCCGCGGCTGCGCCGCATCTTCGCCGGCTATGCCTTCTCGCTCGACTACCGCGAGGAGCGCGGCCACGCCTACTCCTTGCAGGATCAGGACGAGACCGAGCGGACCCGGATGCGACCGCAACCCGGAAGCTGCATTCATTGCCACGGCTCGGTGATCCCCCTCTACCGGAAAACCGGAGGCGGGGACGTGATGAAGGGATTTGAAATCATCGGCCCCCTGCCCTTCGCCGAGGTGCGGGAGCAAGTAACGCATCCGATCAGCTGTGTGGACTGCCACAACCCGGAGACGCTTGCGATTCGCGTCACGCGCCCCGGCTTCTTGAACGGCATCCGGGCGCTCAAGAAGAGTCAGGGAATTGACGATTACGATCCGAACACCATGGCCACCCGGCAGGAGATGCGGAGCTTCGTCTGCGGCCAGTGCCACGTGGAGTACTATTTTGCCGGGGACAACAAACTGGTGACCTATCCCTGGGCAAACGGCCTCAAGGTGGAGGAGATCGAAGCCTACTACGACGAGATCGGATTCAGCGACTGGACCCACGCCGAAACGGGCGCTCCCCTCCTGAAAGCGCAGCATCCGGAATTTGAACTGTGGAGTCAGGGCATTCACGCCCGCAGCGGTGTGGCGTGCGCCGACTGCCACATGCCCTACATGCGGGAGGGAGCGCTCAAGGTAAGCGACCACCACGTGCGCAGTCCCCTGCTCAACATAGAGCGCGCCTGCCTCACCTGCCATCCCTTCCCTGCCACGGAGATGAAGGCGCGCGCCGAGGCGATACAGCAGCGCAATGCCAAACTGCTTGTCCGGGCCGAGGAGGCGCTGATCGCTCTCTTCGACGAAGTTAAGGCGGCGCGAGCAGCGGGAGCCACCGATTCGCAACTGGCCGAAGCGCTCCGGCTGCATCGGAAAGCCCAGTTCCGGGCTGATTTCATCAATGCGGAAAACTCTATGGGATTCCACGCGCCGCAGGAGGCCGCGCGCATCCTGGGCGAGGCCATCGACTACGCGCGGCAGGGGCAACTCGCCGCCCTCCGCCTCCGCAGGAGGCCGCCGGAGCGGTGAGGAGGGGGCCGCACCGCTCCGGGCTTGCCACTGACAAAAGCAAATCTAGTGAAAATCAAAACTCTCTATGTGGAGGGATGGATCGTTCCGGACGATGATGTCCTTGTGAGTTAGCTCCTCGATCTCCTGCAGGATGGCGTTTCCTCGCTCTTTCAGAGCCTTGGCAACTTCCGGATTCACCCGCAGGGTGACCTGCTTGCGGTCCAGGTGGGCAGCCAGCTTCTTGGCCTCGATGAGAATTTCATTGCAGACCGTTGCGGGAGATTTGACCAGCCCGGAATTGTTGCAATACGGGCAGGGCTGGCAAAGCGTGCGCTCCAGCGACTGCCGGACTCTTTTGCGGGTGATGGCAACCAGACCGAATTCGTTGAAGGGCAACACCTTGGAGGGGGCCTTGTCCGCCCGCAAAGCATCTTCGAGCGCTGTCATTACTTTTTGCCGGTTTTTCCGCTCATCCATGTCGATAAAATCAATCACGATGATGCCGCCGAGGTCCCGCAAACGAATCTGCCGCACGATCTCCTGGATAGCTTCCACGTTGGTTTTAACAATCGTGTCCTCCAGGCGGTTCGACTTGCCCACAAATTTCCCGGTGTTCACGTCGATGGCCACCAGAGCCTCGGTCTGATTGATGACAATATAGCCGCCCGACTTCAGCCAAACTTTCGGCTTGAGGGCTTTGTTAATCTCTTCCTGAATGCCGAGTTCCTCGAACAAGGGAACTTCCTTCGTGTAAAGTTTGACACGATTGACCAGCGCAGGCTGGAATTTGCTGACCAGGTTCACGATCCGCTCGTATTCCTGCTCGTTGTCCACCCAGATCGTGGAAAATTCCTCGGAGAGATGATCCCGCAGCGTTCGCAGCACAAGGTTCCAATCGTGATGCAGAAGGGCGGGAGCCGGAGCCTTCTCCGCCTGGAGTTTGATCTCCGTCCAAAGGTTGGAGAGAAAAAGGATGTCCTGCCGCAAGTCTTCTTCGCTGCGGCCTTCCGCCGCCGTGCGGGCAATGAATCCGCCCGCAATGTTCAGGTTATTGGACAGGATGATGCGTTTCAACCGCTGCCGCTCCTGCTCGGAAGGAATTCTTCGGGAGATTCCCACGTGATTCACCGTCGGCATGAAAACCAGGTACCGACCGGGCAGCGCGATATGGGAAGTAATCCGGGCGCCTTTTCTGCCGAGCGGTTCCTTCGCGATCTGCACGATGATCTCCTGGCCTTCCTTGAGCAGATCGGCGATTAAAGGTTTGGGAGCTTCCCGTTCTTTCGCACGGTCGCCGCGGTGGCCTGCGCCGCCCCGGCCTTCCCTGCGTCCTCCCCAGCGAGACCTTCGCTGATAGCGGGGATTCCGATGCCCCTCGCGGACGGTAGCCTGCTGCGGCATCTGTGCCTCTTGTTCGCCTCCCTCCACTTCCTCGCTTCCTTCCCCCTCTTCGCTTTTCGGAGCAACCGGCAGTTGTTCGCCTTCTTCGGAAGTCTCCGGAGCAGCGGGCTCAGCAACAGCAGGTTCAGCAACAGTGGATTCTGCAGAAATTACTTCGTCCTGGGAAGCAATAGATTCCGTTTGCGGTTCTTCCACCCCATCGGGTTCAGCGGAGAGGCGCTGTTCGGCCAACTGCTTCGCCTCGTCACTTGCTGTTCGAACAGGTTCTTCTTCCACCCTGGTTTCCGGCGCGGGAGTTTCATCCGCCATCCGTTCTTCTTCGAGAGCTTCCTCCACGGGCTGAATATCTACAGGAGCCTGGGGAGGAGAGAACTGCTCTTGCACCTTGGCTTGCAGCTCCGCCACGAATCCGGTTGGGAGTAACTGTTTTGCAGCAGCAGGCGCTTCAGGCCTTTCCTCCTGCGCTGCAAGAGTTTCTGCTGGACCTCCGCTGCTCTGTTCAATCGGTGGCAACCCTGGCGCAGCTTCTACGCCTTTATACTTGGCCAGAGACTCACCTGGCAAAATAGTTGGAGTTGGAGCCGAGGGCGAATCGGCAGCCGGAGGGGCAGAATCGGAACGGCTGGCATACTTGGAATCAGGAAACCCTTTGTTCCGGGGCCGGCGTCGCCGGGAACGCCGCGAGAAATGGCGGGACCGTCCGCCGGAGTAGGGAGCCTTCGCCTGGGCTGCCTCCTCGGAAGGAGCACTCCGGGCGGAAGATTCCTCTGCTGACCCGGAGGCATTACTGGATGCAGCTTCTCTTTCTGCAACCGGCGCTCCAACCGGCGCTCCAACCGGCGCCGCTACAGAAGCCTGTGGAGTGTTCTCACCGGAGCCTGCGCCGGATGCAGCACCGGATTCATCACTACTAAATACACCCTGGGAGGGCACACCCCGGGACTGCTCCTCCACTTTATCTTCTTTATCTTCCTGCCGCGCAACTGGCCGGGCAATCGGCTCCTCCGCTACAGTTGTGGCAACCGTGTCATATTCTTCTGTATCTTCGAAAAAATCGGAGACATACAGGAAGGCATCCCGCTCTAATCCGACGTTGACAAAAGCCGACTGCATGCCCGGCAGAACACGCATGACCCTGCCTTTGTAAATACTGCCGGCCAAGCTGTGCTCTTTTTGCCGTTCAAAGTACACCTCGGCGACCTGTTCATCTTCCAGCATCGCGATCTTGGTTTCGTGGCTGGAAGAAACCACAATCATCTCTTTTAACATGAAAACTCCTCGGGCAGGACGCTGAAGGCGGGATGAGGAGAAGCAGATGCAAGGAACCTCAAACTCAAGCTATAGGTTCCCACAGGGGTTTGCCAAAACTGAATTTAGACTGCTGCTCCGGCCGGGCCGCACCACATGCAGCTGTGGAGCCCCTTCGTGCCTATTCAAAACAGGCCGGGGCATGGACGGGCTGGCCGACGCGAAGGACGCAATCCAGCAAAAGTTGCTTCCCCCTTTCCAAAAGGGGTGATTCGGCTCCCCAGGCATTCTTCCTGGGGAACAGGAACTCCTCCGCTTCCGGCTTTGACCGGAGCCTATTCATTCTCTATCGAACTTGTTGAGAGCCACCCCTGGCTCTTCCGACATCTCGTTTTGCGTTCTGCAATTCTTTTACTTTTTCAAAATTGTCGAGGGATGCCCGGTCTCATTTCTACTGGCATCTCCTCATCCGCCTCAGCCTTCGCCTCGAAAACTCCGCCTTGGGGCAACAACCCGGCCAGCGGGCTGATTCCACGCGCTGGAAAAATCCGGGCATTCCCTGCGAGAGTTCTTGGCGTTCCCCCCGAGACCTCCAGCTGCCGGGCGGGCGCCTTTCGATGGATGGAATGGAGCAGGCATCTATCTGCAGTCTCCACTTGCAATCTCCACTCCAGAAACAAATCCTTTCTTTAGTTAACAAAACGGCGAACTCGAACGCTATTCACCAATCCCATCGACAGGAAGACAAACAGGACGGAGGAGCCGCCGTAACTCATCAAGGGCAGAGGAATCCCGGTGACCGGCGCATAGCCAACCACCATTCCGATGTTCACCAGAATCTGAAAGCTCAAAACTGCGACAATCCCTCCAATGATGAACATTCCCCCTGCATCGGGCGCATTTTTTGCGTTGTGGACTAAACGCATCAACACGAACAGATAAAGGAGCAAAGCAAATAATACGCCCAAAAATCCGTGCTCCTCTGCGTATGCTGCAAAGATAAAGTCGGTGTGCGGCTCAGGCAAAAACCATAGTTGTGTTTGCGTCCCCTGGGCAGTTCCCTTGCCCCACAGTTGCCCGGAACCGACTGCGATTTTGGATTGCAGAAGCTGATAACCGGCTTTCTGCGGATCTTGCTCCGGATGCATGAAGGTGACGATTCTGGCTTTCTGATACGGCCTCATAAAATGCAAGCCAACCGGCAAGATCATCAGTCCGGCCAGCAGCAGCATTCCAAAATAACGCCATCGCATGCCCGCGAGAAACAGGGTCACCATCACAATCGGCAGCAGGGTAAGCGCTGTGCCCAAATCGGGTTGCATGGCGACAAGCACCCCAGGAACCCCTACAGCCAGAAACACCATCGCCAACTCAGGCAAAGAGACTCTCTCTTCGTGCGATTCGCTAAAAAAGCGCGCCAACAATAAAATTATAGCCAACTTCACGCCTTCCGACACTTGAAAACTGAAGCCGCCAACCCGAATCCAGCGGCGCGCACCGGAAATGTCACTGCCCAGGAGCAGTAGTGCTACCAGGGCCACCAGAGTCAGAATATAAATCAGGGGTATGTGATTCAACAGGTCATGGTAGTCATAGCGACAGACCAGGAACATAAGACTCACACCCAGCAGAATCCAGTAAATTTGCTTGACGTGGGCTCCGGCAAACCTGGTGTGCGCCGTGGTGCTGTAGATCTCAACCACTCCCAGGGCGGATATGAGGAGCAGAAGAACCAACAATAACCAATCGAAATCTTTTAACGATACATACTTGCCCATAAAATCACATGTTCCAATTTAACTATGCCGCGCTATTTGCCTGCGCGGCAACCCGCCTTCGGACCATTGCGTTGCCGCCTTGATTAGCCACCCGGCTCGGAAACAAACCGCCCGACAGCTACATCCTCGCCAGCCCCGGACTCTTGCGCATATTGGAACTCGGAGTCCTCTTTTTTGTCGAAATAGGCTTTGATCACCTCGCGCACAACCGGCGCTGCCAGATAACCGTGCTCTCCGCCCTCGTAGAGCGCAACCACCACAATCTCCGGATTCCGTCGCGGAGCCAATCCCACAAACCATGCATTATCCTTCAAAGTGTCATCCTTTGCAGAGGCCTGCAGGCTGGCCACCTGTGCCGTGCCGGTTTTGCCGCCCACGTCCAAGCCTTGAATCCGTGCCCGCCTGCCTGTACCCCCCCCTTCATTGACGACCCCGTACAAGCCGTCGGTAACCAGGGCAACGGTCTGTTCGCGCAGAGGGAGCCGGAACTCGGTTGGCGAAGGAATTTCCAGGCCGAGGGCTTCCATATCTTTCCAGGAAATCAGGTGCGGCCTGGCGAAATAACCTCCGGAAGCGATGCCTCCGAAGCTGAAGGCCATTTGCAGAGGCGTTGTTGTCAGCGCGCCCTGCCCGATCGCCAGGGAAATGGTTTCACCCGGGTACCACCTCTCGTGGAAGAGCTTTTGTTTCCATTGCGGAGAGGGCATGAGGCCTGGTTGTTCGCCTGGCAGATCAATGCCGGTCTTTCGGCCCAGCCCCAGATAGGTGGAATATTCGTATATGCGGTCGATGCCGAGATCTTTTCCCAGATTGTAGAAAAACACGTCGCACGATTGAACAATGGCCCGGTGGAACCCGATACGGCCGTGGCCGCCCTTTTTCCAACACCGGAAGTAACGCCCGTAAAAGGTGCCCCCGCCCGAACAATAGTGCGTGGTGGTTTCATCGACGGTGCCGGCTTCCAAAGCGGCTGTGGCCAGCAGTATCTTATAAATGGAGCCGGGAGCGAGTTGCGCCTGAATGGCGCGATTCAAAAGAGGATTCTGCGGGTCCGCCACCAATCTCCGCCACTCCTCCACGGGAATTCCCCTGGCAAATAAATTCAGATCAAAGGTAGGCCGACTCACCAGAGCCAGTATCTCGCCCGTGCGCGGGTCCAGGGCCACCAGCGCGCCCTTATCTCCCCGGAACTTTTGCTCGGCAACCTCCTGCAAGTCGTAGTCAATCGTCAGGCGCAGGTCCCGTCCCGATGTGGGAAACGCTTCATCCAAAGGTTCCATTTCCCCGCCCCGGCTGTTTACAATCACCCGGCGCACTCCAGTTTGTCCCTGCAACACGCTGTTATATTGCCGTTCGATCCCGGATTTGCCGATTAGATCGCCAGGTTTCAACGACTCCATATCGGGGAGCTCCAGCTCTCGTTCCGAGATTTCGCTGATATAGCCAAACAAGTGGGCGGCGAATCCCGCGCGGGGATAGAGCCGCCGTGGCTCACTGACCAAATCCAGTTCGGGATACTCAACGCGGTGGGACTCCACAAAGGCGATATCCCGGAAGGTGGCGTTTTCCTGGACCACAATGGCCTGACGCGGAACCCGCGCCCGCGCGGTTTTCACCCGCTCGGCCAGTTGCTCCGGGTCTTGCTCCAGACCTGTAGCTATCGCCGGAAGGTGCGCCTGCAAGCTTTGTCCAACCTCCCACTGCGTCACGATGCTGAAAGATGGATAGTTGTCCACCAGTACCCGGTTGTATCTGTCCAGAATGCGGCCGCGAGGAGCCGGCATTCGCAGGTTTTTGATGTGGTTACGTTCCGCCAGGCGGGAGTAATAAGCCGGATTGAAAATCTGAAGTTGCCAGAAACCGCTGATCAGGGCCAGGAATGCGACTGCAATACCCCACTGCAAAAAAGTGAGTCTGCTCTCGGAGAGGCGATTATCCCTGCGAGCGAACCGCATGGCGGCGGATGCTCCCTATCATGCAACTTTTAGAAAATAAAGGACCCGTTCGGCCAGCGCTTTCACGCCGGCTCACGGAACCGGTCCAGCAATCTAAAGAGTAACACGCCGACAAAGGCATTGACAAGCGCCCTCATCAGGGCGCTGCCCGGAGCCAGCTCCACGGGCCGTTGCAGCAAAAGCGACTCAAACAGAAATACATGAATAAAATGAATGCAATAGAAGCCGAATATCGTGATAAACCGCACGCCCAGGCTCTCCGTATCCACGCGCGTGCTGACCGAGGAGGTTACATATCCGATAACAGTCTTGGCGGTCCCGAACAAACCAATCGGCCCCCGCGACAGACTGTCTTGCGCCATTCCAACCACAGCTCCCAGCAGCATTCCAAAGACCTGGCTCCGGCGCGTCAGCGCAAAATAGAGGATCACCAGCAGGGGCAGGTCGAGGAGGGTAACAAAATTGAGATACAAGGGGAGAAAGGCTTGCAGAATCAGCGCAAAGAACGGAACCAGGATGATCACCGGAAGTTTCAGGCGATAAACCTCCACCTCACGCGAATGTGTGGTCAGTAATGCCA
>JADFGZ010000394.1 GCA_022567475.1 Acidobacteriota bacterium | reverse complement strand
TTGTTTTTTCGCCGTGGGCTTTTCCTTGCCCGCAACGACCCACGACGAGGTAAATCGCTCGTCGTGGCTACCACTGCCTGATATAAACCAAGGAGAGAACCACTCTAGCAGTTTCCAGCAGTAACGGAACCGCGGGGAGGTCCCGCGGTTCCCTGCATCAACTGCGAGCCAGTCTGGTCGAAGAGTTCCTATCGTTTTGAGACAGTGTTGTTCGGAGTGTTCGCTACCCAGATGTTGGCTCCATCAAAGGCCACGCCAGTCGGGTCGTTGCCCACGGCAAAAGATCCGAGGTTTGCCCCGTCACTCGCCCGCAGCTTGGTCACGTTGTTGGTTACTCCGTTCGCCACCCAGATGTTGGTGCCATCAAAGGCGACAGCGCGCGGAGCACTGCTTATGCTGAAATCTGGACCGGTCTCGTTGGCCTCATACCAGCGGAGGGTTGCCACCTGGAGCGGGTTCAGCCCGACGCCCGGTGTGCCCTGGGGTCCTTCGGGTCCCGCCGGCCCAGTTGGTCCCGTTGGCCCTGCCGGCCCAGTCTCTCCCTGTATTCCCTGCGCCCCCTGAGGTCCTATCAGTCCGATTGGACCAATTAGCCCCTGAGGGCCTTGAGGGCCGACGCCCCGATTGCTACATTGAAGGCGTCGAATTGATTTATGCCAATCCCAGTGCTGACCTTGAGCAGATATGTCCCGGGTTTACTCTCGATCCCATCGGGCAGCTCGTAGAGGAGTTGCTGTAGGTCTGGATCGAAATCCTTGGGCTTGAATAAAAGACGCGTGCGGATTCTAACTTTGCCGGATCAGGAAAGTCAATATACAAAAAATGTCAAAAACACATCATGATTTTTGGTCAGGCGATAGCATTGTGGGAAGTCTCCCTCATGCCATCATGGCTGCGAGGATTTTCCGAACGATGCAGAAAAAAGTATTAGGCCATTTTCGACGTTGCTGTATAGGCCGCAGGTAGGGCAGGCATTCCTGCCTGCCCTTGAGAGGACAGGCCTGGAGGCCTGTCCCTACTTTAGCGGCTGCGCTACACCAACCCTGAAAATGGCTTAGCCACAGAGTCACAGAGCAGCAAGGACCTGGACAAACTGACCCGCAGGCATGATCGGGGTGCCAACAAGTTAAGGTACGGCAGCAGCTTTGACAGGAGCTTTTGATATCCTCCATGTCTCCGTGTCTTTGTAGCCAAATAAGGATTTACCCCCGCCCGAAGGGGATTTGCTTTATGGTAGAATGCGCGCAAGAAGGCATGGAGTACAAAGCCAGGGACACAGGATGACGCTTCCACAGAGCGGGACCGAAAAACAGGCCGAACAAGCCAGCCAGCATCCCAAGACCATCGTGGTGATGCCCGCCTACAACGCAGCCCGGACGCTGGCGAAGACCTACTACACCATCCCCCCGAACAGCTATGACGAGATCATCCTGGTCGATGACGCCAGCTCGGACGGCACCTGGGACGTGGCCAACTCGCTGCCGATCACGGCGATCCGCCACCGCAAGAATCGCGGATACGGCGGCAACCAGAAGACCTGCTACACCCGCGCGCTGGAGCATGGCGCCGAGTTCGTGGTCATGCTGCATCCGGATTACCAGTACGACCCCACCATCATCAGCAATCTGGTGGCGCCGCTGCGCGCCGGAGAGGCGGACGTGGTCCTGGCGTCCCGCATGCTGGGCGATCCGCTGGGAGGCGGAATGCCTCTCTGGAAATACGTGGCGAACAAATTTCTCACGCGGATCGAAAACCTGGCGCTCGGCACAAAATTTTCCGAGTTCCACACCGGCTACCGCGCCTACACGCGGCAAGCTCTCGAAAGCGTAAACTTTGAGGCCAACTCCGAGGATTTTCTCTTTGACAATGAAATTATCGTGCAGATGTTCCTCAAGGGACTCCGCTTCAAAGAGATCCCGGTTACAACGCGCTACAGCTTCGACTGTTCCTCCGTAAGTTTCGGGCAGGGATGCGTCTATGGCCTGGGCATTCTGAAAACGATCGGCAAACACTTTGTCCACCGCACCGGAATTCACCGATTCAAACAATTCTCCTAGCCAGCCGGGCGCGTGCCTTGCTTGCCGCTCCTCCGGCCCGTTCCACCCCCGCTCCGCTGCGGAACCGTTTCGCCTGCTGGAATGCGCCCAGTGCGGCTCGGTTTTTCTTTTCCCGCAGCCCTCCGATGCCGAGATGGCTCCCTTTTACAGCGAAACCTATTACGGCAAAGGCCGGAAGAAGTTCTTCTCCGCCGCCGAGGCCGGTGTCGCCGCCCTGACCCGTCTGAAATGGAGACAGTTGCGGCCTTTGCTCCGGCCCTCAGGACCGCTGCTGGACATCGGATGCGGCCGCGGCGCCTTGCTGCAACTGGCCCGCGCCTCCGGCATCGACGCTTACGGGATTGAACGCCCCTCGCCGCTGGAGCATCCGGTCCCCAACGTTTTCTACAAGGACCTGGCCGAGTGCTCCTTCCCCGACCAGCAATTTCAACTGGTGGTTCTCTGGCATGTGCTCGAACACCTGCATCACCCCGCACAGACGTTGCGGGAGATTCACCGCATTCTGAAGCCCGGCGGCTGGCTGTCGCTGGCCGTCCCCAACTACGGGGGCGCGCAGGCACAAGCCTCCGGGCCGCATTGGTTTCATCTGGACCCGCCGCGCCATCTCTGGCACTATCGCCGGCCCACGCTGCAGGCCCTGCTCGGAAACAGCGGATTCCAGCCGGTTCGCTGGGGGACATTTTCCTTTGAGTATGACTGGTTCGGGACGCTACAGAGCTGGATGAACCGCGCCCTCCAGGACGACAACCATCTGTACGGTCTGCTAAAATCGGAACGGGTGCCGCCCGTGGCGGAAGGCGCCCGCATGGTGGCGACGGCAACGCTGCTGGCCTTGCCCGCTTTGCTGAGCGCCCTGTGGGACGCCGCGCGGGGGCAAGGAGGCACGCTGACGGTCACGGCGCAAAAGCTTGCGCCTTGATGCGCGGGACGCCCGAATCCCGGCAATCGGCGCTCATGCGGCGCTCGTCGTGTTTTTCCCTGTGTCATTTTCTTTCATGAATCATTGCTTCCAGGAACGCATGAACCGTTGCTACGATGAACCTCTGCCTCTCTGAACACCTCTATGAACACCTCTACAAACAATAGCTACACCTTCTTTGGGTTTCCGGAAAGGATCGACGCGCGGCAAAGGTTTCTGCCCTATGCTCTTCTGCTCGCTGTGACCTTTGCGCTTTATGCCACCACGCTTTATTTCAACTTTGTCTGGGACGACATCGCCTACATTGAGCGAAACTACCGC
>JADFGZ010000106.1 GCA_022567475.1 Acidobacteriota bacterium | reverse complement strand
TGGTTACCAGAGCGCCAGCGGGCCGGAGGTTGTATTCATTCGCAAACCGCGGATGGACGAAAACAATCTCCCCTCCCAGCACAGTAAGCTGGGGCTGAATTTCACTGATCTCCTCCTCCGGGATCGTCATGTAATCCCGGTCGAGCACGACCAGGTCCGCCAGCTTCCCTGCTTCGATAGAACCCAGTTCATTCTCCCTCAGCAAATACTCCGCAGCCCAGCGCGTGATCATTTTCAGGACGGTTTCCCGGTCCAGCCGCTCCTGCGGGCCCCAGACGTTGCCTTCGCGGTCCTTTCTCGTCATGAAGAGTTCCATATCGTGCCACGCATACATGTCCTCAAAAAACCGGTCCGCCTCGAATACTACTTTTATTCCGGCATCCATCATGCTTTTGACGGGAACGACAAACGTGTGCGCCATCTCCTCCCCGTAGGATTTCGCCGCAGCCGGAGCGACGCTTTCAATGTATTTGGGAGCGCAACTGAACATGATCCCTAATCGGGCCGCTCGTTCGAAATCGGCTGGATTTACAAAGACACAGTGATCAAAGGCCCACCGATTTGTCGCCGCAGGCCCGTTCTCCTGCTGCACCTGCTCCACCATGCTCAGCAAGAGTCCCACCGAACGGTCGCCGGCCACATGCGTGTTGGCAAACCGGACTCCGTAGCGGCCGCTGTTCAAGACCCATTCTCTGAAATAATTACCTTGTATCGGCGCTCCTTTTCCCTGGGCCCCTCGAAACTCGATGTCCGTGTGACATTGCCCCGCCGGCCACCAGCGGTCGATAGAGCCGTAAGCGCTCACCCGCTTTTGGGCCGTGCAGGCACGGGTCGATGCGCCGTCCACCGCCGTAGGCGCCACCGAGGTGACCCATATTTTGTCTGATCCCGTTCCGATAATGCTTCCCAGCGCCGCCATGTCGGTTTCCAGATTCGTCAGGGTGCCGAACAACTCCTCTCTGCCGTAGCCCAGGCGGAGCGTCATTTCACCGTTCGACTCCAGCAGACGGAAGGCTTCCACCGTGTCAGGCGGCATCCGGGTCGATACCGTAGTGATTCCCATGGCGCTGGCCTCGTCCAAGTGCTTCCGGTACATGCGGGCCAGCGCCGCAGGAGGACGGCTGGGCAAAAGCTTCAGAATAATCCTGCTGGCGGGAGGCTCAAAATGACCCTCCGGCTTTCCCTCCGAATCGATCCAGTAACGCCCGTAGTGTTCGATAAAGTCCCCATACTGTTCCCAAAGCAACTCGATGGCCTTGCTATTCACCAAGAAGCCGTTGAAATTAGGGATTCCGATGGAAAGCGCCACCGGATTGTCCGGGGCAACCTGATCCAACTCCCAGCGATTCAGATCATCCATCATGATCTTGGCCTGATCGACCGTGCCGCCGCTGGTGAAGAACACCCCGGTTGCAAAAGAAATCCACTCGCCGGGCGGAAACGAATACTTTTCCATCAGCCCTTGGATCTGATTGAGCACGTCTTGCTTGCTCGCCACGCCGCGCAGGTCCACCGGGTAGCTGGCACGCTCCGGATCGGTCAATTCCGCGCCATAGGTTCGCTCCGCGTAATTGTGGAGAGGGGCATGTGTCTCGATCAAACCGGGGATCACCGTCCTGCCCTTCAGGTCGATCGCTAGAGTGTCCGGCCCAGCCAACCGCAGGATATCCTGATTCCCGCCGACCGCAGCGAATTGCCGGCCCCGGATGGCGACCGCTTCGGCCGTAGAGAAGTTGCTGTCCACGGTCAAAATCTTTCCGTTGTGCAGAATTCGGCTCGGCTCTTGGGCCTGAGCCATTCGCCCGGCAGTGGAAAGAGCGAGCCAGCCAAGCAAGGCCAGCGATGTTGCCCAACGACTCATGGAATAGCGCCTGCAAGACATGGTGACCTCCAAGAAAAGAATGAAGGCGACAGGCAATGCTGTCCCCTTCTGCGCAAAGCCTATTTCATCTCAATCTACCGCCGCCCCGTTCGCCTTGCGGTCAGCTCCTCATAGGTTGCGATCACGGCCCCGCTGGGTCTCAAGCTGTATTCCTGGGCAAACTGCGGGTGGACGAAGATGACTTCTCCGTTGAACACGGTCATCTGAGGCTGCATCTCGCTCAACTCTTCCGCTGGAATCGTCATGTAGTCCCGGTCGAGCACCACCAGATCGGCGAGCTTGCCCGTTTCAATCGAACCCAGCTTGTCCGGCTTGAGCACGTACTCCGCAGCCCAGCGCGTGATCATGTTCAGGGCGGTGGTCCGGTCTATCCGCTCCTGTGCGCCCCAGACCTTCCCGTCGCTCGCCACCCTGGTCTGCAACAGCTCCAGCTCGTGCCACACGTTGACGTCGCGGTCCGCCTCATACACTACCTTGACGCCCGCATCCAGCATGCTCTTCACCGGAACAACGAAATTATTCGCCACCCTATCATTGAAGGCTTTGGCGATGTTTGGAGAATCTTCAATGTACTTTGGCGCGCAACTGAACATCACCCCCAGCCGGGCCGCCCGCTGGAAATCCACAGGATCGACATAGCGGCAGTGGTCAAAGGCCCATCCCTGAGTGGCCGAAGGACCCATCTCTTGCTGGATTTCCTCAATCATGTCCAGCAAGTTCCCCACCGACCGGTCTCCCGCCACATGGGTGTTGGCAAAGCGGATGCCGTGGCGAGCGGTGGCGAACATCCAATCCCGAAAGTAGTTGTCCTGAACCGGACCCGCTCTGCCGGCGGCTCCTCGGAATTCGTCATCGGTATGGCATTGCCCCGTCGGCCACCAATTGTCGATGGCTTCCATAGCGCCGAGCTGTTTTTTCTGATTCGAGCAGGCCCGGGTTCCTCCGCCGTCCACTGCGGTGGGAGCCATCGACGTAACCCAAACCTTGTCGTCGCCGCTTCCGGTCGTATTGGCGAAAGGTTTCAAACCGTTTTCCAGGTCCGTGATGGCGCCGAAATAATCTTGCATTCCGCCCGCCATCCTGAGGGTCAACTCTCCGCGCAACTCCAGCAGCCTGTAGGCTTCTTTGCTGTAACGAGGCAGCCGGGTGGACACCGTAGTGATCCCCGTGGCCGCCAGCTCCTCCAAATACTTCTTGTAGACAGGAGCGACATCCTCCGGAGAGGGGTCCGGCAAATACTGAAACAGCAGCCGGCTCGCGGGAGGCTCCAGGTGACCGTCCGGCCTGCCGGCGTCGTCAATCCAGAAACGCCCGTACCTCTGGATAAAGTCGCCGTATTTTCCCATGACAATATCCATGGCCTTGCCGTTCAGCAGGAAGCCGTTGAAGTCCGGGATTCCGAGCGAGAGCGCGACGGGATTGTCGGGGGTCACTTTGTCCAGTTCCCAGCGGTTCAGCTCGTCATAGAGAATCTTCACCTGCTCGACCGAGCCGCCCCTCCGGAACTGCAACTGGTTTTGGAAGTAAATCCATTCGCCGGGCCTGAATTGATACTTCTCCATCAGTCCTTCGATCTGGGTCAGGACGTCTTCCATGCTTTCCACAGCCCGCCAATCCACCGGATACTGACGCATTCTCTCCGGACCCAACTCCCCGCCGTAAACGCTCTCCGTGTAGTTGTGGAGGTGCAGGTGCGTGTCGATCAAGCCGGGGATGACCGTTTTCCCTTTCAGGTCGATCACCAGAGTGTCCGGCCCCGCCAGCCGCAGGACATCCTGGTTTGCTCCCACTGCGGCGATTTGCTCGCCGCTGACGGCGACCGCTTCGGCGGTGGAAAAGTCACTGTCGACCGTAAGGATTTTTCCGTTGTGCAAAATAATATCCGCCTGCCCTTGCCCCATCAGCAAAGAGGCAGAACAAGCGACCAACAAAATCAGTTGGAGCATAGGAACGGATTTTCTCCTAGAAAGTAACCGCATATAAACACCTCCAATCGCAATATGTGCTTGGGGTAGTCTACCCCTTCGATCACTATCTTAGATGGTTTGCTCCACTAGCTACAGCCAGTGTCGATTTAGAATTGGAAGAGCGCTGTGGGAGCTAAGATTCAGTAGCTTGCTGCCGGACCTCCCAGTTCCACCTCTGCTCCTCGCGGTTCCATCCCGAGTTCTTGGGCCAAAGACGGGACCAAGTGCACCACTTTGCCGCCTACCACGGTCATCAGAACCCGAATTGTTTCGATCTGGTCCTCAGGAATCGTCAGGTAATCTTTGTCCAGCACCAGGAAGTCGGCAAACTTGCCGGGTTCGAGAGACCCCAATACGTTTTCCTTCAGCACGTAATAAGCGCCCCAGATCGTTGCAGTCTTCAGGGCTAATTCCCGGCTGAGCCTCTGCTGAGGAGCATAGACTTTGCCGTCTTGCGCCTTGCGCGTAATCGCCCAGGAAAGCGGGGCAAACGCGGTTACATCGGTCAGCTCGATGGGCTTGTCGATCTCTATGCCGCTCATGATCCCGGCCTGCGCCAGCCCATTCCTCGGCACAACCATCTCGACGGCTTTTTCCCCATAGTCTCGCATCCAGCGGGGTGAATCTTCATAGATGTACAGGTTCGTCCCGCCGCCGATCATCCCCAGTTCTTTCATGCGCGGAATTTGATCCGGCCGTGGCCAGCCGTTCATGTGGTCGGCGGCATGCCGCCGGGCGCGAATTTCTTCCGGGGTGAATCCGCCCTCTTTGCTGGCTTGCTCAATCATATCCATCATCTTTTCAATCGGGACATCCCCCCATTGGTGGCCGGCCAGCACTCTACCGCCGTTTTTCACAATTTTCCAGAGCGGCCCGCCCGGTTCCGGTCCGCCCTCGCAGCCGCCGCCGGGCATGATCAGCTTGATCCTGGTGTCCCTGGACGGAAGCGGTTCCATGCTGACGCATTGCCTGCCCAAGCTCCCGCCGGTCCCGATGTACCACATGTAATCGGTGCCCGTGCCTTCCCGGGTCGCCAGGTCCGCCACCAGAAAGGGGTCCTGAAAATCCCGCGCCTCGGCCACCCTCGGCACGGAACCCCAGCCCCAGGCGACACGATTGTCCAGCTCTCCTTTTCGATCCAGCAGCCGATACGCCTTGATGATATTCGGAAAGTGATACAGGTAACTCCCAAACGTAGTCTGCCCTTTGGCGGCCCACCAGGAAAGATCCAGCCGGAATATTTCGGAATACAGGTCCAGGCGGTCTTTGAAAATGACTTCGGGAATAATCATCCGATAGACCGAACCCGACATGACGCCGGTTCTTTCCTCGTATGCAAGATTATTCCGGCCCTCCAATTGATCGGGCGGGTTGACCTGCCGAACCACCTCAACGGCTTTTTGGTTCATCATGCCTTCCCTGCCCTGACGCAATATGGATTCGCGCGAGCGCACCATGACCGGGTTGTTCGGGGCCGCCCGATCCAGTTGCTCCTTGGTGATCCAAACGCCCGCCCAATGGATCAGCGGATCGTCCGGCAAGACGTTGATGTCCCAGACAAGAAGGATCTGAACCCAGGCTCCCGGCGGAGCCTCCTGGACCGTCTCTCGCAAGACCTGCGGCAATTGGTCCAGTTGCTCTTGCGGTGAGCCGGTAATCACGCGGGTCACCATTACTTCCCGGGGAACTACCTTGTCCATGATCTCTGGGACTACCGGGGCCCAGTCCATGGGATGGTTGTGCACCATGATCAGGCCCGGCACAACCGTTCTGCCCTGCAGATCAATCAACCGGGTTTCCGGGCCTGCGAGGGCTCTGATCGCATTGTTGTTCCCCACCGCCAGAATTTTCTGATCCCGAATCGCCATGGCCTGCGCGATGGCGCCCACGGTGGGATTGAACGAGGCGTCATCAACCGTGATGATTTTGGCGTTGAAGACGATGGTTTGCGGATAGCCCAGCATGGCTGCAATGTCCCTGTTCTGCGTCCAAGCAAAAGCTGTAAAAAAGAAAACGGCCGCCAGCACGCTGCATATTTTTTTTATCACTACGTTATCTCCTTCTGGGTCTCTTCCTGGATTTTGCAGACGGGTTATTGGGAACAATATACCGGGAAACACGCTCGCCGCTGCCCCAAATCCTACACAACCCGCCCTGCCGCTTCAAGGCCGATCCGGCAGCAACGGATTCATCGGGCAGACGAGCCGCGCGACGCTCTCAGGAACCGCAGCAGGGGAGGGACCACCAGAACCAGCATCGCGAGCGAAAGCAGCGTAGCCGAGAGCGGCCGGGTAAAGAAAACCGAGGCATCTCCTTGGGAGATCGCCAGCGCCCGCCGGAGTTGCTGCTCGGCCATAGGACCCAAAATCATGCCGATGATGGCCGGAGCCACAGGAAACCCAAACCGCCGCATGAAAAAGCCGACAACCCCAATGAGGTACATCAGGCCCACGTCAAAGACCGAGTTGTTCAAGCTGTATGTGCCCAGCGTGGCGAAGACTAGAATCCCCCCGTACAGGAGCGGCTGCGGGATTTCCAGCAGCCGCGCCCAGAGCGGGGCCATCGGCAGGTTCAAGAGCAACAGCATGAAGTTGCCGATATACAGGCTGGCGATCAATCCCCAAACCAGCGAAGGGTTGGAGATGAAGATCAGCGGGCCCGGCTGGAGGTTGTACTGCTGGAAGGCGGCTAACATGATGGCGGCGGTGGCCGATGTGGGCAACCCCAGCGTGAGCAAGGGGACCAGCACCCCGGCAGCGGAGGCATTGTTGGCGGCCTCCGGCCCGGCCACGCCCTCGATGGCGCCCTTGCCGAACTCCTCCGGATGTTTAGAGAGCCGCTTTTCCAGCCAGTAAGACAGAAAGGTCGGTATCTCCGCGCCGCCGACCGGCAGCCCCCCGATCGGGAAGCCCAGCGCTGCGCCCCGCAGCCAGGGTTTCCAGGACCGCGCCCAATCCGCCCGGGTCATCCACGTCCATCCGCGCACCTTTGTGATGAAACCTTCGCCGTGCAGCGTCGAAGCCACGTGAAGCGTCTCGCCAACGGCGAACAGGCCGACCACCACAACCACCACGTCGATGCCGTCGAGCAGTTGCGGCAAACCGAGCGTAAAGCGCGCCTGCCCGGTTTGCAGGTCGATGCCGACCAAGCCCAGGGTTAATCCGAAAAACAGACTCACCAGGCCGCGAACGGGCGTCTCTCCCAGCACCGCCGAGATGGTGGTGAAGCCCAGCACCATCAGGGCGAAGTATTCGGCGGGCCCGAAGCTGAGCGCAAAATTAGCCAGCACCGGAGCAGCGAAGGTCAGCCCGACGGTGCCGATCGTGCCGGCCACAAACGAGCCGATCGCCGCAGTGGCCAGCGCCGCCGAGGCTCGCCCCGCGCGGGCCATCTTGTTCCCTTCGAGCGCGGTGATCATGCTGCCGCTCTCGCCCGGCGTGTTCATCAGGATGGAAGTAGTTGAGCCTCCGTACATCGCCCCGTAGTAAATGCCCGCGAACATGATGAAGGCGCTTACGGGTTCCAGGTCGAAGGTAACCGGCAGCAGGAGGGCCACCGTAAGGGCTGGGCCGATCCCTGGAAGGATGCCCACGGCGGTGCCCAGCACGACGCCCACCAGAGCCCAAAGAAGATTCATAGGCTGCAGGGCGACGCCAAAACCCGCGAAGAGGGATGAAAGAGCTTCCATTCAGAAAAGCCGGTTGAAAATGCCCAACGGCAAAATAAGGCCCAAGCCCCTGGTAAAAGCAAAGTAAACCAAGATGGAAAGCAGCACCGCCACCGCCGCATCGCGCGCGGGGCGTCGGCTATGAAAGGCGCGGGCTGCCAGCCAGAAAAGCACGCTCGAGGAGATCACGAACCCGGCGCGCTCCATCAGCGCCAGGTTGAGCAACAAGGCCAGAGCCAGGTACCCGAGCGCAGACCAGTTGATCGGCCAATTCATCTGGAGGTCCGGTTCGTCATTTTCTTCGGCTACGGGTGTGGCCCTGTTGCCCCGTATCGCGGCAACGGCCAGCCAACTCCCCAGCAGCATCAGCCCCATAGCCACAAGGTAAGGAAAGAAGCGAGGCCCGATGCGGTCATAGCCGGTCCCCAGGCTGATTCCCGTGCTGCCAACTGCCAGGCAGGCTCCCAGCGCGGTCACGCTGAGGGCCAGGGCCAGATCGGCGAACACTATTCCTGTTGTGGGTCTTGTTGCGTGATTGGATGGTTGGCGCAGCTTGGAGGTTGGGGTCACTTCATTATCGAGATCGATGGCGCCGCGGCTCAGAGACCTTACGGGGCCTTTACTTAATCATTTACTCAATCAGGCCGATCGATTTCAGGACGCCGGTGACGCGGATATTCTCCTGGGCGAGGAAGGCGTCGAACTCCGGACCCGGCAGGTACATATCGATCCAGCTGTTCCTTTTCAGGACGGCCTTCCATTCGTCTGACCGCCGCATGCGGTCGATCAGCGCAATCAAGGCGGCGCGCTGCTGACTGCTGATGCCGGGGGCCGCCGCCACGCCGCGCCAGTTGGCCAGCGAAAGATCAATGCCCTGCTCTAAGAAAGTAGGAATGTCCAGCCCCGGAAGGCGCTGCTCGCTGGAGATCGCCAGCGCCCTCATCTTGCCGGTTTGGATAAACGAATTCAGCTCGGCGTAGCCGTTGATGCCGGCGGCCACGTGGTTCCCCAGCAGGGAGGCGATGGACTCGCCGCCACCGGAGTGAGGGATGTAGTTGACCTTGTTGACGTCAATGCCCACCTCCTTGGCCAGCAGCCCGGCCAGCATGTGGTCGGTGCCGCCTGCCGAACCGCCCGCAATGGCGAACTGTCCGGGATTCGCCTTCCATGCCTGAATAAAACCGGCTAAGGTGCGATGCGGAGAGGCGGCAGGAACAACCAGAACTTCGTATTCCCCGGTGAGGCGCGCAATGAGGGTAGCCTGCTGGAGCGTCACCGGCGACTTGTTGGTGAGGACAGCGCCCACCATGATCAGGCCCGTAGTCATCAGCAGGTTGCCGTCGCCCTGATTTGTGTTCACCAGCCGCGCCAGCCCGATGGTGCCGCCAGCGCCCGGCACGTTCAAAACTTGCACGGAACGGACCAAGCGGGCGCGCCGCATGACCTGCTGCATGGCGCGCGAGGTCTGGTCCCAGCCGCCGCCCGGCGCCGCCGGCGCCATGATCGTCAGCGACTGCATCTGAGCCCCGGCGCTGTTTACAAGACCCATCCCCAGCGCCAAAACAGCCAGGAAATGAAGCGCCCGCCATCCACAATGAAATTTCATGATTGCCCTCACGCTGCTTTCCACCCGCGCACCTGCAAGCCTGCATAGGATACGCATGTATAGCGTTTGGGTGCAACTTTTTGCATACATCCTGTTGCATCCTGCAAGATTTCTCTCACCAGCAACCTGGCGCTTCAAAAACTTTTGCTCCGGGGCGAGACTCTGCTCTCAGGATTGATCCTTACTGGATTTCGGGCGGTTGCCTTGATCGCTGTTACGGCGTTACAGCAAAGTGTTACGGCAAAGCAAAAACGTAAATCGCGTTGTGGCCGCGCGGAAAATTGACTTCGGGGATCTGGCTGATAAGCCCCCGTGTGGCCGACTGGCCTTCCCCCGTCATGACGGCGATATACTGCTTCCCGTTGACCGCGTATGTGACGGTGCTCATCTGAATGGGCCCTCCGAGAATCGTTTCCCAAAGGATGTTTCCGCTGTCGGCATCGAGCGCCCGGAACCTTCGATTCAAATCTCCCCAAAAAATCAGGTCTCCGGCCGTGGCCAGTATGGCGCCGTTGCCGGGAATCCGGGCCGTGTAAATCCGCTGGACCTGGCCGGTCTCCATGTTTATCTTGGCGATCCCGGCGAACGCATTGGGATCGGAGCCGGGGCGGGGAACGCCGAACCGTGGCCCGAACCCCGACTCGCGGCTCATGTTCGCCGTCATATCCAGACAGGAGTCGTGGTAGGGAACGTACAGGGAGTTGTTGCCCGGATGGTACGCCATGGGCCAGTAACTTTTGGTATTGAAAGAGCAAATCAGGCGCCGGTCTCCGTCCTTCTGAAAGACCAGATCCCAATTGATGTAGGTCTTGCCGGTTTCGACGTCAATGTGGGAAATGTTGAATTCCGGACCGTCGTAAGGGAAAGGCATGGCCCAAAGAAACTCACCCGTGGCGCGGTCGAGCACCCAGAGGCCTCCCGCCTCTGCGACCGAGACTGAAACGTCCCGCTGCTCGCCGCGAGTGATTGTGGGGTTGATCCACTTGACCGCGTCGGGGTCCGGATTGAATGCCGTTCGGAGAAGAACTCTTTCATGAGTGTGATCCTCGTCCCAGTCGTCCCCCGGCAGATGCTGGTAATACCAGGCCAGTTTGCCGGTGTCGATATCGATCGCCACGGTGGAGTTGCTGTACGCATCGGCGGGCGCGGACCGCGACGTGCCGTCGGCGCTGCCATGGCGTTTCAGCCGAGTGTAGGGCTTTGGATTGGCGATTCCCCAGTAAACCAGCCTGCGCACGGGGTCGTAGGAACCCGGCAATCCCCAGGGCGAGGCAAGCCTTTTTTCCACGGGCACATTCCCCCAGGAGTCGCCTCCCGGCTCGCCCGGCGCAGCCGTGGTGTAAAACTTCCATAGTTCCTCGCCCGTCCGGGCGTCGTGCGCCGAGACGAAGCAGTCGGATCGCGACTCGCTGCAGGCCCGGCCCGCGAGGACCTTTCCATCGAAGACGATCGGAGCGGAGGTGTGCACGGCGCCTGTCTTGTAGTCGTGGGCCATGGTTTCCCAGCGAACCTCGCCCGTGCGGGCGTCCAGCCCAACCAGGTAGCCGTCGTGAGCGGTGTACAGGATGAGGTCTTCATAGATGGCGAGAGCCTTGGTTCTTGCGGCGGTGCCGATATAATCCCTCACATCGTCGGGCATCTTCCGCTCGTACTCCCAAATCAGGTCGCCGTTGACGGCATCGAGCGCCTGGATGACCGATCCGGGGACGACGACGTAGATGACGCCCCGGTAGACGACCGGGATGGACTCCTGAGTTCCGGTAGCCATTCCCCGCGCCCACACCATGCGCAACTGACCCACGTTCTCCCGGTTGATCTGGTCGAGCGGGCTGAAGCGTTGCGCGTCGTAGGTTCGGCTGAACATCAGCCAGTCGTCGGGGCTGGGGTTTGAAAGCATCTCCCGCGTAACGGGCGCGAAATTTTCCACCTGCGCCACGGCTGGCGGCGGGATCACTCCGAAAACAATGACTCCGAAAACGACGACCCCGAAAACAAGGGACATCACGAAAAATAAAGTTCTGACCATGCTTGCCCTCCTCCCGGTTTTGACTTTGATTCGGGATGGGATAAAACCCACGATCCTGCGTAGGATACGCTTGTAATTCGTTTGGGTGCAACTTGCAAGTGAGTTCTTTTTCGCCGGCCTGCGGCCTGGCTCGCCGTGGCTACTGCTTTCCCGTCCAGCGCAAGCCAGGCAGGCCGTCTATGCTGCGCGAGTTATTTTCACGCTGGTAATCGATGAGCCCGGTTTCGCCTTTCCGTTCCGCCCAGGCCGCGATTTGAGGCCGCTGGCCTTCGTACCGGTACAGCGGCACGCCGAACCCGCAGGAGTCGCTGATCCTGTCCACCTCGATCCGGATGATGGCACGGATTCCCAGAGCCGGGGTAAAGTGAGCCAGCAGGGAGCCGAAGGCCGCGTCCTGCGGCTCGGCGACTTCACCGCGTCCGTACAGTCGAACGATGTTGGGAGGACCGGCGAAGGCGCACAGCATGAGGACGATCCGGCCGTTCTGGCGGAGATGCGCAATGGTCTCGATACCGCTCCCCACAAAATCCACGTAGGCTATCGTCCTGGGTCCGAGTATCCGGAGGGACTCCATGCCTTTGGGTGAGAGGTTGACGTGTCCCTCCGAGCCCGACGGCGCGGTCGCCACGAAAAACATCTGCTGGGCTTCTATGAATGTTCTCAGCTTGTCATCGATCTCTGCGTATACCTTGCCCATCGAGGATTCCTTTCAGTGGCAGTTGCGTCAGTGGAAATTATAGCTGATCGGTAAGATGCTTTGGAGGGCTTGATTGTTGAAGCAAGCCACGGTGAACGCTTTCTCTTGCCGTGGCTCCTTCTTCTCATTTCCTCATTATCACTTTTCCAGCGCGTTTCGGACCAGCGCGGCGAAGCGATAGATAGCGTGCACGAACTTGCCGTAGGGCAGCGTAAGAAACAGCGCCATCACAATGCCCAGGTGCACCGCCAGCATCACGCCCATAGCCGCCGTCTCGCGCAAGGCCAGCAGCCCAAAGCCGGTGAGGCTTGTCAAAAACAGAAGCGCCAGGAAGGCGACATCCATGACGGTCTGCCGCCGGTCGCTCAGGCTTGGATTCCGGACACTCTTGAGCCAGAGCAATCCTACAGGCCCGATCAGCAACCCCACACCGCCAGCCGATCCCAGAATAACGGGGGCGCTTAGCAACGGGTAGGGAGCTTCCCAGCCGAAAAAGTTATGGTAGACGGCAGCGACGGTGGTCGCCGCGAAGCA